>NZ_JBHXRW010000026.1:0-121551 GCF_042716635.1 Streptomyces sp. NPDC058664 | reverse complement strand
GCGCCGCCTGTCCGCGACGCGCCGAGGCAAGGGGGGCTCCGTTCCCCCCCCCCCCCCCCGGGGCCCCCCCGGGGGCCCACCCGCCGGGGGGGGCCCCGCGGGGGCGGGAGGCAGCAACGGGCGACCGGGGACGGCCGGCCGGTCCTGAGGACGACAGCGATCTCGGACGGGCAGTCGAGGCGCGAGCGCAACACCTCCGCGGCCGTACGCGGCAGCCGATGGCCGAGTCGGGCCCGAACCCGGCGGCGACCGGACCTGAGCCGTCCGCTTGGATCAGCTTCACGACGGACCGGTCTCAGCCCCACCATGCCTACGGCACCGCCCAGAACATTCCCGGCCTCCTCCAACGACTCCAGTGGCCTCTTCGTGAGGGGCGTGGGGATGGTCGCGGTGAGAGCCTCACCGCGACCGCACGCGGCTCCGTCCCGCGTCAGGCTCCTGAGAGAAGCCCCCTTCCTGCGAAGACCTAGTCCCTGAAGCCTCGTCCCAGGAATCCTGCATCAGGAGCCGCCCGCCCCGCGCAGCCCGGGCTACCGCTCGTCGCCCTCGTGGTCGCTCCCGCCGCGGGGATCTTCATCACGCTCTTCGGATCCGGTCGAACAGGCCGGGCGGAAGCAGGCCGTCACCGTCTTGCCGTGCCGTTGGCACCGCATACTCCACCTGTCGGCGAGGGCCTGCACGATGCTCACGCCCCTGCCGGAAACCGCGTCGTTGTCCGGGTCGCGGGGCCGGGGCAGCGTCGGGTCCTCATCGTGGACGCTGATGTGGAGGCAGTCGCCGTCCCAGGTGAGCACGAGCTGTGCGTCGCTGTGCGCGTGGACATGGGCGTTGGTGAGCAACTCGGAGACGGTCAGGACGATGGCGTCCACCGTCTCGGGTTCTCGCGCGGCCCACGGCAAGGACGCCAAATGCTCCTGCGTCCACTGCCGCCCGGCCCGTACACCTCCGGACATGGGAAACGAGTGTGCCCAACCCATTGCCTTGACTGTCACGTTCTTCTCTCCCCGAGAGCGGCCGGGGACGCGGTCCGCGTCGCTGGTCCGTACGGGAGACGAGTACCCGGCATTCGCGTCGGCAGGCGTCGCGAACGCGCCGAGTCGGTTTCGGGCCCGTACACCGACCCGTACTCCCTCGGACGCTACCGCCGACCGCCGGGTCCGGACCCCTCCGTCCGGCCCGGCGCTTTCACGCTGAAACGATCAGCAGGATGCCTCGAGGACCGGAGCGAGGGCGGCCAGCAGGCGGGCGCCCAGGTTCCGCCTTGCCGCCTCGGTGTCCGGGTGGGCGTCGTCGAAGCCCGTCCAGTCGACCTCGCGGACGGCGTTCTCGAACATCCTGAGGTTCAGCGGCTCGTCCAGGTGGCCCGGCCACTCGTCCGCCTCGCGCAGCACCGTCTCCAGGAGAGTGAGTGGCAGGGCGCAGCTCTCGGCGAGGAGGACCGCGTCGTACAGGTCCTTGGCCTGCGGATACATGTCGCAGCTCAGCCACATGAGCTTCCAGGCCAGGGACAGTTCCCGATCCGCGGCAGACAGGCGGACGCCGGCGACCTCGGTCGGGCGGGGCGGGGTCGGGAGGCGTTCCTGGAAGACGAAGTCGAGCTGGACCTGGCCGCCGGGCAGGCCGGGGGCCGTCCACGGCAGGACCAGACGGTGACCGGGCACCCGCTCGTACGTCCAGATGTGCTCGGACACGGCGCCGGCCGCCGAGATCGACAGGCCCGCACCGCTCTGCTCGACAAGGCGCTCCGCCGCGTCGGCGATGCCGTCGAGCATGGCGCGGGTACGTGGCTCCTCGATGCGCCAGGTCTCGGGGACGACGACGAAGTCGATGTCCTTCGGGGCGCGGGCAGCCTCCGCGAACCAGGCGGACATCAGCATGCTGCCACGCAGCACGAGGAAGTCGGCCCACCGCGAGCCGGCGACGGCCGCGAGAACGAGCTCCAGGGCCGCGCGCCGGGCCGCCTGCCAGCGGGCCCGCAGCTCCGGGTCCTCGACGACGCCGTCACCGGGCCGGTAGGCCTCGTCGAAGTGCTTGAGGGCCGGGTCGAAGACCCGGTGCCGGACGGCCGCGTCACCGATGCCGGCGGTCAGGGTGCGCGGGAGCCCGTCCTCGCGGTGCACGTGGTCGGCGCGGGGCCCCACTCCGGTGCCGGGCCCGTCCGGGATCGGCGGTGCCCACTGCTTCTCGTTCATACGGCCTCCTCCAGCCAGCCCTCGTCCCATGACAAGTCGCTGTCGGAGAGGACGAACTCCCTCTCCTGCGCGACCGGTTCGTGCCCGGCGGCGACCAGTGCGGCGACGAGCACGTCGCAGGCGGATCCTGCCGCGTCCGCGGGCCCCGGGTGCCGCTGGGTCACGAAACGCTCGTGCCGCCCGTCCGGGCCCGGCAGCAACCGGCGGGCGTTCCACGAGACGTGGGCACCGTGCGGCATGACGAGGGCCTCCAGCGCGGCCCGGTCGTACACGGCGGGCAGAGCCAGCTTGAGGTGGTGCTCGTAGTAGCCCCCGCCGGGGCCCACGGGATCCGCGCTCCACGGCACCGTCTCGACCTTGACCCGCACCGGCTCGAAACCGGCCTCCCGCAGCCCGGCCACGATTGCCGGATGACCGGTCCTGTCGGGCAGCGTGAGCATCGGCTGGACCGGCGTCCGACCTCGGGCGAGGACGATGGTGGTGACCTTCAGGCCCCTGTCCACCGCCCATGCGTCGAGCCGGGCCCGTTCCTCCTCGGTCCGGCACCGGACCGTCACGTGCGTCTCGTAGACGTCGTCGACCTCGTACCTCTCGTACACCGCAGAGAGTCTGGCAGACAGGACGCCGGGGGCTCATCCGGGTTTCCGGCCCGAGCGCCCGTAAGCTCGCAGCCGACGACGACAGGAGACCGGCATGTGGAAGCGGACCCTCGACCGGGCCGGGGTCGGAGAGCCGCGGCTGCGACAGGACTACACACAGCAGCGGCGGGCCGTGCGGAAGTACAGGACCGCCGAATACGCGGCCGCACGGTTGCTGCTCCCCGCCCCACTGCTGCCGCACGTCGTGGCCGCCGTCGCGTTCATGCACGACACCGACGACCGGATCGACCGGGGAACGCCGGACGAACGGGTGACGGCGCTCGCGGAGTGGGACGGGCTCGTGCGGAAGGCCTTCGCCGAAGGGCACTCCGGACTGCCCGTGCTGCGTTGCCTGGTGCACACCGCCGAGCGCCACCCGGACGTGCGCACCCATGTGGACGAGTTCCTGCGGGGCTGCGAGCGCGAGGTCACGTGGCGGACCATCACGGACGACGAGGAACTGGAGCAGTACGTGCGGGAGTACTCCCTGCCCGCACTGATGCTCACGGCCTGTCTCCTCGCACCCGCGGACGCGCCGGCGCGGGCGGTGTTCACGAACGGCTGCCACCGGCTCATCCGCGCCATGCAACGCATCGACTTCCTGGAAGACCTGCCCGAGGACGTGCGCGCGGGCCGGCCGGGCGTTCCCGCCGACGCGGTGGCACGCCACGGCGCGGACCTCGCCCGGTCCGGCGCGACGCTGGGCCGGCTCGTTCAGGAACAGGCGGACCGGGCCGCCACCGACCTGGCGGCGGCTGCCCCCCTCGCGGGCGTGGTGGACCCTTCGTACCGGCCCTTCCTGCGGGCCCTCGTCGGCGTCCAGCGCCTCCGCCTCGACGCGGTACGCCACGCGGGCGCGTCCCTGGCGACACGGGGCTCGGGCCCCTCGGCGTCGGCGGCGGCCGTACTGCTGCTGCGGGAGGTGGCGGCCCGGACCCGGCGGGCCTCATGGGCCGGGCCTTCGGGTCGTGCCTGACGAATTCCGCCTGGTGCGCGACGGCATCGGGTGCGGCGGCCCTTCGCATGGTCGAAGGGCCGCCGCATGGTTCGGGCGGACTTCCCGGTCTCGGAGGGCCGGCCGCCGGTCTCGTAGGTGTGGATCAGGCCGTTGACGGTGTCCGGGTTCTCGGTGGTGCCGATCCAGGCGCCGGTCTCGGTGAACACCGGCACCGCGTCCGCTTCGGAGTGTGGGCATCCGCACCAGTTGCTCCAGGCGCTGGACGCGGCGGGGCGTGGCCCAGCCGGTCGTTGACCGCCTTGAAACGGTCGACGTCGACCATCACCACGGCCACGGCACGCGACCGCACAGGGGCGGTTGTTGACCGGGTTGCTGTTGTTCCCCGGCCGCCCGCGGCAGTCCCCTGCGGCCGCGCTGCTCAGACTCCGGCCGGGGCCGCCTCGGCGGGCTCCTCGTCCTTCGCCTGCTCCGCGACGGCGCCAGGGGCAGGGGGCTGGGCCGTGGGCCAGGTGTAGAGCACGACGCCCTGCCGGGTGTCCTTCTCCAGACCGTCCTTGGTCACCAGCCTCTCCAGGGTGTTGCGGACGGTCTGGTCCGACGTCGCGCGACCGGGGTGGGCCGCCTTCAGCTCGGCACCGATCTCGCTGACCTTCTTCGGCTCGCCGGGCTGCTGGGCGAGGAGCTCCTTGAGGAGTTCACCGAGCGTGGGGGCCGTCGACCTCACGGTCCTCTTGGCCGCTGCTGTCTCCTTGGCCGCTGCTGTCTTCTTGACGGCCGTCTTCTTTGCCGCCGGGGCCTCCTCGGCGGGCGCCTTCTTGGTGGCGGGCGCCTTCTTGGTGGCGCGCTTGGCCGCGGTGGTCCTCTTCGCCGGCGCCTTCTTCACCGCAGCGGTGCCCGCGGTCTTCTCCGCCCTCGGCTGCGGCACGGCCGCCTCCTGCGCACCTGCCCCGTCCGGAGCGGTACCGCCCACCGGCTCGGCGGCTGCCGCCGGTTCGCCCTCGGTGGCCGTCGGCAGGGACTCCAGTGTCGTGGTGAGCCACTTCGCCTCCTCCTTCAGCCGGCTCAGCCGAACGGTGAGAGTGGCCTGCTCGGCCTGGTTGGCGGCGAGATCAGCGGCGAGCTGTTCCGCGTACTTGGCCTGGATCGAGGTGTTGACCGGCTCGTCGGGCATGCAATCGACTCCTTGCAGGGGACGGGTATTGCTGCCGGATGCTACTTGCCGCAGGCCCGCGCCCGGGCAGAACAGCCCACAACACCCCTCATTCGGCTGGTGGAAACCGTCGGCCTCTTCCGCCGGGGCGGGACAAGACGCTCCGCCACCAACGACAACAACACCGACGCGACGAAGACCCCAACCCGCCGCTGCCCGAATCCAGTTGCTCACCGCGGCGCCTCTTGCGATGTCGCAGGATCCCCGACAGAGCCGAATGACGTGGGCGCCCACAGTTCCGATGGCCGGCGGTGAGGGCGGAGCACCCCCGGCATCCGGTGCGCTTGGATGTCGCGCACCACCGCACCACCGGGTGAGAGCGGGCTCCATCGCGTGCGCACCATCGGATGGGAGCAGGTGCCGGCTCTCGTTCCGGGGTTTGAGCGTCTCATTGCTCTGATAGACGTGGATACGGGCCCTGACCGGTCCTCTCCTGGTATGCGGTGAGACGACGGACGGACACCTCGTGAGAATGTCCAACGTGACGAAGCGAGAGTCAGCACGCATGGAGGAGGCTGTCTCGGACAGGATGGGCTGAGTGATCCTCTCCGACACCGTTTACCTTGCGATGGGGCTGGGTGCGCTCGGCGCGGCCGTCGTGCCGAGGCTCGTGTTCAAACGGCCCCTCTCCATGCCGATGGTCTTCCTCGCGGCCGGCGCCGTCGTGGCGGCACTGCCGTGGCCCGTGCCGACGGTGGACCCGGTGCGTGACCGGCTCTGGATCGAGCACGGGACCGAACTGTGCGTGATCGTGTCGCTGATGGGAGCAGGTCTCGCCCTCAACCGGCCTTTCGGCCGACGCGCGTGGGGCGGACCCTGGCGCCTGCTCGGCATCAGCCTGCCCCTGACCATCGCCGGGACCGGACTCATCGCCGCACTCCTGCTCGACTGGCCACCGGCGCTCGCCCTCCTCCTCGCCGCGGTACTCGCACCGACCGATCCCGTACTGGCGGCGGAGGTGCGAGTGGGAGAGCCCACCGACGCGGAGAACGACGAGGACGAGGTCCGGTTCGCTCTCACCGCCGAAGCCGGGCTGAACGACGGACTGGCCTTCCCGTTCGTCCTGGCCGCCCTGGCACTCGCCGCAGCGGCCGGCGACGGGTGGTCGACGGGCTGGATCGGGCGATGGCTGCTCGTCGACGTCCTGGTCAAGATCACGGTAGGCGTGGCGGTGGGGATCGTGGCCGGTCGTCTGCTGGGCCGGATGTTCTTCCGCGCGCAGACGAACGCGCTGCGGCTGTCGGAGCACATGGAAGGGTTCGTCGCCCTGGGCGCCACGTTCCTGGCGTACGGAGCGGCCGAACTCCTCCACGGCTACGGCTTCCTCGCCGTGTTCGTGACGGCCTGCACCATCCGCGCGGCCGAGCGCAGCCACGGCTACCACCGTGTACTGCACGAGTTCACCGAACAGATCGAACGGCTGCTGACCGTGATCCTGCTCTTCCTCCTCGGGGGCTTCCTCGTCACCGACGGACTGCACGCCCTCACCTGGCAAGGCGCTCTGGTCGCCGTTCTGCTCGTCCTCGTCGTCAGGCCCGCCGCCGGGTGGCTCGGTCTGATCGGCTCCGCTGCGGGACCGCGAGAGAAGGCGGTCACCGCCTTCTTCGGGATTCGTGGCATCGGCTCCCTCTTCTACCTCGCATACGCACTCGGCCACAGCGAAGCCTTCGAAGCCGACACGCGGCAGCTCTGGTCGGTGGTGGCCTTCACCGTCCTGCTCTCCGTCGTCGTCCACGGTGCCGCCGCGACACCGGTCATCCGACGCCTCGACCGGCTTCGCCACTCCTCGCCCACACCGCCCTGACCCGCTGCCAGCGGGAGCGGGAGGCTGCTGTGAACCTGCAAGCAGCGCCGGTCGACGGAACGACCGGCGCCCTGATACGCCTTGTCGGCCCAGCACGTGAGGCCGGTCCCGGTGAGTGCGTCGATGACGCCGTGGGTTCGGGCGGCGGTCGGGTCGGGGGTGGAACCGTGGCAGCACGGGCGAGGCCCACAGCAGCCGCCCGAAGGGATCGGTGGGCACCTGGACGTTATGCCGTGCCGTTTGTGTCTGCCCGAGCAGTACGGGGCAGGGCGGGCCCAAGGCGTGCACGAACGCTCTGAACGGCGGGGCCGATCTGAAGAACCTCGATATCGTGATCGGCAATCACAAGGGCAAGAGATTCCTTGTATGCAAGAGCTGCGAGACATGGGCGCCCGGCATGGTCGGAAAGGTGCGCACCGGATGAGTGACGAGCAGAGCAGGGCGAGGGAGGAATCCCTCGGCAGGGTGTTCACCGGTGCCTCGCGCGTCGAGTGCGGTCCCGTGGACGTCGAGGCGGCCCGCCTGGCCTACGAGGAGGCGGGTTTCGACGTCACCGACGAGCTCGTGGAGTTCCTGGGAACGTACAGTGAGACGACGGTCTTCCGGCCGTCGCACGTCACCGGGGACGAGACGTCGCTGACGATCTCGGTCGGCCACGGCCGCGCGGTGTGCCCCGGCCCCGGTTCGGACGGCACCAGGTGCTCTCCCGCGGGCCGGGCACGGCGACTCCCGCCCCTCAAAGGCTCAGTCCGGCCAGCCTGCGTCGGTCGAGCGGGGACGCGCGACGATCGAGGCGCTGTTCGAGGAGATGGCGGGCAGCGTCGCTGTGACCCGCCTCCACCAACGCGTACAGGAGGGTCTCCTCGACGACCTCGCGCTGTGCGGCGCTGCCTCCCACGCGGCGCAGCGAGGGCAGCAGTCCGCGCAGTTCCCGCACCGCGGTGGCCCACTCCTCTTCGAGGACCGCTTCCAGCGCGCTGCACAGCGGGACGACGACCTCCCGCTGCACCGGGTCCGCGCCGGCCGCGTGGGTGCGCAGCCGGCGGAGCGCGGGGAGGTCGCCGGC
Organism: Streptomyces sp. NPDC058664; assembly: GCF_042716635.1. Taxonomy (NCBI): domain Bacteria; kingdom Bacillati; phylum Actinomycetota; class Actinomycetes; order Kitasatosporales; family Streptomycetaceae; genus Streptomyces; species Streptomyces sp. NPDC058664. The sequence goes on along the minus strand of NZ_JBHXRW010000026.1, from coordinate 113,683 downwards.
GGCGGTGAGGGCGACGGCGCCGTGCAGGGCCGTGAACGCGGTCGCGGGACGTTCGACCAGATCACGGGCGACCGCGTCGAGCACGTCGTCGACGGGGACGCGGCCGGTCCAGTTGCGGGACATGCGGGCCCGCCACAGCAGGGAGCCGGAGTCGACGAGGGCCCGCACCCCGTTGACCTGGCCCGGCGCGAGCTGGGCGAACCAGCGGCGGCGTACGGCCGCGGAGTCGTCGAGAGCCAGTTCGTGGAGCGCCACGTGCCAGGAGAAGTGCGCCCGGTGCACGGCGCCCCGCCCCTGGCCGCCGATCCAGCCATCGAGCCAGTCCCGGCCGGTCCGGTGCTCACCGGACTCGTAGTGGACGTGGGCGAGGGCGTGCACGGCGTGGCCGGAGGAGGGTTGCGCGGAGAGCGCTGACCGGGCGAGTTCGCCGGCCTCCTCGATCCTTCCTTGCTCCTGCCGGACGAAGGAGAGGAGCGAGGTGTGGAACCAGTGCCCCTCGTAGGCGGACGCGGTCCGCTCCACCAGATCGAGGGCCCGGGTGCCGTCGAGATCCGTGACGCCGGAGAAGGCGATGGTGGGGACGGCGATGCCGAGCGCGAACGCGTCGGCGGGGAAGCGTCCGAGGTGGTCGACGAGCGCCGTGTCGCCGTCGCCCGTGGCGCCCGCCCGGGCTTCGCGCTCATCGATGCGGCGGGTGACCACGTCGACGAACGACCGCTCCCGCTCGTCGCCGCGTTCCCGCACGCTGCGCTGGGCGTCCGCCAGCTCCCGGGCGACGTCGACGTCCGCTCCGCACTCGTGACCGAGCAGGGCGAGCGCGGCGTGCCCGAGCGCGAACCCGGGGTCCAGCTCGGTGGCGCGCGCGAACGACTCGGCCGCCTTCGCCCGCACGGTGATGACCCGGGCGAGTCCGCAGCGGAAGGACGCCGCGGCCGCGGCGTGGGTGGACAGCGGCAGCCCGAACTGATCGGTGGGCCGGCGGCGTGCCGAGCGGGGGGCGGTGGCGAGCGGGGCGAGTACGGCGTCGGCGACCTCCTTGGCCTGGGCGCGGATCTCGGGGATCGCGGTCGTCTCCCACAGCTCGCCCCGGCGGGGCGCGCCCAGCGTGAACAGCGGCCGGCCCGGGTGCCCCTGGGCGTCGAGCAGCCTGCCGCCGTCGGTGGACACGCCGATGCCCAGCGGTCCGGGTGCGGCGAGGCCGTCGGACAGCAGCCCGCTCCACAACGGGTCGCCGCCGGCGTCGGCCCGGAGCCCCGGGCCCGTACAGTCCACCACCCATGCCACGCGCAACGTACGGCCGTCGGCGAGGGAGACGAGCAGGCTCCCGTCCTCTCGCGGTGCCGCGGAGGCGACCCGCCCGGCGTGGACGCGGAGCCTGCGGGCGGCGCGCGCCCGGGCGATGGTCTCGGCGGTGGAGGGCGCCATGCGATGCCGGTGGGTGTTCCAGAGGGTGGCGTCACGGCCGAGGAACTCCGCCCGCTCGTCGTCGGTGAGGCCCTGCCAGAGCCGTACGATCTCGGGCCGCAGCCCGTCGAGTGCGGGCCGCCAGTCGCCGTGGGCGCGGCGCGTGGCGGCGAAGTGCCGCGTCAGCTCCCTGCGGAGGCGGTGGAACGGGAGAGCGGCGAGGCCGGGCGGCGGCGGTACGGGGGGCAGCGGGGCGACCGCGTGCGGCTGGGGAAGCAGCCCGCCACGGGACACGGCGTGCACCGTGCGGCCGGGACGATCGAGGACGAGCGCGAGATCGACGGCGGTGAGACCGGTGCCCACGAGGAGGACGTCGTCCGACTCGCCGACGGCGTCGAGCGCGCCCGGCCGCCAGGGGCGGGGGACGAACCGGTCGGAGGCGGCCAGCTCGGGCGGAGCCCAGCCGGCCAGGCCCGTCGCGGGACCGGTGGCGAGTACCACGCCGTCCGCCGTCACCGTGTTGCCGTCGGCGAGCCGGAGCTCCAGACGTCCCCCGGCCGCGTCGGCGCATCCGGTCGCCCTGGTGCGCAGCCGCCGTACGGATACCGTGCCGTGTGCCCTGATGACGGCACGGCCGAGCGTGTCGGCGAGATACGAGCCGTAGCGGTACCGGGAGGCGAAGTCCGCCGCGGTCACGGTGGGTTCGCCGTGCCGGCAGAGCCAGCGCCGGAAGTGACCGGGGTCGTCCGGATAGCAGCTCATGCCGCCGACGGGCACGTTGAGCCGGTGCTCGGGAACGGTGGTGGCGTACGCGGTGCCCCGGCCCGCCTCCGGCGCGGGGTCGACGAGGACCAGGCCGAGCGGGATACGGCGTCGGGCCGCCGCCTCGCACAGCTGGACGGCGACGAGCGCACCGGCAGCGCCCGCGCCGACGACCGCCACCGTCGATCGAGGGCGGGCGGACTCGGCGTACGGCGAGGACGCGACAGGTACCACGGACACCACGGAGACCTCCGAACCAGGGACGGGCACTGCACGAGCAATGTTCACTATGTCGATGAACAAAGTGCACTGCCAATGCCGCTTCCGGACAACAACGCCGCGCCGGGGTCCCGTTGACGATCCGTGAACAGACCGCCGCAGGTCGGCTTTGCGCCACTCGTGAGACATTGGGTCCGTGAGGATCTCAGCACGAACGGACTACGCCATCCGGGCCACGGCCGAGTTGGCCTGTTCCCCCGACCGGCCCCTCAAGGCCGAGGACATCGCCGGACGCCAGGACATCCCCGTCCGCTTTCTCTTCGTCGTGCTCGGCGACTTGCGACAGGCGCGTCTGGTACGCAGCGTGCGCGGCCCCGACGGTGGGTACGTCCTCACCCGCCCGCCCGCGGAGATCAGCCTCGCCGACGTCATCCGCGCGATGGACGGACCGCTCGTCAGCGTTCGGGACCTGAAGCTGACGGGCCTGGAGTACCAGGGCGCGGCGGCTCCCATGCCGGATGTGTGGCGTGCCGTGCGGACGAGTCTGCGCCAGGTCCTGGAGCGCACGACGCTCGCGGACCTGGCGACCGGCACACTGCCCGAGCTCGTACGGGACCGGGCCCGCGACTACAACGACGACGTGCGGAACTACCCGTAACGCCCATGGCCGTTCGGCGGCCCCTGCGCTCGGGGCTGTGCCGCCCTCCACCGGGATTCCCGAACTTGTCAGGACCACCGACCAGGACGCCCGCTCCAGTCTCCGCTTCCGCGCGCGGAACCGTGATCGCCCTATACTTCCGTGGCTCGGCAGCTTCTGAGTTGTCGGCGGAGAAGGACACGGGGGCGTCATGGAGCTGCGGGACATCGAGATCTTTCTGGTTCTGGCCGAGGAGTTGCACTTCGGCCGGACCGCCGAGCGGCTCCTGGTCTCCCAGGCACGGGTCAGCCAGGCCATCAGAAAACAGGAACGGCGCATCGGCGCCCCGCTGTTCGAGCGCACCAGCCGCACCGTGCGCCTGACCGACGTCGGACGCCAGCTGCGCGACGATCTGCAGCCGGTCTATGCGGGCCTCCACGCGTCCCTGGAGCGCGCCCGGTTGGCCGCCCGAGGCGTCACCGGCAGGCTCCGCGTCGGCATGATGCCGTTCAACGTCGTCGACCTGCACCACTACTGGAAGGCCTTCCGCTCGCGGTATCCACAGTGGGAGCTGGAGATCCGCCAGCTGGCGCCCGTCGATCCGTTCGGCAGACTCCGTGACAACGACATGGACGTCCTCGTCACCTGGCTGCCCGTGGAGGAACCGGACCTCACCGTCGGCCCGGTCCTGTGCACGGACCCCCGAGTCCTCGCCGTGGCCGCCGATCACGAGCTCGCCCGGCGAACGTCGGTGCGACTGGAGATGTTCGCCGACTTCCAGCACGCCGTTGCCCAGGGGTGGCCGGATTACTGGGAGGACAGCTACCTGCCCTTCCATACTTTCCAGGGACGGCCGATCGAGCGTGAGCGCCGCGTGACCAATGCGGAGGATCTGGTCAACAAGGTCGGCATGGGCGAGATCGTCCACAGCTTTCCCCGCCATGTCACGCGGCACTGGGGCATGCCGAACATCCGCTGGCTACCTGTCACGGACATGGCGGACCTGTCCTTCGCTCTGGTCTGGCGTACCGAAGCGGAGAACGAGCTGATCGGCGCCCTCGCCGACATGGTCCGCGAACTCGGCGCACTACGGCTCTGACGCGCCGCTACGTCTCGGAGGCGTGGATGCCCGCCGTCACCGTGCGCCGACCGACCGGGCGGGCGCGTTTTCGGGTTCCTTCCCCATGCCGACGCCTCTGCCCCTGTCGATAACCGTCGAGTTATCGATCAACGAACAAAGTCCGTGTTGATCAGGACGCGGCTCTCACGGGAGGCTTTGGGCAGCCGGGCAGGCTGCTCGTCGAGGACCTCGGTTCTCCCGGTCGTCCCCCGCCCGACCGCCCTTCCCAGGGCACCCCGCTCCGTCAGGCATGGCTTCCCGCTGCCCTGTTCCTGGAGGAACCGGTCGTGCCACCACTGCCTGACACGGGCTCACCCGGTTACCGGAACCAGGAGTCGGACAGACGTGAGAGACGGGTTCGACATGACCGTGACGTACGCGATGCACGACGCATTACGAAGAGAGGCGCACTTCCTTGCCCGAGTCACCGCCCGCGCCGACCCCGATCCCCGGAACGTCCTGCGCACCGCTGTGGGCTGGAATCTGTTCCGGAGGGCTTTGCACGCCCACCAGGCCGCCGAGGACGACGTGCTGTGGCCCTCCCTGCGCCAGGCCCTGTCCGGCCGGCCCCTCTCCCTGGCGCGGCTGGAGGCGATCGAGGCCGAGCACGCCGCGCTCGCCCGACTGCTCGAGGCGATCGACCGGGCGCTGTCCGGCCCCGATGTCGGTCTCGACCTGTTCGGTGAGCTCACCGGCTCGCTGGTCACCGGCCTACGCGGACATCTCCGCCACGAGGAGGAGGCCCTGTTCCCGGTGGTCCAGGCCGCCCTGGGCAAGGAGCAGTGGGAGCGTTTCGAGCGCGCCCACGCCCAGCTGATCGAGGCCGATGCGGCATGGATCCTGCCGTGGCTCCTGGACGGTGCCGCCGAGCGGACCGTGGCCGCCGTTCTGGCGCGGCTCCTGCCCGAGTCCGCACACCATGCGTATGCGAATCAATGGCGGCCCGCCTACGCGATGCTCGACCGGTGGGGCGCCGGGGCCGCTCCCGCCGACGTGCGGCCCTGCGCGCACCGTGCGGGTTCGAGGCACGTCACCACACCATCGAACGAGACGTAATGTCTCGTTCCTCGAGACGGGAACGTCATGAAGGTTCTGCTCACCGGTGCCACCGGTTACATAGGCTCCGCCGTCACCGACCACCTCGCCGCCGCCGGCCACCAGGTCGTCGCGCTCACCCGTAGCGCCGAGCCGCGGCCCGGCCGGGCCTGGCACGCCCAGCTGGTCGGCGACACCGCCGACCCGGCCTCGCTGGCCGGTGCGGTGACCCCGGAGATCGAGGCCGTGATCCACCTGGCTCCCCCGAGTGGCGACGCCGACGTCGACATCGCCGCGATCGAGGCGCTCGTCACTCCGCTGCGCGGCACCGGCCGCCCTTTCGTCTACACGAGTGGTGTCTGGGTGCTGGGCGCCACCGGCGAGGCCCAGGAAGTCGGCGAGGAGGCCCCGACCGACCCGATCGACATCGTCGGCTACCGCCCGCGGATCGAGCGGCGGGTGCTGGCCGAGGTCGCCGAGGGCGTACGCGCGGTCGTCGTCCGGCCCGGCATCGTGTACGGCCGCGGCGGTGGCATCCCCGCCATCCTGGTCGACCGGGCCCGTCAGCAGGGGGTGCCCGAGTACTACGGCGTGGAGGGCGTGCGCTGGCCGACCGTCCACGTGGACGACCTGGCCGAGCTGTTCGTGGCCGCCGCCGAGCGGGCCGGGGCCGGCACTGTCTGGCACGGTGTCGGCGAGTCGGCCGTCCCGGTCCGTGATCTCGCCCGGGCCGCCGGCCGCGCGGCCGGCGTGCTCGCAGCCCCGCACGCGGTGCCGGTGGAGCAGGCCGCCGAGGTCTTCGGCCCGCTCTTCGCGGACGCGCTCGCCCTCGACCAGAGCGTCAGCGGCGCCGCCGCCCGTGGCGCCCTGGGCTGGCAGCCGGGCCGGCCGGGCGCGGTGGCCGAACTGGCATCGGGTTCGTACCGGCCGGTCGAGGTGTTCGGCGCCCCCGAGGGCCCGGAGACCGATGCCGAGGTGGCCGCGATCCGCCGTCTGGTGGCGGAGGTCGAGCAGGCTCAGCAGAACGAGCTGGTCGACCGGTTCCTGAGCGTCTTCCGCCGGCAGGACCCGGTGTGGACCACCGGCCACGGCAAGCGCCTGTCGGGCTTCGAGGAGATCGCGACCTTCACCCGCAAGGTGCTGCCCGGTGCCATGGCCGAGTCCACCGCCGTCTACGACGTCGAGCGCGTGCTGTTCCTGCGCCCGGACGTCGCCGCGGTGAACGTCCGTCAGCAGCCCGTCCGCCCCGACGGCACCCGGATCGCCGACCGGCCCGAGGGCCGCCCGTTCTACATCCTGGTCAAGGAGGACGGCGCCTGGCGCGTCGGCGCCGCCCAGAACACCGTCGTGGCCGACTGACGACCCGTACGACTCGCACGACTCGCAGTGCGGCCTTCACGCTCGAAATAACAGGAGAGGAACATTCCGTGACGATCAGTCAGTTGTCCGATGTGGAACTCGCCGGACAGCCCGCCGCTTACTGGACCGGTGTCGCCTACGAGGCGCTGATCGCGTTCACCCGGGCCCGGCAGGCCGAGAAGGGCTACACCCAGCCGCAGTTCTGGCTGCTGCGCAACCTGTCGGTGAACGACCTCTCACCCGATGGCGAGGGGATGACCCTGCCCGAGCTGAGGGAGGCCATGAGGTCCTACATCCGGCCCGAGGACGACCTGGCGGCAGAGTCCGCGGCGCTCGAGGAGCGGGGCTGGCTGAGGCGGGATGCCGAGGACCGGCTGTGGCTCACGGAGGAGGGGGAACAGGCCAGGGCGGACCTCGCGCGCAACGCGCCCGCGATCCGCGATGCCCTCCACGAGGGCATCGACGACGCGGATTACGTCATCGCGCTGAAGGTGCTCGGCCGGCTGATCCGCAACGCGGGTGGGACGGCGCCCTGACAGGCCTACGGGCCTCGGACGTCCCGCCCTCGACGAGCCGGCACGGGGTGCGGTCGGTCAGCCGGGTCCGCCTGGCCGGATCCTCCCGGCCGGAGCCGCCCGGCCCGGGCAGGCTCGGCCCGTGCGGCCCGGCCTCGCCCATGGCACGGTCGCCGGACGACCGCATCGGACCGCCCCCGCCGGCACCAGGGGCGGTCCTCATGGGACCGCCCGTCCCTCGGCCGTTCGACGCCGCCGTCGACAGACGCGGGGGCGGGGCCACACGCTGCCGGGAGACGCCGAACTTCCGCCACCGCGCGCTCGACCGTCCCGGCGGTCTCGCCGGTGCGGCCCCCCGTTCCCGGGGCCTGGGAGGTCATCGCCACCAGGAACGCGTGCGCCGGCACGGTCAGGGTGGTGTGCTGCCGTCCCACGCGGCGGACCTCGTAAGGGTCCGGGCCGCACTCGCTCTTCGCGGCCCGGAAGCATTCCTCGATCACCCGGTGCGTCCCCGTGACGCGTACGGGCCACGTCACCGGAAGCCGAACACGGTCCGCCCGACGGGGAGCGCTGCCCTCCCCGTCGGGCCGGGGTGCACGACCGTTGGACCGATGACATAGTCAGCCGAGCTTGTTGGAGGAGGGGACAGCGCCGATGACCGATGAGGTCCGGGCGGGCGCCGCAGACCGGGGGCCCGCGGGTCTCAGCGGCCGGAACCACGAACGGGAAGTGCTCGAGGGGCTCTTGAGGGGGGCCCGGGAGAGCCGGGGCGGGGCCGTGGTGCTCCTCGGCGAGGCGGGGTCGGGCAAGACGGCACTGCTCGACCTGTGTGCCTCGGCGGCCGCGGGCGGGGCCCGGCTGTTGCGGTGCACGGGTGTCCAGTCGGAGGCGGCGCTGCCGTACGCCGGCCTGCAGGTGCTCCTCCGGGGCGCCCTGGACCGGATCAGGAGCCTGCCGGAGCGTCAGTCGACGGCACTGCGCGGGGCGATCGCATCGGACGACGTGCCCGCCGGGGACCGCTTCCTGGTCGGGGCCGCGACGCTGGGCCTGCTCGACGAGCTGGCCGAGGAACGTCCGGTCGTGGTCCTGGTCGACGACGCGCACTGGCTGGACCTGGAGACCCTGGACGCCCTGCTGTTCGCGGCCCGCCGGCTCGGCATGGGGCGGGTGGCCATGGTGGTCGCCGCGCATGAGGATGCGGCGGCCTTCGACGGTGCGCCGGGCCTGCCCATGCTGCACCTCGGGCCGCTGACCGACGAGGAGGGGGCGGCCCTTCTCATCGGCCGGGCGCCCGATCTGCATGCCGCCGTGAGCAGCCGGATCCTCGGGCTCGCGCAGGGCAATCCGCTCGCCCTGGTCGAGCTCGTGGGGGCTCTGACGGCGGCCCAGCGGGACGGGAGCGAGCCGCTGGACGCACAGGAGATCGCCGTGTTGCCGGCCTCGTGGCGGGTACGGCGGATCTTCGACGAGCAGATCCGGTCGCTGCCCGCGCCGACCCGTCTACTGCTGACGGTCGCCGCGGCGGACGACACCGGCGACGTGGCGCTGCTGGTGGCGGCGGGGGAACGGGTGGGCGCGGCCGCCGGCGATCTCGGGCCGGCAGAGGCGGTGGACCTGGTGAGAGTGTCCGGACGCCGCCTGGTGTTCCGGCATCCGCTGGTGCGTGCCGCCGCGTACCAGGGTGCGCTGCTGGTCGAGCGGACGGCCGCGCACCGGGCGCTCGCCGAAGCGGTGTCGGCCGCCGGCGACACGGGCCGCCGGGCCTGGCACCTGGCCGCGGCGACCGTCGGCTACGACGAGGAGGTCGCCGCCGAACTGGAGCGCAGCGCCGAGCTGTTCCGCTCGCGGGGCGGCCGGGCCGCGGTCGCCGCCGCCTATCGGCGGGCCGCAAGGCTGACCGAGGACCAGGAGGCCCGGTCGCTGCGGCTGGCCGCCGCGGCGGCCGCGGCGGCCGAGGCCGGCCAGGTGGAGCTCGCGGTGGCGCTCGCCGACGAGGCGGGGCCGGTGAGCAGTCCGCCGGCGGTCGCCCGGCTCGCCGGCGTCCGGGCGGCGCTCGAACACGGGCAGGGCCGCGCGGAGTCGGCGCGGCTGCTGCTCGTCGAGGCGACCGCCGAGGTGACGGCGCACCGTCCCGCGATGGGGGCGTGGCTGCTGTTCGAGTCGGCCGCGATGGCCTGGGACGCGCCGGACCCGGTCGCGGCCGCCCGGGACACCCGCGCGCGGGCGGCCGGTCTGGACTTCGGCGGACATCCCGTGCGCCGGGGCGCCGCCGGGGTGCTCGACACACTGGAGGGTGACCTGGTGGGCGGGGCGGCGGCGATACGGGAGTTCGCCGAGTACGTCGTGCGGACCCGGCAGGAGCGCAGCCTGACCGATCAGGTGCGACTGCACGGCTGGGACATGCTGCTCGGCGAGTACCGCGCGGTGCACGACGAGGCCGTGGCCCTGGAGCGGGAGTGCCGGGCGGAGGGTGCCGCCGGGGTTCTGCCGCGGGTGCTGCTGCGGCTGGCGCGGCTGCGGCTGTTCCTGGGCCGGCACCGGGACGCGTACACGACGGCGGTCGAGGGCCTGGAGATCGCCTGCGACACCGGTCAGCGCCATCTCGCCACGATGCTCAGCGGCGTCCTGGTGGTGCTGGCCGCGCTCGACGGGGAGGAGCCGGGCGGCACGGAGGGACAGGAAGGGGCCGACGGGCCGGGCGGCGGGGGCCGACCGGGCGGAGGGCAGGGTTCCGCCGGACGGGCGGGGCGGGACCCGCGCTCCGGTGTCGCGCCGAACCCGTTCTGGCTGACCAGGGCACAAGGCCTGTTCGACCTCGGGCTCGGCCGCTACGACCGGGCGCTGCAACGCTTCGCCGCCCTGACGGGGGGCCCGCACCGGCACCTCATGGTCTCCGTGCACAGCCTGCCCGACCAGGTGGAGGCCGCCATGCGGATCGAGAGGGCCATCGACGCCGGGCCGGCCGCCGAGCGTTTCGCGCGCTGGGCCGGGGCCACCGGGGCCGCGTGGGCGGGGGCGGTGGAGCTGCGCTGCCGCGCCCTGCTCGCCGCCGACGACGCGGGGGCGGAGGAGTTCTACGAGCGGGCGCTCGCAGCCCACGAGGGGGACGGCCGTCCGTTCGAGGAGGCGCGCACCCGGCTGCTGTACGGGGAGTGGCTGCGCCGGGCGAAGCGCCGGGCCGCCGCCCGGGAGGCGCTGGCCGTGGCGCTGGAGTCGTTCGAGCGGATGCCGGCGGCCGCGTGGGCGGACCGGGCCCGCACGGAGTTGCGGGCCGTCGGGGCCGCTCCGGCCGCGCCCGCGGCGGGCGCGGATCTCGCGGGCCGGCTGACCGCGCAGGAGCTGCGGGTGGTCCGGCTCGCGGCGACGGGCCTGAGCAACCGGGACATCGGCGCGCGCCTGTTCCTGAGCCCGCGCACGGTCGGCTACCACCTGTCCAACGCCTACCCGAAGCTCGGCGTGACGTCGCGGGCCGCCCTGGGGGCGCTCGACCTGGGCTGACCTCCGCCCACCCCCGTCGCTCCCGTCGCCTCCTCGCCCCGTCACTCCGTCGGCCTGGTCGGCCCTTCAGCCCTGCCACGTGTGAACACCGGTACGCACCCCGGTCGTTCGACGGATCCACGGGTCCGGGCGTGGTTCGTACGGTTCTCCTGTTCCAAGAACGTCCGCATGGGAGGGTTCATGAAGGTTCTGGTACTCGGTGCCACCGGTTACATCGGCTCCGCGGTGGTGTCGTGCCTGACGCTGGAGGGCCACGACGTGGTGCCCCTGGTCAAGGACGCGGCCGCGCTGAATCCGGACGTGTCGGTGCGGGTCGGCGATCTGACCGACCCGGCGTCGCTGCGCGCGGCGGTGACGGACGACGTGGACGCGGTGGTGAACCTGGCCACGCCGACCGGCGACGAGGCGGTGGACACCGCCGCCCTGGAGGCGCTGCTCGCGCCGCTGCGCGGCACGGGCCGGGCGTTCGTCTACACCAGTGGCGTGTGGGTGCTCGGCGCCACCGGGGACGCCCCGCTGACCGAGGACGCCGATACCGACCCGATCGAGATCGTCGGCTACCGGCCGCGGATCGAGCAGCGGGTGCTGGCCGCCGCCGGGGACGACGTGCGGGCCGTGGTGATACGCCCGGGCATCGTGTACGGCCGGGACGGCGGCATTCCCGCCCTGCTGACCGGCTGGGCCCGGGAGCACGGTACGGGCCGTTACGTGGGTCCGGTCGCTACCCGCTGGCCGATGGTGCACGTCGACGACCTCGCCGAGCTGTACGCCCTCGCGCTGACCAAGGGCCACTCCGGTGACCTCCTGCACGGCGTGGCGTGGGAGTCCGTCCCGGCCGCCGCGGTCGCGGCGGCCGCCGACATCGCCGCGGGCGGCACCGGCCGGGCCGAGCCGTGGCCGTTCGAGGAAGCCGCCGCAGTGCTCGGGGAGCCGTTCGCCGAGGCGCTCGCGCTCGACCAGGTGGTGTCGGGGCGGCGCGCCGTCGACGAGCTGGGCTGGCGGCCGAGCCGCCCGTACGTCCTCACCGAACTCGCCGGGGACAGCCGTGGCTGACACCGCCGTCCCGGCACCTCCGATCTGCCGCACCTGCGGCACCCAGTACGCCGCCGTGCGTCCGGACTGTCCGGTCTGTCTGGACGAACGGCAGTACGTGGGCCCGGACGGCCAGCAGTGGACGACGCTGGCCGGCTTGCGCGAGGAGGGCCACAGCGGCCTCTTCGCGGAGCAGGGGCCCGACGTGCTCGGTGTCGGCGTCACCCCGCAGTTCGCCATCGGCCAGCGGGCCCTGCTGCTGCGCACCGCCGCCGGGAACGTGCTGTGGGACTGCGTGCCGTACCTCGACGACGCGATGGTGCGGGCCGTCGAGGAGCTCGGCGGCATCGATCACATCGCGATCAGCCACCCGCACTTCTACTCCTCGATGGTGGAGTGGGCGCACGCCTTCGACGCGCCGGTCCACCTGCACGACGCCGACCGGCAGTGGGTGGGCCGGCCGGATCCGGCCGTGCGGTTCTGGAGCGGGCGCACGCTCCGGCTCACCGACGAGGTGACCCTGATCAACCCGGGCGTGCACTTCCCGGGCAGCGCGGTGCTGCACTGGAGCGCGGGCGACGGGGCGCTGTTCACCGGTGACGTGGTCAACGTCTGCCCGGACAGCCGCTGGGTGACCCTCATGTACAGCTACGCCAATCACGTCCCGGAGCGCCCGCAGGCGGTCCGCGCGGCGGCGGACCTGCTCGCCGGCTATCGCTTCGAGCGGATCTACGGCGCCTGGTGGGACCGGGTCGTCACCTCCCGCGGCAACGAGGTTCTGGCCCGGTCCGTCGAGCGCTACCTCCGTTTCGAGAAGGGCACGGTCCCGGGTGACTGACACCTCCACCGCACAGCTGCCCCCGTCATCACGACGCACGGCCATGCGGGGAGGTCCATGAGCGGCTCACCGCCGCGGTCCCGTATCCGGGAAGTGCCCTTTTCCTGACGTGGGTGCTACCCGGTTCGGGGGAGATGCGGGGGGCGCCGGAGCCGGGGACGGCTCCGGCGGTTCGTGCCGGGGGGACGGCTCCGGCGGTTCGGTGCCGCTTCACGCGTCGTCGGACCCGGTGGCCAGCGGGACCTCGCCGGCCGTCTTGCTGAAGCCGAGGGCCTCCACGATCCGGCCGTCCGCCACGCGCATGACGTTGACGCCCCGCACCCACTGGTCGGGGCCGTCGCCGAAGCGGTAGGTCCACACGATCGTCGCGCGGTCGCCCGCCACGATCACCTCCTGCGGGGTGAACTGCGAGGCGAGGTCCTCGACGAGGGCCGTCCACCATTTCGTACAGGCTTCGCGCCCGACGACCCGCTCCCCGTGCGGCGCGGGCTGGACGCTCTCCATGACGCAGCCCTCGGCGATCAGGTCGGTCAGGAGGCCGGCCTCGCGGTCGGTGAACGCGCGGTTGAAACGGTCGATGACCTCGGCGGTGCTGCGCACGGACATGACGCCTCCTTGAGCAAGATAGACCGGTCGATCTACCGGTCGTGAGAGATATAGATAGACCGATTGATCTACCGCGTCAAGTGCTGGCACAATCGCGCCATGACCGCTTCCGCCAAGCCGGGGCCCCGCGAACGCCTGCTGCTCGCCGCCCAGGAGCTGACCTACACGCACGGCGTCGGCGTCGGCGTGGACGCCCTGCTCAAGGCGGCCGGCGTCGCACGCCGTTCCCTGTACGAGCACTTCGGCGGCAAGGACGGCCTGATCGCCGAGGTGCTGCGCCGCAGCACCGCCGAGGACGTGGCGGAGTACCGCGCCACCATGGACGCCGCGGGGGACGACCACCGGGCCCGGCTCCTCGCGGTCGTCGACCGGCTCGGCCGCGTCGCCGCGGGCCCGGACTTCCACGGCTGCCGCTACCTCGCCGCCGACCTCGCGCTCACCGACCGGGAGCATCCCGGCCACGAGGTCACGCGGGCCTACCGGCGCACCCTCCACGGGCTGTTCACGGCCGAACTCGCCGCCCTCGGACACCCTCGCCCCGACTTCGCGGCCGACCAACTACTCATCCTCGTCGACGGCCTTCTCGCCACCGGCGCGGCCCGCCCCGAGGACCGGCCGCCCGCCGCCGCGGCCCGCGAACTCGCCGAGCACATCGTCGACGCCGGGCTCCCCTCAGCCGCTGCGACCACGGACGCCCCGCGTCAGGCTCCGTGAGGGCGGAACGGGAGCCCCGACTGTAAAGTGATCTTGCTGGCAGGCGCGGTCAGCCATGGGGGAATGCGTTGAACGAACGGCTCAGCTTCAGAATTCTCGGCCCGCTCCTGGTCGCCGCCGGCAAGCGCACGGTCCCGCTCGGCGGGGCGCGGCAGCGGACGGTGCTGGCCCTGCTGCTTCTGAGTCCCGGGCGGATCGTGCCGGTGGACACCCTGGTGGACGCCGTGTGGAACGACCGGCCGCCGGCCACCGCGCGCACCCAGATCGCCATCGTCGTCGCGGCCCTGCGCAAGGTGTTCAAGAGCGCGGGGGTGACGGAAGACGTCATCGTCACCGAGCACCCCGGCTACCTGCTGCGGGCCGAAGGGCACGAACTCGACAGCGTCGCCTTCACCGGACTGGTCGCGGACGCCGAGACCGCGGTCCGCGAACAGCGCCCCGCCGACGCCGCACGCTGCTACGCCGAGGCGCTCGCGTGGTGGCGGGGGCCCGCGCTGGCCGGGGTCACAGGGCAGCAGGTGGAGGACGAGGCGGCCCGCTGGGAAGAGGTCCGCCTCCACGTCCAGGAGGCATGGACGGGCGTACGCATGGACCTGGGGCGGCATCGTGCGCTGCTGCCCGAACTGGCCGCGGCCGTACGGGAACATCCGCTGCGCGAGCGCGCGCAGTACCACCTCGTCCTCGCGCAGTACCGCTCCGGACGCCGGGCCGAGGCGCTGGAGAGCTTCCGGGACGCGCGGCGCAGGTTCATCGACGAGCTCGGCATGGAACCGGGCCCCGAGCTCCAGGATCTGCACGACGCGATCCTGCGGGACGACCCCGCCCTGAGGGTGGCGGGGCCGGCCGCGGAGCCGGAAGGACCGGCGGTGACGCGTCCCGTCGTCCCCTCCGAACTGCCTGCCGACGTACCCGCTTTCGCGGGCCGGGAGGAGGAACTGGCCGCTCTGGACACGTTGGTGGAAACCCGGGACGGTGACCGGCGTGCCCCGGGCGTGGGCCTGATCACAGGCGTCGCCGGTGTCGGCAAGACCGGCCTGGCCGTCCGCTGGGCCCACCGGGTCACGCGCCACTACCCGGACGGCACGCTCTTCGCCGACCTCCGCGGATACGACCGGAACCACGCCCCGACCGCCGCCGGCGAGATCCTCAGCCGCTTCCTGCGTTCCCTCGGCACGGCGGGTGAGGACGTCCCCGACGGGCTGGAGGACAGGATCGCGCTGTACCGCAGCATGCTGGCCGACCGCCGGGTCCTGCTCGTGCTCGACAACGTCCGCACGCCGGAGCAGATCCGGCCGCTGCTGCCGGGCGGCGGCGGCTGCACCGTGCTGGTCACCAGCCGGGAACAGCTGGAACAGCTGGTGACCTGGCCGCCGTCCGCACGGATCCTGCTCGGACGGCTGCCCGAGGACCGCTCCCTCGAACTGCTCGGCGGCATCGTCGGCGAGGCCAGGATCCTCGGCGGACCCGCGGAGTCGGCCCGCCTGGTCGAGCTGTGCGACCGGCTGCCGCTCGCACTGCGCATCGCCGCCGCCCGGCTGGCCTCCAAGCCGCACTGGTCGGTACGGCACCTGGTCACCCGGCTCGACGACGAGCGGCGCCGTCTGGACGAGCTCAGCCAGGGCGAGTTGCAGGTCCGGGCCGGCTTCGCGCTCAGCTACCGCTACCTGGACCGGGAGGCGGCCCGGCTCTACCGCCTCCTCGGGCTGCTCTCCGTACCGGACTTCACCGCCTGGGTCGGGGCCGCGCTCCTGGACTGCGGCGTACTGGAAGCGGAACGGCTCATCGAACACCTCGTGGACGCGCAGTTCCTGGACATCGCCGGGATCGACGCCACCGGCCGGCTGCGCTACCGCTTCCACGACCTGATGCGGCTGTACGCGAGCGAGCTGGCACGGGACGAGGAGTCCGAGGCGGACCGACTGGCCGCCCGCGACCGGTTCTTCCGGACCTGCCTGACCCTCGCCGAGCTGGCGTACCGGCGCGAGGAGGGCGGGGGCTACGACACGGTGCACGGGTGCGTGCCGCGCAGGGAGGTCGAGCCCGCCCTCGTGGAAGAACTGCTGGCGAGTCCGATGGAATGGTTCGAGGCCGAGCGCCTCACCCTGGTCGCGGTCGTCGCCCAGTCGGCGGCGCTGGGCATGGCGGAGCTGGCCTGGGATCTCGTCCTGTGCGTCCACGCGCTCTTCAAAGCGCGCAATTACCTGGACGACTGGCGCTCGTGCGGTGAGCAGGCACTCGCGGCGGCGATCGCCACCGGCAACGTCCGAGGACAGGCCACCATGTACCTGCAGTTGGGTCTGATCGAACTCAGGCTGCGCAAGGTGCGCGAGGCATCCGACAGGTCGGAGACCGCCCTGGCGCTCTTCCGTCAGGCGGGTGACGCACACGGCGCGGCGATCGTGCTGAGTCACCTGGGGCTCATCGACCGGGTCAGGGGTGACCACGAGCAGGGCGCGCGCCGGCTGCGGGAAGCCTTGCCGGCCCTACGGGAGGTGGGCAACCTCGCCGTGGAGGCGTACGTGCTGCAGAACCTGGCGCAATGCGAACTCGACGAGGGCAGGCCGGGGGAGGCCCTGGAGCTGAGCCGACAGGCCGTGGCCATCTGCGAAGGCTTCGCGGTCGACGGGCGCCCCATGGCGATGGCCTCCTACCGACTCGGCAACGCCTATCTCGCGCTGGGACGCCTCGAGCCCGCGGAGGAGGCGTTCGGCAGGGCCTTCCCGATCGTCAAGGAGAAGTCCGACCTGCTCGGTATCGCGCACGTGCTGCTCGGACTCGCGGAGACCCGGCGCGCGGCCGGAGCGGCGGAGTCGGCCGAGGACATGTACCTGGAGGCGCTGGACGTCGTGCGGCGCCACCCCAGCGCGTTGATCGAGGGGCAGATCAGGTTCGGCCTCGGGCAGCTCCACCACGGGGGCGGCCGCCCACGGGAGAGCCGGCTGCACCTGGCCGCCGCGCTCGACGTCTTCCGCGTGATCGGTTCCCCGCGGTGGGAGGAGAAGGCGGCCCGCGCACTGGAACGGCTGGACGCCACCCCGCTCGCCACGGACGCCACCCCGCTCGCCACGGACACCGCCCCGCTCGCCACGGGGACCGCCTGACCCACCGCGCGGGCCGCCTAACCGCGCGATAACCGGTCGATAAGGCCGCTTCGTAACGTCGTCGCAGACGAGAAAGCCCCCAGGGGCCTGAGAGTTCCGGAGTCCGCGATGTCCCGTTCCGTCGACGTGCCCCGCCGCGCGGCGTTCAGCCCCGGAGCCGCCTGATGCGGTTCCGGCACCGTGACGGCACCGCCGTCCACCTCGCTCTCTGCGCCGACGCGCATCCGGCCGAGACGCTGGAGGGCATCACCGCCCGGCTCGCCGCGCACGCCGAGCCGGTCCGCCGGGCCACCGGTGAGCCGGTCATCGGCCTCGGCCTGTGGCTGCCGGCGTTCACGGCGGCGGCCCTCGCGGCCGACCCGGCCGCCGTCGCCCGGCTCCGCCGCGAGCTCACCGCTCGCGGACTGGAGACGGTGAGCCTCAACGGCTCCCCCTACCGGGCCTTCCACGCCCCGGTGGTGAAACGGGCGGCGTACTACCCGGACTGGTCCGAGCCCGCCCGCCTCGACTACACGCTGAACCTCGCCCGGATCATGGCCCTGCTGCTGCCCGACGACGCCGAGCGCGGCTCCGTGTCGACACTGCCACTGGCCTGGCGTACCGCATGGTCGCGGACCCGGAGGTCGGCCGCGATGCGGCAGTTGGACGCGCTCGCCACCGGGCTGCGGCGGATCGCGGCGGAGACCGGGCGGACCGTCCGTGTCGCGGTCGAACCGGAGCCGGGGTGCGTCGCCGCGACCACCGGGCAGGCCGTCGAGGTACTCAAGGACGCCGACCACGAGTGGATCGGACTCTGCCTGGACGCCTGCCACCTCGCCGTCGCCCACGAGGACCCGGGCACCGCCGTCACCCGATTGCTGACGGCGGGGATCCCGGTGGTGAAGGCCCAGGCATCCACCGCCCTGGAGGCCGCGACACCGACGGATCCGCAGGTCCGGGAAGCCCTGGAGGCCTTCACGGACCCGCGCTTCCTGCACCAGACGAGGGAAGCCGGGCCCGATAGCGGCGCACCGCTCGGCTCCGACGACCTGGGGCCGGCCCTCGCCGGCGCCCTGCCCGGGCTGGCGCCGTGGAGGATCCACCACCACGTGCCGCTGCACGAGGAGCCCGCCGCACCGCTCACCTCCACCCGGCCGGTGCTGCGCGACACCCTGCGGGCGCTGTTCGCCGGGGACCACGCCGCCACCGACCACGTCGAGGTGGAGACGTCCACCTGGTCCGCGCTCCCCGAGCACCTCCAGCCGGCCGGCACGGCCGGACTTGCGCGGGCCGTCGCCGCCGAACTCGCCTGGACCGCAGGGGAACTCGCCGGACTGGGCCTGACCCACGATGTGCCCCCCACACGGCGATCACCCACGCCACACCCCTCACCCACCATCGAAAGGACAGGTCGCACATGAGGACCGAGACGAACCATCCGCGCGGACGGAACGACGCCGGATCCGCGGACTTCGCGCTGCGCCTCGACAGAGTCGTGAAGGAGTACGGAAAGGCGGGCCGCGCCGTGCGCGCCCTCGACGGGGTCTCGGTCGGCATCGAACGTGGTTCGTTCACGGCCGTCATGGGACCCTCCGGCTCCGGGAAGTCGACTTTCCTGCACTGCGCCGCCGGCCTCGACAGACCTTCCGGCGGCTCCGCCTTCATCGGCGACACCGAGCTCGGCGGAATGAACGAGACCCAGCTGACGAAGCTGCGGCGCGAGCGCGTCGGCTTCGTCTTCCAGGCCTTCAACCTCATCCCCGCGCTGTCCGTGCGCGAGAACGTCGAACTGCCGCTGCGTCTGGCCGGCGAGCGGCTCGACCCCGCCTGGCTGGAGGAGATCCTGACGCGCGTCGGCCTGGCCGGCCGGGCCGCCCACCGGCCCGCCGAACTGTCCGGCGGGCAGCAGCAGCGGGTCGCGATCGCCCGCGCCCTGATCACCCGTCCCGACGTCGTCTTCGGCGACGAGCCCACCGGCGCCCTCGACACCATGACCGCCAAGGAGGTCCTCTCCCTGTTGCGGTCGTGCGTGGACGAGACCGGCCAGACCGTGGTCATGGTCACCCACGACCCCGTCGCCGCCTCCTACGCCGACACCGTCCTCTTCCTTGCCGACGGCAGGATCGTCGACCGGATGCCGGCGCCCACCGCCGACCGCGTCGCCGACCGCATGACCCACCTGGGAGCGTGGGCCTGATGCTGCGCTACGCCCTGCAGACCCTGCGCGCCCGCAAGGGCGGATTCACCGGAGCGTTCCTCGCGCTCTTCTGCGCCGCCGCACTCGTCACGGCCTGCGGCATCCTGCTGGAGACGGGGCTCCGCGGAACCATCGGCACCGAGCGCTACGCCGGCTCCCCGGTGATCGTCGCCGGCGACCAGAACGTCCACCGGGTCACGGTCGAGCGGAAGGGCGACAAGACCAAGAGGAAGGAGAAGACCAAGCCCCTCGCCGAGCGCGTCTGGCTGCCCGCCGGCACCGTCACCACGCTCGCCGCGCTGCCGGGCGTACGGGCCGCGGTGCCCGAGATCACCTTCCCGGCGCACGCGGTCACCCCCTCGGGCCAGGTCGTCCCCGGCGTCGACGGCAAGGCGTCGTACGGACACGCCTGGAGCTCGGCGCCCCTGACCCCCTTCACCCTGGTCGAAGGCGCCGCACCGGCCGCGGCGGACGAGGTCGTCGTCGACCGCGAACTCGCCGCACGGACCGGCCTGAAACCCGGCGCCGAGCTGACCGTCCAGTCGACCGACGCCCCGCGCGCGTACCGCGTCACCGGCATCGCCGCCTCCTCCGGCGGCGACCTCCGACAGCAGACCTCGTTGTTCTTCTCGGATGCCGAGGCCGACCGGCTGTCCCGCCACACCGGCCAGGTCATGGCCGTCGGCGTGCTGCCCGAGCCCGGCGTCTCCACACCGGAACTCGCGACTCGGGTCGCGAAGGCTCTCGACGGCACCGGCGCCCAGGTGGCCACGGGCGCCGACCGGGGCCCGGTCGAGTTCCTCGACGCGGCCAAGGCGCGGATCAAACTGGTCTCCATGGGCGGTGCCATCGGCGGTACCTCGCTGCTCGTCGCGATCCTGGTGGTCGTCGGCACCTTCGCCCTCACGATCCAGCAGCGCCACCGCGAACTGGCCCTGCTGCGCGCCATCGCGGCGACGCCCCGGCAGATCCGCCGGCTCATCGGCCGCGAGGCACTGATCGTCGGCGCCCTCGCCGGAGTGCTCGGTTCGGTCACCGGTCTGCCCGTCGCCCACTGGCTGCACGGCGAGTTCGTCGGCTTCAAGGCGATTCCCGAGACCCTCGAACCGACCGTCGGCGTCTTCCCGTTCGCCGCCGCCATCGGGGCGGCCCTCCTGGGCGCCTGGGCCGCCGCGCGGATCTCGGCCCGCCGCACGACCCGCATCCGCCCCGCGGAGGCCCTGTCCGAGGCGGCCGTGGAACAGCGGACCTTCACCTGGGGGCGAACCGGTGCCGGCATCGTGTTCCTGACCGGCGGTGTCGTCCTGCTCGTGGTCCTCTCCGCGCTGCGCAGCGAGCCCGCAGCCACCCCTGTGACCTTCCTGTCGGTCGTGGTGCTCGCGGTGGCCGTCTCGCTGCTCGGGCCGCTCGTCGTCCGGATCGCGGTGGCCGTCCTCGGAATCCCGCTGAAGGTCTCCCGGGTCGGTGGCCACCTCGCCACGGCCAACGCCCGCGCCCACACCAAGCGGCTGGCCGCGGCGGTCACTCCGCTGACCCTGCTGATCGGCATGGCCTGCACGGTGTTCTTCGTCCAGACCACCATGGGCGCGGCGGCCACCGCCCAGGCCCGCGCCGGCAACACGGCGGAATGGGTCGTGGGCTCGGCCGGACCCGGTGTGCCGGCCCAGGCCGGCGAACGACTCCGCCGCGTCCCCGGTGTATCGGCGGTGACCGAGATCGTGCGTACGTCCGTACGCGTCGACCTGGAGAAATACCCCGCGCAGGGCGTGTCCACCGACGGCCTGACCCTCACCTGGGACCCGGCCGTCACGGCCGGCAGCCTGGACGGCTTCGGCCCGCGGAGCGTCGCGCTCAGCGAGCTCGCCGCCGACGCTCTCGGCAGGAAGCCGGGGGACGAGCTGAGGCTGACCCTCGGCGACGGAACCGAGGCCCGGCTCACCGTCGCGGCCGTGTACGAACGGGGGCTGGGGTTCGGCGACGTGACGATGGCCCACTCGCTGGTCTCCCGGCACGTCGACAACCCCCTGGCCTCCGCGCTGCTCGTGAAGACCCGGGACGAAGGCGGACCCGGCCGGGCGGAGCTGCGTACCGCGCTCGGCGCGCTGCCGGGGGTGGCCGTTCTCGACCGGGACGAGGTCGAGGATCTGCAGGCCGAGGTCCAGCAGTCCAACGCCGAGGTGAACTACGTCGCGATGGGTCTGATCATCGCCTTCACGGCCATCGCCGTGGTCAACACCCTGGCGATGTCGGTCTTCGACCGCAGGCGGGAGTTCGCCCTGCTCCAGCTCATCGGCACCACCCGACGCCAGGTGAGGGGAATGCTCCGGATCGAGGCGGCCCTCGTGGTGCTCACCGCCACCGCACTGGGGAGCGGCATCGCGTTCGCGGTGCTCACGGCCTTCAGCGTCGGCATGACGGGCTCGGCCGCCCCGTCCGTCGACGGTTGGACGTACCTCGGCACCCTGGGCTTCGCCGCGCTGCTCACGGCTCTGGCCACACTGATTCCCGGCCGTCTCGCCCTCGCGGGCCGCCCCGCGGACGTCATCGGCTCCCGTGCATAGGGGCGGGAGCGGTGTCCGGGCGCGGAGCGCACGGGGGCCGCGCCCGCGTCGACGGACCGCATGCCGGCCGATGGGTGACCGGATCTCCCGGTCACCCATCGTGTCTGTCCGGCGGCGGGAGGAACGACAGGGCCGGTCGTTGCCGTCGGCCGCGAGACGGATCTTCGTGGTCGGCCCGCCGCGGGAACGGCCGAGGTTGGCGATGCCCCCGCGTACGGAGATCATGGAGTCGCACGCACCGGCCGGGCGGTGGGTGGTGCATGACAGGGGGAAGTCACATGCTCGGAAGGTTCGCCGACGGCCGGGAACCGGCTCCGCTGGTCGGACGCCAGGAGGTTCTCGACGAGTTGTCCGCCGCGGTGGACGCCGCCGTTGCGGGGGCGGGGCGGTGCGTCGTCGTCGAGGGGGAGGCGGGCATCGGGAAGTCGCGCCTGCTCTCCGAGGTCGCCCATCGTGCTGCCGCACAGGGCATGACCGTCACCGCAGGGCGCGCCACCGAGCTCGATCGCCTCTCTCCGCTCGTCACCCTGGTGAACGCCCTCAGCCACGGCACGAGGCCCGTACTCGACGAGGCGGACCGGGCGGAACTCGCGGCACGGGCCGCGGTCCCCTACCGGCAGACGGCGCTCCTCGGCGAACGTATCGCCACGCACACCCGCACCGGCCCGCTGCTGATCCTCCTGGACGACGTGCAGTGGGCCGACGACGCCACCGCTCTCCTGGTCCGCACCCTGGTTCCCGCGCTCGTCGAGGCCCCGGTCCTGTGGCTGCTCGCGGCCCGTCCCATGTCGCAGGAGTCCACGATGCACGCGGCGGTGGAGGGGCTTGCCGAACGGGACGCCCGGCTGCTCGCACTCGGCCCGCTCTCCGAGGAGGCGGTGGGGGAGCTGTCGGCGTACACGCTCGGCGCGCGACCGGACGCGTGCATCCAGAGCCTGGCGCATCGGGCGGCCGGCAATCCCTTTCTGCTGCAGGAGCTTCTGCACGCCCTCCGTGAACAGGGCCGGGTGCTGGTCCAGGACGGCGTCGCGCGCGTGGTGCCGGGAGGGCTGCCGGAAGGCTTCCGGGCGCAGGTGGGCCGCCGGTGCCGCCATCTCTCCCCGGCAGCACGGCAGTTGATGGAGGCAGGTGCCGTCCTCGCTCGTCCGTTCGGGGTGCACGAGGCTGCCGGTGTGACTGGCGTTCCCGTACGGGAACTGACGAGGGCGACGGAGGAGGCCATCGCGCAGGGCCATCTCGTCGCGGACAGCACGCTGCTGAGATTCCGGCACGATCTGATCAGGGAGGCTGTCTACGACAACCTGCCGGGCCCCGTGAAGCACGCGCTGCACCGCGAGGCGGGCACGGTGCTGGCCGCCGAGGGCAGGCCGGCGGCCGAGTGCGCGACCCATCTGGCCTGGGGCGCCCGCCGAGGGGACCAGCCGGCGCTGCGCGCCCTCCGGGACGCGGCCGAAGGCATCATGGGCGCGGCACCGGGCGTCGCCGCCGACCTGCTGATCCGACTCGTCGAGCTGAGCGAACCCGATGACGGCGACCGGCCCGGCAACGTCTGCAAGGCGTTGAGCGCCCTCGCCTTCAGCGGCCGCACGGACGAGGCGATCGAACTGGCCGAGGCCGAGCTGGCGTCGGCGCCGACCCCGACCGCCTTGGCGACGGTACGGCACGGCTTGGCGGCGACCTTGAAGTTCGCCGGTCGCATACCGGAGGTCGTCGAACTGGTGGACTTCGCCCTGGCGGACCCGGGTGTGCCGGTGCGCAACCAGGCGCAGCTGTGGTCGTTGCGCGCCCATGCGCTGATCGAGGACGGGCCGCCGACGAGCGAGGACCCGGCCGGTGACCCGGCCGATGCGGCGGGGGCCGAAGCGGTACGACTGGGCGGGGTTGCCGAGGTGCCCGACGCCGTGGCTTCGGGCTACACGGCTCGCTCGCGGGCCGCGTTGGTGGCGGGACGACTCGAAGACGCGGTGCTCTTCGCGCGAAAGGCCGTCGACGTCGCCGAGCGGGCAGGCGGCGAGGCCCGCTGGCACGCGCCCCGCAGATGGCTCGGCGAGGCGCTGACCGCCGCCGAGCGGTTCACCGACGCCGAAGCGGTCTTCGACCAGGGCCAGCGCGACGCCGAACGGCTCGGTGTGCCCTGGGCGGTGCCGCGCCTGCGTGGCCACCGAGCGCGGCTGTGGCTCGGTGCGGGGCGCATCGCCGAGGCCACGGCCGAGGCCGAGGCGGCGCTGCACAGTTCCGTCGCCCTCGGCACACCCACCACAGTCCGGTCGACCCGCGCTCTGCTGGCACGCCTGGCCATCCTGCGCGACGAACTCCCCGCCGCCACGGCGCTCCTCGCCGCGGCCCGCAAGCCGTCCGACAACGGCGTGTGGGCCGCGAACGACGAACTGATGCTGGCGGAGGTGCTGTTGCGGAACGCCGCGGCCCAGGAAGCAGGGGACGCCGCCCGCCCCACCGACACGCTCTGGACGAGCCTGCCCGACCGGATCCGCCTGCTCTGCTACGACCCCGGACTCGGCCCGGAGCTCGTACGCATCGCGCTGCGGGCCGGCCTCCTGGAGCAGGCCGAGCGTGCGGCGGAGGCGTGCCGGCTGCTTGCCGAGCGCAGTCCCTGGCTGGCTTCGGCCCAAGCAGCCGTCCGGCATGTCGACGCCCTCCTGTCGGGCAGTCCCGACGAGCTCCGCAGAGCCGTGGGCTTCTGGCGCTCGACACCCCGGCCCCTGGCCCTCGCCGGGGCGCTCGAGGACGCGGCGACGGCATCCGTGGACAGCGGCACCGCCGTCGCCCTGTGGGAGGAGTCGTTCACGCTGTACGGCACGGCCGGTGCGATACGCGGCGCCGCGCGGGTCAGGCAGCGGCTGCGCGCCATGGGCGTACGCCGCAGGATGCCGAGGGCGACGTCCCGGCCGGGCGAGGGCTGGGGCAGCATCACCCCGTCGGAGCTGCGGGTCGTACGGCTCGTGGTCGACGGGCTCACCAATCGGCAGGTCGCGAACCGTCTCTTCTTGTCCCGGCACACGGTGGACGCCCATCTCCGCAACGTGTTCGCCAAGTTGGGGGTGTCCAGCCGTGTCGAGTTGGCCCGGCTCACGGCAGAGCATCTGGCCGGGGGCGGCACATCCGGCCAGGACGTGTCGTGACGGTCACAGGTCCCGTCGTGCGGAACGTCACGGGCCCGGACCGTGAACGGCGTTAGGAATCACGTGACCCGGACCGTTCGGATCACGTGATCGCGTCGTGCCCCGGCAGGCTTCCCCGGCGGAGGCTACTCCCATGTACAAGACATTGCTGGACCCCAAAGAGAGCGTGCTCGTCCTCGTCGACCACCACCCGCGGATGATGTTCCGGGTCGCCTCCGGTGACCGGCGGACGCTGGTGAACAACACCACGGGACTGGCCAAGGCCGCTCGGGCGTTCGGCGTTCCGACCGTCCTCACCAACATCTCCGTGGAGGACTTCCCGGGGCCGCTCCTCGAGGAGCTCACCGACGTCTTCCCCGGCCAGGAGGTCATCGACCGTACGTCGGTCAACGCCTGGGCGGACGACCGGGTGCGGGACGCGGTGCTGGCCACCGGGCGCCGCCAGATCATCATCGCCGGCGTGTGGACCGAGGTCTGCGTCGTTCAGCCCGCGCTGTCCGCGCTGGAGGAGGGCCGCGAGGTGTACGTCGTCGCCGACGCGTCCGGCGGCGCCACGCGGGAGGCCCACCGCCTGGGCATCCAGCGCATCACGCAGGCGGGCGGCGTCCCGCTCACCTGGCTCCAGATACTCGGCGAGTTCCATCGGGACTGGGCCGATCACGAGACCCGCGCGGTGGTCGACGACATCGTGCACCTCCACGGCGGCGCATGGGGGAGGCCCTCATGAAGCCGCTCGCCGCCGGTGTCACTGTTCCCGACGTGGACGTGGACGCCATCGTGACGCTCGTCGCCGAGGTCGAACACGCCCAGCGGAACGCGCTGCCGGACGCGCTCGTCGAGCTGTTCCGGCACGACGCCCTGTGGTCGGTCCCGTACGGGACACCGCTGATCGGCATTGACGAGATCGGCGTCTTCACCCGCCGGTTCCTCCCCGGCACGGCCGAACAGCCGCTGACCTCGGCCTACACGATCGAGCACATCCAGTTCGTCCGCCCCGACGTCGCCGTGGTCGAGATCCGGCAGCGACCGGTCACCCGCGACGGGGAACTGCTCGACGACCTGCTGCGCCGAAACGACCACGGGGGCCCGCGGAGCGGGTGTCGGCGGCCCAGCGAGGCAGTCCGTCGCTGGGCGTCCCTGGTCGCGGGGCACCCGGGCTTCCCCCCGGACACCGCGCTGTACGTCCTGACGAAGACCGACGGCCGGTGGCGCATCGCCGTCGCACAGAACACCCCGGCCATCGAGGCCGACACCCTCGCAGCTTGATGACCCGCATCGGGGTCCCGGTCCTGGGGCCGTGCTCACCGTCCTTCCTGTCCTGGACGTGCGGACCGCACGGTGGGGACGACGGCCCGCACCATCGCCATGAAACACGAGGCCCACATGTCACGAGAGTTCACGGTCGCGGCCGCTGACACCCACCTCCATGGTGTCGACCGCGTTGTCGACGCCATGGGCGGGAGGCCCCCGCTCCTTTTTCTGAACGGCGGCTTCGCCACGCAGCGGCGCTGGAACCACGTCATCGGGCGGCTCGGAGGCGCCTACCGCACCGTCACCTTCGACGCGCGGGGGCGAGGCAGATCGGGCACGTCCTCGGACTACTCGTTGAGAGGCGCCATCGACGACGTCGACCGCGTGATCGAAGCGACGGCGCTCGAGCGTCCGATCCTGGTCGGCTGGTCCCACGGTGCGACGATCGCCCTGTGCTACGCGGCCGATTACCCGGAGGTGGTGGGCGGACTCGTCCTCGTCGACGGTGCCTATCCGGTCTCCATGCTCGACGCAGCGGGCCAGGAGGGCGTGCGCGAGCGGTTCCGAGGACTCGGGTGGATCATGCGGGTCCTGGCCTTCTTCGGCCGCTCCTCCAGGCTCACCCCGCAGGAGTCCGCCGAGGTCGTCATCGGGATCGACGAGGTCAACGGCGGCCTCGGGGCCGACTTCGAGGCCCTGCGCTGTCCGACCGCGTTCGTGGTCGGGAGCGGCGCCCACTCCGGCGCCCGCGCACAGGAGATGCGCATGATGCGGGCCGCGGCCGAAGAGGCCGCGGCGGCCAACGACCGGGTGACCGTGTTCGCGACCACGGCGAGCGACCAGGCGCGGATCCTCACCGAGGACCCCGGCGTCGTGGCCGCAGCGATCGAGGAGGTCGCAGGCTGTTCGACGAGAGCCGGCGTCACCGGTCCCTGACGAGGTCACCCCACGCGATGAGACCACCTCACCCCACGGACCACCCATCATGCGAGGCGATACGTCTCGTCCTTATTCAAGGAGTGCCACTCATGCCGACCGAAGACCAGGGCGACACCGACCGCGTCCGGTTCGTCACCGGTGCCCGTCGCAGGCTCGGGCGTGCCTTCGCCGACGCGACGCCGCCTCCGGGGGACCACGCCGTCGCCGCCCGCATCTCCAGGCTCCCGGAGGTGCCAGCGGCCGCGTACCCGACACGCGTGTTGCCCCTGGGCATGTTGATGTGATTGACAGGAGTGCCGGGACCGGCCGCAGGACCCATCGCGGACCACACGGCACGGCCGGCAAACCTGACGTCGACGGACGTGGCCCGCGGGGTGGGCATGATGGGCCACGCCGGTCTCAGCGGCCGGGACCACGAACGGGCCTTCTTCGACGCCTCCTTGGCAGGAGCCTGGGAGAGCCGGGGCGGGGGCGGGTGCGCTGACCTGCGGTTCGCGTTCCCGGGGAGATGTGAACCCGCGCGGCCCTCAGGTACTCACGGGGCCGCGCGGATCGTCGCCGAGATCGACGCGCGGCGGGAGGCGTGAGCCCCGTGACCGGGCCGACCGCCTTCATCGGCGTCGACGGCTCCGACCTCGAGGGCGCGGTGGGCGGCGCCGTCACGGCCTGAAACCCCGGGGGAGGGTGCGCCGAACTGCGGCGCGCCTACCACAGGCGGGCGAGAGAACTCCATACGAGAAATGTGGAGGAGACTTGATCACCCTGTGAGTTTTCGGTCGGTCAATTACCCCGAAGCCCGGGAAGAGAGGCTTTCCATCTCGCCCTAACCCGTCGGTAACGACACCCTGATCAGCACATTCATGGTGGATGAGGGTGCGGAGACGGCGTTGTCCCGAGCGCTGCGCAGACGATGTATGGTCGGGCCCGTTCACTCGTCCGGGTGGACGACCTTCCATGCGTATGCCCTCTTGCGCCATCAGATTTGCAGGGCCAGGGGCGAATGAACGGGAATTCCACGGAAAGGCGGAGGCGGAGCGCACACGGATCCAGCGTGCGAAGACCGATCGAAGACGTGCGAGGCGAGGCAGACCGATGGAAGTTCCGACCAACCCGTCGGTCGGAGGCGGTAGATCCGGCGTGGGAGCCGGTGGCGGAGGCTGGTTCGGACGGAGTCCGGAGGAAGCGACCGGGGTTCGGCGGCCGACGCGCCCGGAGGCCCGCGCGTCCGCCCCCGGAGTCGTACGCCCGGCAGACATCCCCGGGACCGTACGCCCGGCAGACGCCCCCGTGGTTCGGACGGCCCCCGAGGACATGTCCGACGCCGCGCTCCTGCGCCGCACCATGGCCGAGATCGAGCCCATCGCCGACAAGGTGACCTCGTACTTCTACGCTCTTCTCTTCCTGCGGCACCCCGACCTGCGGTCGCTCTTCCCCGCGGCGATGGACACCCAGCGCGACCGTCTGTTCAAGGCGCTGCTCACCGCCGCGGCCCACGCCGACGACACCGCCACCCTGACCACGTACCTGACCCACCTCGGCCGCGGTCACAGGAAGTACGGCACGCTCCCCGAGCACTATCCGGCCGTCGGCGAGGCGCTGATCGGCGCCCTCACCCGCTACGCCCCTTCGAGCTGGGGGCCGAGGACCGAAGCGGCGTGGGTCGGCGCGTACACCACGATCTCCCAGATCATGATCGACGCGGCGACCGAGGACGAGCTGCGTGCGCCCGCCTGGTGGCAGGCGGAGGTGGTCGGCCACGACATGCGCACACGCGACGTCGCGGTCGTCACGGTCCGGACCGACCAGCCGTACCCCTTCCTCGCCGGGCAGTACACCGCCCTGGAGACTCCGTGGTGGCCGCGTGTCTGGCGGCACTACTCCTTCGCCTCGGCACCCCGCTCCGACGGACTGCTCTCCTTCCACGTCAAGGCCGTACCGGCGGGTTGGGTCTCCAACGCGCTCGTCCACCGGGCCCGTCCGGGGGACGTCATCCGTCTCGGGCCCCCCGCGGGCTCCATGACGGTGGACCACACCACCGACAGCGGATTGCTCTGCCTCGGCGGCGGCACCGGCATAGCGCCCATCAAGGCCCTGGTGGAGGACGTGGCCCGGCACGGCCGGCGCCGCACCGTCGACGTGTTCTACGGCGCCCGCCGGAACGACGACCTGTACGACATCGACACCATGCTGAGGCTCCAGCAGTCGCACCCCTGGCTCTCGGTCCGTCCGGTCGTGGACGACGGCCCTGTCGGCCTGCTGTCCGGCGGCATCCCGGAAGTCGTACGCGAGTTCGGCCCCTGGGACGCCTACGACGCCTACCTGTCGGGCCCGCCCGGCATGATCCGCCGCAGCGTCGACTCCCTGGTGGGCATGGGCATCCCCTCCCACCGCATACGACACGACTCCATCGAGGAACTGGCCGGGGCGACGACGTGAGCACTTTCGAACAGACGGCCGGGCAGCGGCGGGAGGCCCCCACGCGCACCCACCGCCCGGGCAGCGACGGCGAGCACCAGGTCCAGCAGCGCATGGGCACCGCGGAGCGCGCCGACCGCTTCTACGCCGACCAGGTCCTCGACCGGCTGAACCCCCGGATGCGGGAGTTCGTCGCACGACAGGAGATGTTCTTCCTGGCCACCGCCGACCGGCACGGCGAGTGCGACAACACCTTCCGCGCCGGCCCGCCCGGCTTCCTCCACGTCCTGGACGACCTGACGCTCGCCTACCCCGAGTACCGGGGCAACGGCGTCCACGCGAGCCTCGGCAACATCGAGGAGAACCCGCACGTCGGCATCCTCATGGTGGACTTCCTCCGCGATCGCGTCGGACTCCACGTCAACGGCCGGGCCAGGGTCGTGGCCGACGACGAGATGCGCCGCGCCCACCCCGGGCTCGCGGTCGACCCGGTGCCAGGACGCCGGGCCCTGGTGTGGGTGGAGGTCGCCGTCGAGGAGGCGTACATCCACTGCGCCAAGCACATTCCCCACCTCCAGAAGGTTCCCCGGCACGGCTCGGGGCGTCCGTGGGGCACGGACGACTTCAAGCGCAAGGGCGGCGACTTCTTCGGAGCGGCCGTCGAAGCGCCGGAGCGGGGCCCGTTCCTGCCGCCGCCCCGCGCGGACGCGACGGCCTGGCGGGCGGAGGCGGAGAAGCTGCTTGCGAGGGCCGAGCGGCCCGCGGCCGAAGCCGGTACCGGCGCGAACGCCGACGCCGACGCCGACGCCGACGCCGACGCCAGGGCCGCGGCGGAGGCGCACATGTTCAGGGGCTGGTTCAGCAGGAGCGCACCCGTCGGCTGACGTGCTGACGCACTGACGAACTGACGCGCTCGTGCGACGGGCACGAGCGCTGATCGCCCGTACGCCAGGGACGGCGGGCGTGCCCGGCCGGCGGGTCGGCCCGCCGGCCGGTGCCGCGGGTTCGACGTGAAGTCGCCGGTACCCGAATCCGGTTGCCGCTTCATGGCCGGCTGCGCATCCTGCTGGGATGCGCTTCTCCGTCAACATCCCGAACTTCGGTGACTTCGCCGACCCCCGTAACGTCGCGACCGTCGCGGCCGCCGCCGAACAGGCAGGCTGGGACGGCCTCTTCGTCTGGGACCACGTACTGCACCGACGGCACCAGGGACGTCCCTTCGGCGACCCCTGGATGCTGCTGACCGCGGCCGCGCTGGCGACCTCGCGGATCCGGCTGGGCACCCTGCTGACGCCGGTTCCCCGTTACCGTCCGCAGCAACTGGCCCGCCAGGTCGCCACCCTGGACCAGCTCAGCGGCGGCCGGGTGATCTTCGCCGCGGGCCTGGGCGGTCCGATCGAGGACGAGTACCACAGCTTCGGCGACGCCACCGAACCACGCCTCC
The DNA here is from genome assembly GCF_042716635.1 of Streptomyces sp. NPDC058664. NCBI lineage: Bacteria > Bacillati > Actinomycetota > Actinomycetes > Kitasatosporales > Streptomycetaceae > Streptomyces > Streptomyces sp. NPDC058664. The sequence continues at coordinate 82,917 of NZ_JBHXRW010000026.1, read as the reverse complement.
TCGCCGAGCGGCTGGACGAGGGACTGGAACTGCTGCGGCGCTTCTGGTCCGGCGGGCCGGTCAACCACCACGGCCGGCACTACGAGGTCCGGGACGTGACGCTGCTGCCCGCCACCGTGCAACAGCCCGGACCTCCGGTGTGGATCGGCGGGTTCTGGCCGCGCCGCCCGCCCATGCGGCGGGCGGCGCGGTGGGACGGCGCGGTGCCACTCTTCGAGACGGCCCGGCACGGGCACGCGCCCGACGCGGCGGAGGTCCGGGAACTGGTCGGCTATGTGCGCGAGCACCGTACGGCCGGGGCCGAGCGCCCCTTCGAGTTCGTGCTCGGCGGTGCCACGTCCCCGGACCCGGCGAAGGCCAGGGACGTGATCGGTCCCCTGCGCGATGCCGGCGCCACCTGGTGGGACGAGCGACAGGTCCAGGACGGTCCCGACCTGGACCGCCTCTCTCCGGTGCTGCGCCGCATCGAGGCGGGGCCGCCGGTGATCTGATCAGCCGTTCGAGGTCGCGCCGGACGCGTTCGGCCTGATCACAGGGCGGACCGGTCCGCCCGTCTCCGTCAGGGCCTCGGCGGCGTACCCGTACGACAGGGATGCCCTTCACCCGCTGGTGAAGGGCATCCCGCCGTCCCGGTCCCGCCGACCACGCCTCCGGCGCGGCCTGCAGCGTCCTGGCGCGGCTCTTCACGGCGAGCACCTCCGGCACGGACGCCGCCGGAGCCCGCGGCACGATCACGACCCGCGGCACGACCGCGACGGGATGCCTCCGCGACGGGATGACTCCACGACCGGGTGACCCCCCGACCGTACGACTCCACGGCGCCGGGATGCCTCGGCGGGCCGGACCCCACCAGGTTCTTCGTATGCTGGTGATAAGCGAGCCACATGCCCGCAGGCCGCTTCGCCAAGGGAAACGGCCTGCGGGTTCGGATCAGGGACTCGGCCCGGGGCCTGAGGGCGGAAGCCGGAGAGTCGCGTTCGGTGACTGGGCCTCCACGCCGAGTACCGGGGCCCACCCGCCTCCGCGCCGTACCGGCCGAATTCCTGGCGGGCTGCCTGGCCTGCAACGCCCCGATCGGCCGGAATGAGGTGCATGCTGGGCACCAACAGCGGTCGAGTTCCTGTCTGGAGGCCGGAAGAGTGAACGGCGGCAAGGGGAGACGGCGCCTGACCGGCCACACCATGGCCGGGAGGGGCACCGCGGCGCACCGCTCGGCCGGTGCCCGCAGGAGGCTCGGACTGAGCGGCGGTGAGGTCCCTCTCGACCGGATCACCACGCGCGGCCGGCTGGCCTGGCTGAACTCCGCCGGCTCCAGGATCGGCACCACCCTCGACCTGGAGCGCACGGCCCAGGAGCTGGCCGAGTTCACCGTGCCCGGCTTCGCAGACGGCGCCGCCGTCGACATCCTGGAGAGTGTCCTGCGGGGCGACGAGGGCTCGCGCTGGACGGGTACGGGCACCCCGCTCATGCGGGCCACCGCGCTGTGCGCGATCGAGGAGCTGTCCTCGCTGGAGCCCACCCCGGTGGGCGAGACCACCGCCCGCGCCGAAGAGGCGCACGAGACGCTGCTCCACCGCTACTGCCTGCGACAGGGCAAGCCGGTGCTTGTGAGCCGCATGAGGAACGAGGACTTCACCAAGGTCGCGCCCACCGAGAGCGCCGCGGTGAAGATGCGGGCCTCCGGAGTGCACAGTTACCTCGCGGTGCCGCTGATCGCCCGCGGCCTGCTGCTCGGCAGCGTGGACTTCGTCCGCGGCCGCGGACGACCACCGTTCTCCTCCACCGACCTCGCCCTGGCGGAACAGCTGGCCTCGCAGGCCGCCGTCTACATCGACAACGCGCGGCTGTACGGGCGCGAGCGCGAGCACGTCGTCTCGCTGCAGCGCACCCTGCTGCCGCGCGTGACCCCGGTGACGCCCGGACTGCGCGTGCGGGCCGAGTACGCGCCCTCGACGGCCCACCACGGAGTGGGCGGGGACTGGTACGACGTCATGGCCCTGCCCGGCGGACGTACGGCCCTCATGGTGGGTGACGTCATGGGCCACGGACTGCCCGCCGCCGCCACCATGGGGCGCCTGCGGACCGTGGCCCGCACCCTGATGACCCTGGACATGGCTCCGGAGCGCGTCCTGGCCAGGCTCGACCTCGCCACGCGTGACCTGGAGGACGAGCAGGTCGCCACCTTCCTCTGCGCCGTGTTCGACCCGGCCGACTCCACCTACACGCTGGCCAGCGCCGGGCACCTGCCGCCGCTGCTCCTCGACGGGCGGGGCTCCGCCGAGTTCGCCGACGTACCCGTCGGCGCGCCGCTCGGCGCGGGAGTGATTCCGTACGACCCGGTCCGTCTGAAGGTCCCGGCGGGCGGGAACCTGGTCATGTACACGGACGGCCTCGTCAAGTCCCGGCACGCGGACCTCGACCACCAGCTGGACTGTCTGCGCTCGGCGGCACGCGACCTGGGACCCGAAGCTCTCGAACGCGGCGGCCTGATCGCGTGCGCCCCTGCCGACGACGCCCGTTTCGACGAGGCCGTGCTCCTCGTCGCGACGAACGCGTCGGACCCCTCGGACGGCCCGGCCGACCTGCGCGAGTGGCAGTTGCCGCGGGAAGGGCGCGCGGCGTCCCTCGCCCGGAGCCTCGTCACGGACCAGCTCGCCGCGTGGGATCTGACGGAACTCGCCGACGCCTGCGAACTCGTCGTCTCGGAACTCGTGGGCAACGCCCTGCGGTACGGCAACGGCCCCGGCCGGCTCAGGCTGCTGCGCGGCGAGCGCCTCGTCGTGGAGGTCTCGGACACGGGCCCCGACCTGCCCCAGATCCAGCACGCGGACCTCAGCGACGAGGGTGGCCGTGGCCTGCAGCTCATCAACATGCTGTGCCGCCGATGGGGCTCCTGTCGCACGGTCACCGGCAAGGTGGTCTGGGCGGAACAGAACCTGCCCTCCTGAGGACCGTCGGGCCCGTCGCCCGGGCCTCGTCGACCGTGTCCGCCGGCTGTCCCTCGGCCCGTCGTACCGAGGGCGTCGACGTTTGTCGGGTTTGACCTCCCGACAAACGGCAAGGCGAAACCTCGGGCGCCCAGCAAGCAGTGACGAACAGCCAGCCAGGAGTCACCTTCCAGGAAGGCAGCCATGTCGACCCTGACCGTAGTTCTCATCCTCGTGGTGCTGGTCGCCGCGCTACTGGGAGCGGGTCTCCTGCTCCGGGCCCGCAGGGGTCCGGGCGGTGAGGCGCGCTCCCTCAAGCGCCGCTTCGGCCCCGAGTACGACCGCACCCTCGAACGGCACGGCGGCGACGGCGAGTCCGCCCACCGCGACCTGCGAGAGCGGGAGGAGCGGTACGGCCGCATCCGGCACCTGCCCCTGGAGCCGACGGCCCGCGAGCAGTACGTCGCTCGATGGACCGTGCTCCAGGAGCGCTTCGTCGACGCGCCGCGGAAGGCCGTCGCCGACGCCGACGAGCTCCTCACGCACATCGCCGCGACCCGGGGCTTCCCGGAGCCGGACCGGAGCGAGGAGCAGCTCGCCGCCCTGTCGGTGCACCATCCGCACCATGTGGAGGGTCTGCGCACGGTACGCCGCGCGGTGAACTCGCCGTCCGTCTCCACCGAGGAGTTGCGGGAGGCGCTGGTGCACGCACGTGCCCTGTTCGAGGACCTGACGGCGGCCGGTACCGATGCCGCCCGAGCGCACTCGCCGTCCGGGCGCGACCGCGGGCATCTCCTCAAGCCGAAGGGAAGTGGCGCGTGATGGCGGGCGAGAACCGGGACCAGCGGGCAGCGGACGGGACCGGTGAGAGCACGCGGCGCGCGCCCTCACCGTCCGGGGCACGGGGCGCGGGCGGGTCCGGCGGACCGGCATCCGCCAGAAGAAGCGGGGAGGTCCCTTCCCCGGCCGCGTTCGACCGCCGCACCGGCCGCCCCGCGTCCCCGCCGCCCACACCGCCGGTGGACGCGTCCCCGCCGCCCGCACCGCCCGCTTCGCCTCCGGTGATGCTGTCGCAGGCGCCGCAGTCCGCCGTGCCGTCCGACGACCCCGGTGCCACGGGCCGGAACGGCGGGAGCCGTACGAACGCTCCCGCCGCGCCCCCCGCCGCGCCGCGCGGACGGGACACGACGGACCGGCCGGGCGACGGCCACGTCCCCGGCGGCGTGGGCGGCCCCGTGCCCGGTACGGGAGACGGGTCCGCCACCGCCACCGACGGGCCGACCGGGCAGTTGCTCGGCGACGCCGAACGCGACCGTCTCGGACAGCGCCTGCACCACGCGCTCGCGGGGTTCGTCGACTCGCCCCACGAGTCGGTCGCCGAGGCGGCCGAGGTCCTCGCCGAGGCCGAGCAGCAGCTCGTCGCCGCACTGAGGGACCGGCGTGTCGCGCTGCGGGCGGGCTGGCAGCCGAACGGAGGTCCCGATGGCCAGGGCCCCGACACCGAGCAGCTCCGGCTCACCCTGCGGACCTACCGTGAGGTGACGGAACGGCTGCTCCGGGCGTGACCGGTACACCGCCGCAGGGCGGAAGCCCCCACGGGACCGTGGGGGCTTCCGCCCTGCGGCGGCCCGGAGCCCGTGCCCCCACGACGGCCCGGCCCGTCCGGGAACGCATCGCTCTCCGGGAGGCCCGCCTCGTCGTCCGCCGCCGGGCGCCGGGACAGCGCGCAGACAGCCGACGGCAGCCCCTGGCTGTCTCCGCCAGGGGCTCCGCGCCGTCTGAGCCACGACGAGCCCGCCGGCGCCGACGGGGTGTGACGGCGTGCGGGGGAGCGCAGCGGCTCGGAGTGCGCGCCGCTCTAGGGCCGCGTGAAGAGCTGAGGGATCTCGGCCGCCCAGTCGATCCGCGCGACCTCCTCTCCCTCGGGCACGGCGGCGTACGTCTCACCCAGCCAGTTCCGCAGGCCCGCTCGGTCGACGTCGACCACGGCGAACGCCCCGGCATCGCCCAGCCGCATCCGGACGCGTCCGTCCCTGCCGCCGCCGCGCAGCGGCCACAGCCGGACGTCGCCCTCGCCGCTCAGGACGCGGGTCCCGGAGTGCAGCAGCTCCCGGGAGAAGATCCAGGTGACGGCCCTGTCCAGTGCGAGCCGGAAGACGATGCGTACCGCCCAGGGGTCGTCGGGGTCGTAGTGGAACGTGGCCTCGACGGGCAGACCGGCCGCTCCGTGGACCTGACGGACCGTGGTGTGCCACGGCCGTGCCAGGGGTGCCGGGGGCGGCGGAGTGGTCTCGTGCCGGCTCGGTTCAGACATCGTCACCCGTTCGTCGGGGAGATCGCGCCGCTGCCTGAGCGGCGCCGTACCTTCCCCTCGTAACCCCGGACGAGGTTTTCACGCATGTTCTCCGCGAGAGGAACGGAAAGACCCCCGGTTGGCGGAAGGCTCGGGCGCCCTCGTGCGACGGACGCCTGAGGGAGGGACGTGCGCGGTCGGCGCGTGCCGCGGACGGCCCCGCCTCGCCCGGCCGGTCTTCCGGCACGGCGAGGAGGCCGGACAGCGCCGGTTCCCCACGACGAGGGAGCCGGCGCCTCCTTCAGCGGTTACGGGTTGACGCAGACGATCGAGCCGACCGGAAGGTTGTTGCCGGTCGATGTCGCGGTGAACCCGAAGGTGACGCTGCCGTCCGGCGGAACGGTCCGGTTGTAGTCGAGGTTCCTGACCGTGAGCGTGCCGTCGGATCCGGTGCTCAGCCCGCCGTTCCACAGGCTGCTGACCCGGGTGCCCGGGCCGGGCGTCCACTTCACGGCCCAGCCGTCACGCGGGGTCGTGGCGTGGTTCATGACCTCGACGGAACCCTGGAAGCCGCCGTTCCAGGAGTTGGTCACGCTGTAGACCGCCATGCACCCGGTGTGCGGGTCGGTCGGCGTGGACGTCGGGTCCGGAGTCGGAGTCGGAGTCGGGGTCGGGGTCGGGGTCGGGGTCGGGGTGGGTGTGGGTGTGGGTGTGGGGGTCGGAGTGGGGGTGCTGTTCGAACCACGGATGCCGGTCACTTCGCCGTTCCCGCCGTCGAAGACGACGTCGGAGCAGGAGAAGAAGTTCTCCTGGCTGTCCGAACGCACCCACTGGATGAACATCACCGCGTCGCCCGAGCGGCCCGGGGGCAGGTTCAGGTCCCAGTGGTAGTGACCGCCGTCCGTGCCCGGCGAGCCCGTCTGCGGTGGGTCGGTGACGGTCTGGATCAGTTCCAGGTCGTCCCAGCCCAGTTCGGAGCTCGGTGAGTAGCCGGGCTTGGACAGGTACACCCGGAAGGAGCCCGGGTGCGCGGCCCAGTTGCTGTGCTTGACCTGGATCGTCCTCCCGGACGTCAGATGGGTGCGGGGCCAGTCGGAGCGGGCGGCGTTGTATCCGGTGAAGTCGTACGGCGACCGGTCACCGGCGCTGCACAGCTTTCCGTCCGGGACGTAACCGGGTCCGCGTCCGCCGGCGTTGGAGTCGAGCACGGCGAACCAGTTGTACAGCGAGTTGGGGCCGCTCTCGCTGAGCGCCGCCTTGCACGCCGGGTTGGTCGGGTCGAGGGAACCGGTACCGGTCCTGGCGTCGAGCCAGCAGAGGTAGGTGCGCGATCCGGGCGTCATGGTGACGCCGTGCGCCTGCGCGCTGCCCTGGCCCAGCAAGGTCAGGCCGATTCCGGCGAGCAGGGTGGCGAGTAATGCCGCCAGGGAGGCGAGTCGTCTCTTGCGTCCAGTCATCATGTCTCCTGTGTGTCTGTGGTGGGTGCTCTCCGGTCGGTGCTCTCCTCTTGCGGTGCGGTGCGGTGCGGTACGGTGCGGTTGCTGTGCGGGACCCGGCCGGGCGAGCCGGGTCGGCCGCGGATCGGATCACGTGCAGGTGGCGCCGTTGAGGCTGAATCCGGTGGGCTTGGCGAACGTGCCGCTGTAGGTGCCCTGGAAGCCGAACGTCTGACTGGCTCCGGCCGCGATCCGGGCGTTGTGCGCGAGGCCGGTCGCCGTCACGGCCCCGGAGGCCGGCGTGACGGTGGCGTTCCACGCCTGGGTGACGCGCTGCCCGGAGGGCATGACGAAGGACAGCGTCCAGTTGTCGACAGGTGCCGAGCCGGTGTTGGCGACGGTGACGTCGGCGGTGAAGCCGCCGGTCCAGACGTTCGTCGCGTACGTCACCTTGCAGGCCGTCGCGGGGCCGGGCTCACCGGGGCCGGGTTCGCCGGTACCGGGGTCACCGAGGTTCACGGCGGAGGAGAAGGAGTTCACCGCGAGTCCGGCGCCGTTCTGCCACGGCTCGAAACCGGCCTGGACACTGGTCAGGTACCAGTCGTTCTCGGCCATGCCGCGCGAGACGGTCTCCCGGACGAAGTCCATGACGTCGAAGTCCCAGCCGGGGATGGCGGACGGGGCGACGAAGGAGATGACGTCGTTGGAGCCGTTGCTGCCCGTCCACACCTGCCAGGTGCGCCCGCCGACGCCGGCGGTGCCGACCTGCGAGCCGATCGGCTGGATCGGACCCACCTTGTTGAACCAGATCATGATCTCGGTCCGGCTCACCCCGTCGGTCCTGGGCGTGGGGTCCAGCCAGATGTCGTACGAGGCGTTGTACACCGCGTCGCCGACATAGCCGTACGAGATGCTGCTGGGGGCACTGGCGATGCCGCTGACCCGCGCCGGGAGGTTGGTCCCCGGCGAACAGTTGGTGTAGTGGCAGCCGATGAAGACCGAGGGGTACGACTTCGGGGCACCGTTGGTGGGCACGGCGCCGTCGGCCCGGGTCACCCGGAAGCCGGTGTCGGTGGCGGTGACGCAGCGGTTGTTCTGGACCACGTAGCGGCCCTGGATCGTGGTGGAACCGTACTGTTCGCAGATCAGCGTGTCGGCCTGGGCCGCCGGAGCGGCGGTCAGCAGAGCCGTGACGGTGGCGAGAGCGATGAGCAGCGCGCCGAGCACGCCGCGCGCGGTTCTGGGACGGTGCGGTGACGCTCGCATGCGAGGGCCTCTCCGGGAGGGGTGATCGAGGGGGAGGGGAATCGGAGCGCGCCTCGACGCCTGACTCTGGGAGCGCTCCCACGTGTGTTGCAGGGCACTGTAGGAGCATGAAGTGCCCCTGACAACCCATCGGAACGAGCGTCTTCACGGCACCGGTCCCGGGCCGTCGAGCGAGTTCCGTCCGGCCCGTTGACGTCTCCTCGACTCGACCGTGAAGATGTCCCCTGCCGATGGGAGCGCTCCCATACCCATGCGCTCCGCCCCCTCCGAGGAGCTCAGACGTGAACAGACGCAGAACCGCCCTGCTGTCCCTGACGGCCCTGCTTGCGGCGGGTCTCACCGCGGTCCCCGCCGGCCCGGCGGGGGCGGACGAGGTCGAGCAGATCAGGAACGGCACCTTCGACACGATCACCGACGCGTGGTGGACGAGCAACGTCACCACCGGGCCGTCCGACGGCAGACTCTGCGCCGACGTGCCGGGCGGCACGGCGAACCGCTGGGACGCCGCCGTCGGCCAGAACGACCTCACGCTCGTCAAGGGAGAGTCGTACCGGTTCAGCTTCAGCGCGACGGGCGCTCCCGAGGGCAACTCCGTCCGCGCGGTCGTGGGCCTCCAGGTGTCGCCGTACGACGCGTACCACGAGGTCACTCCGCAACTGAGCGTCTCCGGCAACACGTACACCTACACCTTCGCCTCCCCCGTCGACACCACCCAGGGCCAGGTCGCCTTCCAGCTCGGCGGCGCCGCCGACCCCTGGCGGTTCTGCCTCGACGACGTCTCCCTGCTGGGCGGTGTGCCGCCGGAGCGGTACGAGCCCGACACCGGCCCCCGGGTCCGGGTCAACCAGGTCGCCTACCTGCCCCGCGGACCGAAGAACGCCACCCTCGTCACCGACGCGACCGAGCGGCGTCCCTGGGAGCTGCGGAACGCCTCCGGCGCCGTCGTCGCGCGCGGCTGGACCGTGCCGCGCGGCACGGACCCCTCCTCGGGGCAGAACGTCCACTCGATCCACTTCGGTGACCACCGCGGCACCGGACAGGGCTTCACCCTGGTCGCCGACGGCGAGACCAGCCGGCCCTTCGACATCGGCACCGCCGCCTACGAGAAGCTCCGCCTGGACGCCGCGAAGTTCTACTACACCCAGCGCAGCGGGACGGAGATCCGCGACGACCTGCGGCCCGGCTACGGCCGCGAGGCCGGTCACGTCGACGTCGCCCCCAACCAGGGCGACGGGAACGTACCCTGCCAGCCCGGCGTGTGCGACTACACGCTCGACGTCACCGGCGGCTGGTACGACGCCGGCGACCACGGCAAGTACGTCGTCAACGGCGGCATCTCCGTCTGGCAGCTCCTCAGCACCTACGAGCGGGCCACGTTCGCCCGCACCGGACAGGCCGAGAAACTGGGCGACGGCACGCTGAACATCCCCGAGAGCGGCAACAAGGTCCCGGACATCCTCGACGAGGCCCGCTGGGAGCTGGACTTCCTGCTCAAGATGCAGGTGCCGGACGGCGAGCCGCTCGCCGGCATGGCCCACCACAAGATCCACGACGAGCAGTGGACCGGTCTGCCGCTGATGCCCTCCGCCGACCCGCAGAAGCGCGAACTGCACCCGCCGACCACCGCGGCCACCCTGAACCTCGCGGCGACCGCCGCCCAGGCGGCCCGGCTGTACAAGGCGTACGACCCCCGGTTCGCCGCCACCGCGCTCGCCGCGGCCCGCAAGGCCTGGGCCGCGGCCCTCGCCCACCCCGACGTCCTCGCCTCCGAGAGCGACGGCATCGGCGGCGGCACCTACGCGGACCGTGACGTCACCGACGAGTTCTACTGGGCGGCCGCCGAGCTCTACCTGACCACGGGCGGCAAGGAGTTCCAGGACCACGTCCTGAACTCCCCGGTCCACAGCGCCGACATCTTCGGGCCGATCAGCTTCGACTGGGCCCGCACGGCCGTCCCCGCCCGGCTCGACCTGGCCACCGTCCCGAACCGGCTGCCCGGCCGCGACAAGGTCCGCCAGTCCGTACGCGCGGGGGCCGACCGCTACCTGGCCACCCTGAAGGCCCACCCGTACGGCATGCCGTACGCCCCCGAGGGCCACACGTACGACTGGGGCTCCACCCACCAGATCCTCAACAACGCCGTCGTCCTGGCCACCGCCTACGACATCACCGGCGGCGCGAAGTACCGCGACGGGGCCGTCCAGAGCATGGACTTCGTCCTGGGCCGCAACGCCCTGAACATCTCGTACGTCACGGGTTACGGCGAGGTCAGCGCACAGAACCAGCACAGCCGCTGGTACGCCCGCCAACTCGACCCGAAGCTGCCTCCGCCGCCCGCCGGTTCCCTGTCCGGCGGCCCGAACTCGAGCATTCAGGACCCGCTCGCGCAGAGCAGACTCCAGGGGTGCGTCGGCCAGTTCTGCTACATCGACGACATCCAGTCCTGGTCGACCAACGAGCTCACGATCAACTGGAACTCCGCCCTGACCTGGATGGCGTCCTTCGTGGCCGACCAGGACTGACCCGGCCCGCCGGGAAGGGCGGCGTGCCGCCCTTCCCGGCGGGGGAGCGAGTGTCACGGACGGTGGTCGCGTCCGTCCCGTGGGGCGAAGGCCGCGAGGGCGTCGGCGTCGGTCGCGCGAGCGTGCAGGAAGTAGTCGGCCCATTCGGTGACGTCGGGATAGGACGAGTCTCGGCCGATCCGGGCGGCCGCGGCCCGGAGGTCGAAGTGCGTGGTGCGGAGTTCGACGCCCGGACCCAGGAGGGCCCAGTGCGCTCCGGTCCGCCCGTAGGGCATGCCGATACTGCCGGGGTTGACGACGAGCCGGCCGTGGGCGAGGCGGACGAACGGCATGTGGGTGTGGCCGCAGACCACGGTGCGGATGTCGGTGTCGAGTCCGTCGAAGACCTCCTGCCAGCGGTCGAGGCGGGAATCGACCAGGACGACCTCCTCGTCGTCGCGGGGAGTGGCATGGCAGAACAGGACCTCTCCCAGCCCGTCCACGGACAGGGAGAGTGACCGTGGCAGCGAGCCGAGGAGGTCGAGATGGTCCTCACGGAGCTGTTCGGCCGCCCAGGGAGCGATCGGATCGGGGATCGTTCCACGTCGCCCCCGGCGGTATTCGAGGAGTTCGCGGTCGGCGTTTCCGCTGATCCAGACGACGCGGTCGCCGAGGCCGGTCAGCAGGTCGAGAACCTGGGCCGGTTGCGGACCGGCGGCGATGTCACCGGTGAGCACGATGCGGTCGGCGGCGCCGACGTCCGGTTCGGCGAGCACCGCCTCCAGGGCCGGCAGGACTCCGTGGATGTCGGACAGGACGGCTACTCGGTTCGGCATGGGTCACCACTGTGGGGTGAAGACGGCCGAACGGTGTGCTTTTTCGCCCGGCGCGTAGTTCGGGGAGGGCCGTTCGGCGTGCGGGGACGCCGGGCAGCGGCCCTGGTTCCCCGGGGCCGCGCAGGTCGGCAAGGTCGGCTGGGCCGCCGGATCGGCCAGGCGGTCAGGGTCTTTCCGGCCGCATGTCTCCGCCGTACGTGGTGCGGTAGTCCGGGACGACGATCCGGCTCGTCGGAGACTCCTGGTGGACCTGGGCCACGAACCCGTCCAGGTCCATCGCGGGGTCACGCCGCGGGGGCCCGCTCAGCGGCTCCTCGAAGTTGTCCCAGTGGACGGGTACGACGACGCCTGGCCGGCCCAGTGCCCGCAGCAGCCGGGGCACGTAGCGGGAGGTGGCCGTACTGGACGGCACGGCCACCATCGCGAGGTCGGGGTCCAGTCCCCGTACGGCCCGTTCGGAGAAGTCGCTGGCGCCCATCAGGAACGCCGAGGGGCCGCCGCTTCCCGCCGTCACCTGGAAGGCGAGCGTGTCGCCCTCCGGCAGGTCGGAGAGGGTCCTCGGGGCCACCGCGGGCGGCGCGTTCAGCGTGCCCGGGGCGAAATAGGAGTGCCGCTTGTTCCGGCTGTGCAGGCTCGACACGACCTCGACGGTGATCCCGCCGAAGTCCAGCACCTCACCGCCCTTCACCACCGAGATCTGTTGCGGGTCGACGCCGAACACGACCAGCAGGTGGAACGTGGTCTCGGTGCCGACGACCCGGGCGCCGGTGGACTTGGCGATGTGGGGCACATCCGCGATGTGGTCCCAGTGGGAGTGGCTGACCAGGACCGTCTCGGGGTGGCCGATGTGCTCCCGTACGAGCTCGGGGTCGGACCTCAGCTCCGTACCCGGATCGAAGCCCCCGTCGAACAGGCCGGTCCTGAACCGGGTGACGTACGGATCGAAGAGCACCGTCCGGCCGTCGACGTCGATGCGCCAGCCGGAGGTGCCCAGCCAACGGAAGGAGGCCGCGCCGGCGGCCGGGGCCCCGGGGGCGGCCGCGTCGGAGGCGACCGCCGCGGAGGCGGTGGCGGGAAGCAGCGGGGCGGCCGCGCCGAGCACGGCGCCGCGCAGCACCGTACGCCGGCCGAATCCCTGGACGCGCCGCTCGGGGCGCTGTGCGTCTGTGTCGTCGCTCATGACGCCAGAAGATCAGGACGCGACCCCCGCCGTCCAAGACCAAAACCTTGGAGTCCTCATATGCTCACGCATATGAGTGCGGGTCAGAGCCCTTTTTCGCGAAGGAAGTCGACGGCGATCCGGGCCGTGACGCCGATCGCGGAGTCCACCGCCGTACGCGAGGCGGCCAGCTCCCGCGTACGGGCGAAGACGGAGACCGCGTAGCGACGGCCGTCGGGATACCGGACGACCCCTGCCTCCACGTGCAGCCCGGGAAGGGTCCCGGTCTTCGCCGCGACCGTCACCTCGTCGGGGAACCCCGACACCAGCCGGTGCCGGAACACCTGGCGGGCCATCAGCTCCCGCACCTGGGCACAGGCCTCCGGCGGACCCGCCTCGTCACGCCAGATCAGGCGCAGCAGCCGGGTGATCTCACGGGGTGTGGCGGCGTTGGTCCGCCGCGGGTCCAGCACGCTCAGCCGTCTCTTGCGATCGTCCGGAAGGGCCGGGTACCGGCGGGCGAACTCGGCCTCGTCCCGTGCGCCGACCTCGGCGAGCATCGACTCCAGCACGTCACGGGGACCACCCGTGATCCGGGTCCTGGCGAGCCCGAGCTCCCCGGCGAGAAGCCGCACCGTGTCCGGACCGACCCGGGCGAGCAGCAGATCCGCCGCCGAGTTGTCGCTCACCGAGATCGCGAAGAACGCCAGGTCGCGCAGCGACAGCTCGACGTCGTCCGCGCAGCCGGCGGTGCCCCAGCCGCCGAGTCGGTCGGCCGCCGTCACCCGTACCCGCTCACACGGGTCGAGCTGGCCGGCGGCCACCTGCCGGGCGAACTCCAGGACCAGCAGCACCTTGAAGACCGAGGCGATCACGACGGGCTCGTCCGCCCCGACGGCCACCTCCTCGACGCCCGGAGCCTTGACGGCGGCCACTTTCTCGACGCCCGGTCCCGCGCCGCCCACCGTCACGTCGACGCCCGCTCCCGCGCCGCCGGCCGCCACGTCGACGTCCGGCGGTCCGTCGACCGGGACCGCGTGCAGCAACCCCTCGGCGCCCGCCCCCGCGAAGGCCTCACGGATCCGTTCCTCGACCATCGGCTCGCCCTTCACGTAAGGTCCCTGGCTGTGGATCTCTTGCGCCACCTGCGCATGTTCGTCGTCGTCGCCGACGAACTGCACTTCAGCCGCGCCGCCGACCAGCTTGGCATGGCCCAGCCGCCCCTCAGCCAGGCGGTGCGCCGGCTGGAGAAGGACCTGGGCGCCGAACTGTTCGACCGATCGCACCGCCAGGTCCGGCTGACCGCCGCAGGCATGGTCCTGCTGGACGAAGCCCGTGAACTCCTGGCACGCGAGGAGCGGTTGCGGACGCTGGCCCGCCGCGCCGGGAACGGCGGCCTCGGCACCCTGCGCGCCGGCGTGCCCCCCGACACCACGGTCGCCATGCTCTCCGCGCTGCTCTCGGCCTGCGCGGAGCACTCCCCGGGCCTGTCCGTCGACCTCCAGGAGATCACCACCGAGGAACAGTTGCGGCTGCTCGCCTCCGGTGGTCTCGACGTCGGCCTCGTCCACCAGCCCGTGGACGCCACCGAACTCCGCCTCGGCCCCGAGGTGTGCGCGGAACTCGGCGTCGTCCTGCCCCGGACCTCGCCGCTGGCCCGGCTCCCCGAGGTCGCGCTCGCCGAACTGTCCGGCCACGACCTGGTGCTCTTCCCCCGCGCCCAGGCGCCCGGCTGGTACGACCGGATACTCGACACGTGCCGCACTGGAGGCTTCGTGCCCGGCCGGCTCCGGCACGCCTCCAACCCCGAGTTCCTGCTGGCCCTCGTCCACGCGGGCCACGGCGTCGCCTTCGACCAGGGGCCGGTGGCCCGCAAGGAACCCCGCGTCGCCTGGCGGCCGCTGGCGGGCCGCCCCCTCGTCCAGCGGACGACCGGGGCCTGGCCCGCCGGCCGGTCCGCCCACCCGGCAGCCCCTCACTTCGCGGAGCTCGCGGCCGGTGTGCTCGCCCGCGACCGTACGGCGACCCTGCGCCGCGACGACGACCCCGACTCACCGGACGGTCCGCCCCGCCCCTGGTCGGTGGTCTACGACGGGACGAGCTGACGGGGGGCGGCCGAATGCCGGTGGGAGGAGAGCCGGGCAGGGGAGGGGACTTCGGGCGGGGAAGCCCCCCGCCGCCGGGGGTACCGGTCATGGCAGGGGTGACAGGAGTCGAACCTGCGGCATCCGGTTTTGGAGACCGGCGCTCTGGCCATCTGAGCTACACCCCTTCGGTGTGCGGACAGCTTGACACGGTGGTGGATCCAGGCGCCACCCGATTCCGAAGCCACCCGTATGCCGGCCGACGGCCCTCACGGACTTCCGCGGACAGTCCGGCCCCGGACGGCGCTACCTTTCCCGTGGCGAGGTCGGCGAAGAAGTGAAGAACGGATACGAGGGGGCGTCATGGAGCAAGCTTCGTACGTTCGGTTCCAGGGGGTGGTGAGGCACCCGCGAGGGCACTTCCCCGGCGTCTTCGTGCTCGCCAACCAGTTGGCGGCCCAAGGCAGGCTGACCGAGGACCAGTACCGGTTCTGGAGGACCAACAACGACTGGTACGACGCCAACTACATCAATCCGACCGACATCGACCCCGCTGTGTACGACCCCCGACTGCATCCGGGCGCCGTGGCCTGGTTCAAAGCGTCCGCTCAGCACCTCATCGACCGCGTCGACGGCTACCTGGAGCTCCTCGCCGCCCATGGCGTCGAGTGCCACCGCCTGGAGTCCTCGGACCCCGGCAGAATCATCTACGAGGACGAACACCAGGTCGTGGTCATGGCCCGAGAAGAGCCGGCCGATGTCACCTCGTGCTCGGCGTGACAGCACGGTCGACGGGACGGCCCCTCCCTCTCGCCCGCCGACCGCAGGCCTCCGAGGCTTCCCGCTTCGGAAAGGCGGGGATCTCAGAGGTGGCCGTCCAGGAACTCCCGGATCTCGGCGGTGGTCATGGGCCCCGTGCCGTGTGCCACCGCCTCCCCCTCCTTCAGGAGGACGTAGGACGGGGCACCGGTGACCCCGTATCGCTCGGTCACGGCCGGGCAACGCGTGATGTCGGTGCGGACGGCCGTCAGACGGCCCGTGTACTCGTCGGCGATGCCACCCACGACGAGGTCCATCGCCCGGCAGGGCTCGATCGCCTTGGGCCATGTCCCGATGAAGTACGCGAGGACCGGGACTCCGCTCATCCCGAGGATGAAATCGAACTCCGCGTCCTCACGGGGCTGGTGAACCTGCTTCGCCACGGAAGCTCCTGACCTCGTGTTTCGTCTTTCCCTCCCCATCATCCCCCGCGCGGTGCGGCAGACCGGCCTGGACCGAGCGCGTTCGCCTGATGCTCCCCTGCCGGAAGCTCTCGCGCGGCCAGGTCACCGTTCCGGGACGTCATGTTCGCCTTCTCGGACTCTACGGACGCCATTCCTCACGGTAATCCGGATGGTCGTCGGAGGACTGTGCGAGCACACGGAGCGTGTGGGCGAGCCCGGCGGAGCGCGGGTCCGCGGGATCCATGGCCTCGTAGTCCCGTGCGAGCATGTCGATCAGGTCCAGCATCGGCAGGTGAGTGCCGAGGACGGCGTCGCCGCCGAAGCGGTGGGCCCCTCCGGTGGAGGCGTGGTCGTCAGCCTCGTAGCGGGCGTGAACGGGACCGGCGAGCGACGGATCGCGTGGAATCTCGCGTACGAGGGCCCGGAGGTCTCGGCGCCATGTGAAACTCGCGGCATGGATATGGGGCGAGAGTCGCGCGGGGAGAAAGACGCGATGACGGTGGAGATCATGTTCGCCCTGGTGACGGCCGCCGCGCTGGCCGCGATCGTGTTCGGCGTGTTCCTGGTACCGGTGCTGCTCGTCGACGTCTCGGAGCCCGCGAGGAAGGGCCTGCTCGTGACGGGGGCCGTGTCGGCCGCCTCCGCCGGGGTGTGGCGCGTGGTGAGGGTACTGCTCCGGTTCGACGCGCGACGGCGTCAGGGGCGCTGACCCGCGGGCTGGTTCGTCGCCTTCGCGGGACGGGCGCGGCGAGCCCGGCACTCCGCAGGTCACGCCCGCGGTCCCGCGTCGGTCCACTCCGTGGCGCGCTCTTGGCAGTTTTATTCGACCACAGTAAGGTCGGACCATACTTTTCCCTGAGGAGGACCCCATGCGCATCGGACTCTTCGCCACCTGCCTGGGGGACACCCTGTTTCCCGACGCGGTGCGGGCGACGGCTCTGCTGCTGAGCCGCCTCGGTCACGAACTGGTCTTCCCGCCCGATCAGACCTGCTGCGGACAGATGCACGTCAACACCGGCTACCAGCGTGAACCCCTTCCGCTGATCAGGAACTTCGCGGAGCAGTTCGGCGACTCCGCCATCGACGCCGTCGTCATGCCCTCCGGCTCCTGCGCCGGTTGCGTCCGGCACCAGCACGCGACCGTGGCCGACCGCTACGGCGACCCGGCGCTGCGCGCCGGGGTCGCGGCGGTGAAGGACAAGACGTACGAACTGTCCGAGTTCCTGGTCGACGTCGCGGGCACCGTCGACGTCGGCGCGTACTTCCCGCACCGCGTCACCTACCACCCCACCTGCCACTCGCTGCGGATGCTGCGCGTGGGCGACAAACCGCTGCGCCTGCTGCGGGCGGTCGAGGGCATCGACCTCGTCGAACTCCCCGAGGCCGACGCCTGCTGCGGCTTCGGAGGCACCTTCGCCGTCAAGAACGCCGCCACCTCCTCCGCGATGCTGGCCGACAAGCTCGACCACGTGGCCTCCACCGGTGCCGCCGTCTGTACCGCAGGCGACGCCTCCTGCCTCATGCACATCGGCGGAGGCCTGTCCCGGATCGGTTCCGGAACGCGCACCCTCCACCTCGCCCAGATCCTCAGCTCCACCCGCACCGCGCCCCACCCCCTGACGGAGGCCGCACGATGAGCAGCACGTTCCTCGGCATGCCGGCCGCGCCGCCCCGCTCCCCGTACGGCGAGGGCCATCTGCGCGGCGACCGGAAGTTCCCGCAGGCCGCCGCGCGTGAACTGGGCAACCAGCAGCTGCGCGACAACCTCCACAAGGCGACCCGCACCATCCGCGCCAAGCGGCTCGCGGTCACCGCCGAACTCCCCGACTGGGAGGAGCTGCGCTCCGCCGGAGCGGCCCTCAAGAACGAGGCCATGAGCCGGCTGCCCGAACTCCTCGAACAGCTGGAGGCGAAGGTCACCGAGGCCGGCGGCACCGTGCACTGGGCCCGGGACGCCGCGGAGGCGAACGCGATCGTCACGGGCCTCGTCGCCGCCACCGGCAGCCGCGAGGTCATCAAGGTCAAGTCGATGGCCACGCAGGAGATCGGTCTCAACGAGCATCTGGAGAGCGAGGGCGTCACCGCCCACGAGACCGACCTCGCCGAACTGATCGTGCAGCTCGCCGACGACCGCCCCTCCCACATCCTCGTTCCCGCGATCCACCGCAACCGCGAGGAGATCCGCCGCATCTTCCTCGAACGGATCCCGGGCGTCGACCCCGGACTGTCCTCCGTCCCCGCCGAACTGGCCGCCGCCGCGCGGGCGTACCTGCGCGAGAAGTTCATGACCGTCCCCGTGGCCGTCTCGGGCGCCAACTTCGGCATCGCCGAGACCGGCACCCTGTCGGTGGTGGAGTCCGAGGGCAACGGCCGGATGTGCCTGACCCTCCCGAAGACGCTGATCACCGTCATGGGCATCGAGAAGGTCCTGCCGCGCTACGCCGACCTGGAGGTCTTCCTCCAGCTGCTGCCCCGTTCCTCCACCGGTGAGCGGATGAACCCGTACACCACGCTGTGGACCGGAGTGACCCCCGGCGACGGGCCGCAGGAGTTCCACCTGGTCCTCCTCGACAACGGACGCACCGCCGCGCTCGCCGACGCCGTCGGCCGCGAAGCCCTCAACTGCATCCGCTGCTCCGCCTGTCTGAACGTCTGCCCCGTCTACGAACGGGTCGGAGGACACGCGTACGGCTCGACCTACCCCGGCCCCATCGGCGCCGTCCTCACCCCTCAGCTCGCCGGCACCCACGCCGCGAAGAACGACCCCAACGCCTCGCTGCCGTACGCCTCCACCCTCTGCGGCGCCTGCTACGACGCCTGCCCCGTCAAGATCGACATCCCGTCGCTCCTCGTGGAACTGCGCCACCAGACCACCGAGCGGACGGGACGGAGCGCCGAACAGCTCGCGATGAAGGCCGCCGCCGCCGTCATGGGCCGCCCGAAGCTCTACACGACGGCGCAGAAAGCCGCCGCGATCGGCCGGATCGCCGCCGGGCGGGACGGGAAGATCTCCCACCTGCCGCCCCCGCTGAACGGCTGGAGCGAGAGCCGCGACACCCCCGCCCCGCCCCGCCGCACCTTCCGCGACTGGTACGCCTCCGAGGAGGGCCGAAGCGCCCTCGCGGCGGCCGCCGCCGAACACCAGGACCTCGACGAGACCCCCGAGGGGGGCCGATGACCGCACGCGACACCGTGCTCGGCCGCGTCCACGACGCGCTGAGCCTTGCCCCCCGTACCCCCGTCGCCGTGCCCCGCGACTACCGGCGGGACCGCACCCTGCCGGACACCGACCGGCTCGCCCTGTTCACCGACCGGCTCGTCGACTACAAGGCCCGGGTGCACACCTGCGCGTCCGCCGAGACCCCCGCCACCCTCGCCGGAATCCTCACCGGCCTGGCCGTCGCCCGCGTCGGCGTCCCCGCAGGTCTCGACCCCTCCTGGCTCGCCGAATGGCCCGGCGAGACCGTCCGGGACCACGCCGACGTGCCCGCACCGGACCTCGCGGCGCTCGACGCCGTGGTGACGGCCGCGGCGGTGGGCTGCGCCGAGACCGGGACGATCTTCCTCGACGGTTCGGCCGACCAGGGCCGCCGCGCGCTGACCCTCGTGCCCGACGCGCACGTGTGCGTGGTGGACCTCTCCCAGGTCGCCGTCGGCGTCCCGGAGGCCCTGGCACGGCTGGTGCCCGAGCGGCCGACCACGCTGATCAGCGGACCGTCCGCCACCTCCGACATCGAGCTGGAGCGGGTCGAGGGCGTCCACGGCCCCCGCACCCTGATCGTGGTCGTCCGCACCGACGTCTGAGCCCCCTGAGCCGACGTCCGGAGCCGATGCCCGCATCGGCGCCCGTACCGATGCCCGAGCCGGTGTCCGGACCGCCGGGCGCCGTCATGGTCGCGGCCCGGGCCCGGCGTCCGCGACCACGTCCTGGGCAGACCGCCTCCGTCCTGAAACGTCGTACCCGTGCCCGTCGCACCTGTCCCGCCGTACGGACGCATGGCCTCGGCCGCCGCGGGAGGTGCCGGCGCGCTTCCGTCCCGTCCGCCCCGGTGTCTCCGAGGTGCCCGGCCGCGCGGAACGGAGCATCCTGGCACGACAGGGCCCACCGACCCGGGTGGCCCGTCGGCAGGGAGGAGCGGCGTGGCGTCCGACCGCCTTCCGGAGAGCCCCTCCGGTCCCGATGCCGTCGCGGCGGCCCTGCTCGACGGGCGGGGGCGCGTCGTCTGGTGGTCGCGGGGTGCGGCGGAGCTGCTCGGCTGGTCGGGCCAGGACATGGCGGGCACACCCGTACGGAGCTTGCTGCACGGGCCCGTTTCCGGTGCCCGGGCACCGCGCGCCGGGGCCGGGCACGCCCGGAAGCTGAGGCTGCGGCACCGCTCGGGCCGGCTGGTCGACGCCGATGTCCGGCTCGTGGCCGCGGACCCGGACGCCGAAGTCCTGGTCCTGGCGTCACCGACGGGCGGACCGGACGGGCCGGGCGGCTGGGACGAGGCCCGCGATCTCGCCCGGGCCCTGCTGTCGCAGAGCGCCCTCGGTGTCGCCCACCTCGACATGGGCCTGCGCCTCGTGCAGGCCAACGCGGCCTTCGAGGTCCTGCGGCCCGAGGGAGCCGACGACGGCTGGTTCCTCGACCTGCCGGACGCGGGAGGTACGGCGACCGTACGGGCGACCGCCCAGCACGTCGCCGCGACCGGCGCCTGTGTCACCGGGGTCGCGTACCGCCTGGACCCCGGCCACGCGGAGAGAACCCTGCCGCTGAGCTGTTTCCGCGTCGACGACCCCCTGGGCGAGCCCGTCGGGGTGGCGATCGTGACGGGGTGGAGCGACGAGCCACCTGCCCCGCGCCTCCGGGACACCTATCGGCGGGCCCTGGAGATCGGTGAGTCGCTCGACGTCGTCCAGGTCGCTCAGGACCTCATGGACGTGCTGGTGCCGGCGCTCGGCGATCTCGCGTGCGTGGACTTCCCCGACGACGTCCTGCAGGGACGGGACCCGCCTTACGGCTACCCGGGGCAGGAGGCCTCCGCGCCCCGCCGGGTGGCGGTGAAGTCCGCGGACGGCCGGTGGCCGGCCCGACTGATCCAGGTCGGCGAGCCGACGCCCACGGTCCCCGACCGCCCCGAGCTGGCCGCCAAGGTCGTCGGTGACGTGCTCGTCGCGGACGCCGCGTTCGCGCGGGAGGTCCTCGGCCACGATCCGGAACTGATCGCCCGGCTCGTGCCCGAGGGCATGCGTGACTCGCTCGGCTGTCCGCTGTACCGGGGCGGCAGGTTCTTCGGTTACGCCACCGTGTACCGCGTCCGTACCGCCGTGCCGTTCGACGACGCCGACGTCAAACTCCTGCGGGACCTGTGCGCACGCACCGCCCTGGCCCTCGACAACGCCTTCCGCTTCGCCCGGGAGCACCAGACGGCCGTCGTCCTGCAGCGGAGCCTGCTGCCACCGGCCGCCACCGAGAGCGCCGCCGCCGAGACCGCCGGGATCTACGTCCCTGCCGGCGGGAGCGTCAGCGTCGGCGGGGACTGGTACGACGCCTTCCCGATGTCGTCGCTGCGGATCGGACTCGTGGTCGGTGACGTCATCGGCCACGGTCTGGAGGCCGCCGCGACCATGGCCAGGCTGCGCACCGCCGTGCAGACGCTCGCCGACCTCGACCTGCCGCCGGACGAACTCCTCACCCACCTCGACGACCTGGTGCAGCGGATGCGCGCCGAGGCGGAGGAACCGGACACCCTGGGCGGGTCCTGTCTGTTCGCGGTGTACGACCCCGTCACCCGGATCTGCCAGCTGGCGTCGGCGGGTCATGCGCCGCCCGCCCTGGCGCTCCCCGACGGCGGTGTCGGCTTCGTGCCCGTGGTGCCGGGACCACTCCTCGGCGTCGGCGACAACCCGTTCGAGGTGTGCAGCGTCGAGCTGCCGCCCGGGAGCGTCCTCGCCCTCTACTCCGACGGCATGGTCCAGCACGGTCACGACTCCGAAGCCGGCATGGCGCGGCTCGGGGCGGACCTGGCGGAGCTGTGCCGCGGAGACCGGCCCCTCGACCGCATCGGCGCCGACCTGGTGGCCCGGCACCCCAGCCCGGACCAGCCGGAGGACGATGTGACCCTGCTGCTCGCCCGTACCCGGGCCGTCGCCGAGGACGCCACGGCGGCATGGGAGTTTCCCGCCGACCCGGCCGCCGTGCAGGACGCGCGGGCGCGGGTGAACGCGCGTCTCGAGGAGTGGGGGCTGGACGGCGAGCTGCTGTTCACCACCGAACTGATCGTCAGCGAACTCGTCACCAACGCGATCCGCTACGCGGGCGGCCCCGTCGGACTGCGGCTGATCCGCGACCGGGTCCTGGTGTGCGAGGTCTCCGACCCCAGCAACACCCAGCCCCGGCTGCGGCGCGCCCTCACCACGGACGAGGGCGGGCGCGGCCTCTTCATGATCGCGCAGCTGACCACGCGCTGGGGCTGCCGCTACGGGGCGCGGGGCAAGACGATCTGGACCGAGCAGCCGCTCTCCCCGCCGCGGGGCGGGTGACCCGCACCGCGTGACGCGATCCCCCTACGGGCACCCCGGACTGTGGTCGGACCATAGATAGGATGGCCGGATCGGGGTGCGGTGCCGTTCGTGCCCGGTCATCGAGAGGGGGAGGCACCCGTGACGGCCCAGTGGCGACCCGTACGGCAGCCGCGTACACACGAGCTCGTCCTGGAGAGCATCGAGCAGCAGGTGCTCGCCGGTGAGCTGAAGGCGGGCGACCGCCTGCCGCCGGAGCGGGAGCTGGCCCCGGCGCTCGGGGTGAGCCGGTCCGCCCTGCGCGAGGCCCTCCGGGTCATGGAGACGATCGGCGTCCTGGTCGCCAACGCGGGGCGCGGCCCCGACGCGGGCGCGCGCATCGTGCGCAATCCGGACGACGCGCTCGGCCGGGTGCTGCGGCTTCATCTGGCACTCGGCAGTTACGGACTCGAGGACGTCCTCGAGGCGCGCGTGGTCCTTGAGCGCTCCAGCTTCGAGGCGGCGGCCGGGACCGCGTCCGAGGAGGTCCTGGCCGAGGCGGAGGCGCTGCTCGGCCGGATGCGCGCGGCCGAGGCCGACGTGTCCCTGTTCAACGAGCTGGACACCGCCTTCCACGTGCTGGTCGCCCGCGCCTCGGGCAATCACCTGATCTCCACGCTGACCTCCGCCGTCCGGGAGTCCGTGCGCACCCTGATCCTGCGGGCGGAGGAAGGGGCCGAGGACTGGGCCGCTACCGCCGCCGGACTCAACGCCGAACACACGGAACTGCTGCGCCTGCTCAGGGCCGGTGAGGGAGCGGCGGCGGCGGACCTAGTGGAACGGCACATCCGCGGCTTCCACGGCGCGGTCGTCGACGGGGGCGAGGGCGGCACGCCGGTGGAGTGACGGCTTCGGCGTGCCGCCGAGGGTCCGGGGCGGTCGGACTCGGCCGAAGGGCCGGGACAGCCGGGCTCGGCCGAGGGCCCGGGGCGGGCGGACTCAGCCGCGGCGGTGGCCCGGCCGGGTGTCGTAGGGGGAGGCCAGGGAGCCGTCCACGCCCACCTCCAGACGGCCGATCCGCTCGATCTCCACGACGACGCGATCGCCGTGGGCCAGAGGGCCGACGCCCGCCGGCGTGCCCGTCGCGATCACGTCACCCGGGTACAGGGTCATCACCGACGACGCGTAGGCGATCAGCTCCCGGACGCCGAAGACGAGGTCCGCGGTGCTGGTGCGCTGCCGGGTCTCGCCCGCCACGTCGCAGCGCAGGCCGAGCCGGTCGGGGTCGGGGATCTCGTCGGCGGTCACCACCCACGGCCCGATGGGGGTGAACGTGTCGAACGACTTGCGCGTCGAACGGTCCTCCCCGGAACGCACGGTGATGTCCAGCAGGCAGGTGTAGCCGAAGACGTGGTCCAGGGCGTCGTCGGCGCTCACCCGCGACGCGGTCCGCCCGACGACCACGGCCAGTTCGCCTTCCTGGTCGGTGCGCAGGTCGGAGTAGGGCAGGACGACGTCCTGGCCCGGACCGATCACCGACGAGTTGGCCTTCAGGAAGACGCCCAGGTCGGCGATGGTCGTGGGGTACTCCATCTCCGCCTTGTGGTCGAGGTAGTTGACCGGCGCTCCGACGATCTTTCCGGGGCGGGGCAGCGGTGCCTCCAGCGTCACCTCCGCCAGCGGTACGCGGCGGCCGCGCGCCGGGTCGAGGACCGGACCGGAGGCGTCGGCCACCGCCTCGATGTACTGCTGGAGCACGCCGGCCGCGCCGGTGGAAGAGGGAGCGACCTGGTCGGTCACGTCGGCGATCGTGTCGCCGTCGACGACTCCGAGGCGTCCCTTGTCGAACAGGGCCAGACGCATCGTGGCCTCCTTGCTGGTGTCGGAGAAGTGGGGTGATCAGGCGCCGGGGTCGGCGTTCTCGGCGCGGTACAGGCCCAGAGAACGCAGGACGGGCTCGTCGCTGTAGGAGAAGAGGACCGCGTCGGCGGACGCGGAGGTGTTCAGGTGCCGGTAGGACGCCCAGCCGGGGATCGCGAAGGTGTCGTGCTCGGCCCAGTCGAGACGCTTGCCGTCCACGATGGTGGTCCCTTCGCCGCGGACGACGCTGAAGACCGTCGACGCGGTGTGCCGGCGCCCCGCTCCCTCGAACCCCGGGCGCAGCCGCTGGACGCGGCAGCCGATGGTGGGCATGACCGGCCCGCCGGTCCATGGGTTGGTGTACTCCAGGACGATGCCGTCGACGTCGCTGCCCTCGGCGGTGTCGGCGATGGCGTCGAGGGCCCGGCCGGTCTCCTGCCAGGTGTAGCGGGTGACGGGGGAGTTGAGCCCGGTCGGGGTGATCCAGGTGGGGGTCAGGCGACCGTGGAGGAACTGGCGGCTGCCGGCGTCGTCGGGGCGGGTGACGGGCTGGAGCCGCCGCGGGTACTTCTCGTAGAAGCCGGCTTCCAGCGCGTTGACGAGCGGGTAGTCCAGGGCGTCGAGCCAGATCATCGGCGCGTCACCCCCGTGGGTGTGGTCGTGCCAGTGCCAGCCGGGGGTGAGCAGGAGGTCGCCGGGGGCCATGAACACGCGCTCGCCGTCGACGGTGGTCCAGGCGCCGTCGCCCTCCAGGACGAACCGGAAGGCGTTGGACGTGTGCCGGTGCGCCTGGGCCGTCTCGCCCGGGAGGATGATCTGCAGGCCCGCGTACAGGGTGTTGACCGTCGCGGGCGGGTCGGTCAGGCCGGGGTTGACGAGCATCAGGACCCGCCGCTCGGCCTCGTCGAGGGAGAGGGTCCGGGAGAAGTGGAGGAGGTGCGGGCGTAGCTCCTGCCAGCTCCACCGGTACGGGACGGCCCGGCTGCGGGGCTGGGCGGGGAACAGGTCGCCGTAGAAGCGCCAGAGCGGGGCGGCGCCGAGTTCTTCGAGGGCCTGGTAGGCGGGGTCGTCGGTCATGGTGTCTCCTCGCGGGATGCTCACGGGGCGGTCGCGGTCACGCGTTCGGTGGCCGGAGTCCACACCCAGGCGATGTCGTCGAAGTCCTCGGGCGTGCGGGAGGCCAGGAGCCGGTTGCGCATCACGGCTCCCATGCCGTCCAGGTGGCAGATCTCGCCGAACCGGCGGGCGTTGGTCTGGATCGAGGCGGCCCGCCCGGTACGCCGGCCGGCGTAGGACGCGAAGGCGTCTTCGGGGTCGGGGTGCTCGCGCAGGGCGCGGCCCAGGGCCACCGCGTCCTCCAGGGCCTGGCAGGCGCCCTGGGCCAGGTACTGCAGCATGGGGTGGGCGGCGTCCCCCAGGAGCACGATCCGGCCGTGCACCCAGTCGGTGAGGGGCGGGCGGTCGAACAGCGGCCAGCGCCGGTCCCGCGCGATCAGCGGGAGGGCGTCGCGTACCGGCCCGCACGCCCTGGTGAACCGTTCCTCCAGCTCCGCCTCCGTGCCCCAGTCGTCGGAGTCGGGGGTGTACCGGTCGCTCTCGAAGACCGCGACCTGGTTGTAGAGCTCGCCGCGCCGTACGGGGTACTGCACGAGGTGCATCCGCGGACCGGCCCACACGATGACCGACTCCGTCGTGGCGTGCCGTGCCATCGCGCCCGTCATGCCGGAGACGGGCAGCGCTCCGCGGTAGGCCACGTAGCGGGAGCAGACGGGATCGCCGTCGTCGACCAGGATCTGCCGCAGCCGCGAGCGCAGGCCGTCCGCCGCCACCACCGCGTCCGCCGTCAGCGGCTCGGACGTCCCGGCGAAGCGCAGGCGCACCTCGGTCGACGTCTGTACCGCGTCCGTGACGGTGTGTCCGGTGCGCAGGCCGATCGACGGGTGCTCCTGACAGGCGGCGAGCAGTGCCGCGTGGAGGTCGGTGCGGTGGGTGACGAGATAGGGGTGCTCGAAGCGGCTGAGGTAGGCGTCACCGCGCAGGTCGAGAGCGGTGATCTGCTCGCCGGTGAGCGCGTCCATCATGACGAGCCGCGGCGGGGCGACGGCGGAGCGCCGCACGGCGTCCAGGACGCCGAGTTCCTCCAGAGCGAGAGAGGCGTTCGGGGCCAGCTGGAGGCCGGCTCCGATCTCACCGAAGCGGGTGGCCCGCTCGACCAGCGTCACGCGGTTCCCGGCGCGGGCGATCGCGAGGGCGGCGGCCAGACCGCCGATGCCGCCGCCGACGACGGCGATGTGCGGGGGCGGGGAAGTCACAGGCATGAGTGCCTCCTTGGGGCAGGGAGCGCCGCGGCTTCGCGGCAGGAGCCGCGGTCAGCAGGCGGCGTTGGTGGGGCGCACGCGCACGGGGGCCCCGGTGGCCGCGCGCACGTCCTCGACGGTGACGCCGGGCGCGGTCTCCACCAGGGCCAGACCGCGGTCGGTGACGTCCAGGACCGCGAGATCGGTGACGATCCGGTCGACGCAGGACCGGCCGGTGAGCGGCAGGGCGCACTCCTCGACGATCTTCGGTGAGCCGTCCTTGGCGGTGTGCTCCATCAGGACGATCACCCGCCGGGCGCCGTGCACGAGGTCCATGGCGCCGCCCATGCCCTTGACCATCCTGCCGGGGATCATCCAGTTCGCCAGGTCACCGCTCTCCGAGACCTGCATGGCGCCGAGGACGGCGGTGTCGATGTGACCGCCGCGGATCATCCCGAACGACAGGGCGGAGTCGAAGAAGGACGCCCCGGGAAGGACGGTGACGGTCTCCTTGCCCGCGTTGATCAGGTCGGGGTCGATCCCGTCCTCGGTGGGGTAGGGACCGGTGCCCAGGATGCCGTTCTCCGAATGCAGCACGACATGGACACCGGCCGGGACGAACGCCGGGATGAGGGTCGGCAGGCCGATGCCGAGGTTGACGTACGAGCCGTCGGCCAGTTCGGCGGCGGCCCGGGCGGCCATCTGGTTGCGGTTCCAGGTCATCAGCCGCGCACCGTCCTCTTCTCGATCTGCTTGTCGGCCGCCTGGGCGGGGGTGAGGGCCACGACGCGCTGGACGAAGACGCCCGGCAGGTGCACCTGGTCGGGGTCGAGGGCGCCGGGTTCGACGAGCTCCTCGACCTCGGCGATCGTGATCCGCCCGGCCATGGCGGCGAGGGGATTGAAGTTGGCGGACGCCCGGCGGAAGACGAGGTTGCCGTGCCGGTCGCCGCGCCAGGCCCGTACCAGGGCGAAGTCGGTGGTGATGCCGTGCTCCAGGACGTGCGGCCGGCCGCCGTACGAGCGGATCTCCTTGGCCGGGGAGGCGACGGCGACGCCGCCGTCGGCCGCGTACCGCCAGGGCAGTCCGCCGTCGCCGACCTGGGTGCCGACACCGGCGGGGGTGTAGAAGGCGGGGATGCCGCAGCCGCCGGCCCGCAGCCGTTCCGCCAGGGTCCCCTGGGGGACGAGCTCGACCTCGAGTTCTCCGCCGAGGTACTGGCGGGCGAACTCCTTGTTCTCGCCGACGTAGGAGCCGGTGACCCGGGAGATGCGCCCGGCGGAGAGCAGCACGCCGAGGCCCCGGCCGTCCACGCCGCAGTTGTTGGAGACGACCCTGAGGTCCCGGGCCCCTTGTGTGTGCAGGGCCCGGATCAGGGTCTCGGGGACGCCGCCGAGCCCGAAGCCGCCGACGGCGAGGGACGCGCCGTCCGGTATGTCGGCGACGGCGTCCGTGGCGTCATGAACGACCTTGTCCATGGGGGGTGTTCCTTTCGTGCGGGACGTACGGGTCGTGCGGCTCGTGCGGGCGAGTCGGGTGGTACGCCGTGGCGTCCGCCGCCGCGGGCGACGAGCCGGGTGCCGGTGACGGGGGTGCGAGCAGCGCGTCGGACACGGACTTCACTCCGCCGTGCGAGGTGAGGCCGCCGTCGACGGGGATCTCGGCGCCGGTGATGAACGACGACTCGTCGGACAGCAGGAACACCACGAGGGGGGTGATCTCCTCGACGGTCCCCACCCGTCCTAGGGGCGTCTCGCGGACGTTCGCCGCACGGAACGCCGGCGCGGCCGACGCCGTCATCTCCGTCTCGACGAACCCGGGATGGACGGTGTTGACCCGGATCCCGCGCGGTCCCAGCTCCATGGCCGCCGTCTTCGACAGGCCACGCAGCGCCCACTTGCTCGTCGTGTAGGCCACCGGATAGTGGGCGGTGAGCGCCGCGGAGGAACCGACGTTCACCACCGACGAGCCCGGCGGCATCAGCGGAGCCAGGTGCTGGATCCCGAGCAGCGGACCGTTCACGTTGACGGCGTGCACACAGCTCATGTCCTCGGCGGTGACCTCGTCCAGGCGGGCACGCCAGGTGATGCCGGCGTTGTTGACGAGGCCGTGGACCGCTCCGTACGTCTCGCGCAGGTGACCGGCGAGACCGGCCCAGTCGTCGGCCAGGGTGACATCGAGCCTTCGTACGCCCTCACCGGCGTTCACGTCGGTGGCGATGACCGTGGCGCCCTCGCGGGCCAGGGCCGCCGTTTCGGCGGCGCCCTGGCCCCGTGCCGCGCCCGTGACCACGACGACCTTCCCGGCGAGGCGTCCGCCGTTCACGGCCGCTCCCGGCCGCGGCGCCGGCCCCGGGGCAGCGCGACCGGCTCGACGCCCCGCACCACACGGGTGGTCAGGGAGCCGATCCCCTCCACGGTCAGGGTGACCGTGTCGCCCGGCTTCAGCGGCGGCGGAACCCGCTCGCCGCGCCGGCCCCACAGCTCGGCCAGGCAGCCGCCGTTGCCGCACGTGCCCGATCCGAGCACGTCCCCGGCGACGACCCAGGTGCCCCGCGAGGCGTAGGCGGTCATCTCCTCGAAGGTCCAGCTCATGTTCGACAGCAGATCGCCGCCGACCTTCTCGCCGTTGACCTCGGCGGTCAGCGCGAGCCGGAGCAGACCGTCACCGTCACGGTGGGGTTCGAGCTCGTCGGCGGTCACCAGGTAGGGCCCCAGGGTGGTGGCGGTGTCCTTGCCCTTGCACGGGCCGAGTCCGACCCGCATCTCGGCGGACTGCAGGTCGCGCGCGGACCAGTCGTTGAAGACGGTGTAGCCGACGATGTGGTCCCGTGCCTGTTCCGGCGTGAGGTCCCGACCGTCCCGGCCGATGACGGCCGCCACCTCCAGTTCGAAGTCGAGTACGGAGGACCCGGGTGGCATCGGCACGTCGTCCTGGGGGCCGTGGATCGCGTGCGGATTGGTGAAGTAGAAGGTGGGGGCCTCGTACCACTGCTCGGGGACACCGGCCTCGCCGCTCACGGACCTGCGTACGCCCTCGACGTGCTCCTCGAAGGTCACGAAGTCGCGTACGGAAGTCGGCCGCAGCGGCGGCAGCAGCCGGACCTGGGAGACGTGCGGGCCGGGCGGCACGTCGAGCGCCGCGGCCCCGGCGGCGAGCAGCCCGGGAAGCCCGCCCGTCTCACGGATCAGATCGGTCAGGGAGGTGACCCCCGGGAGGGGGAAGAGCGTGCCGTCGTCTTCCACGACGGCGACCCGGCGGACGTGCCGGTGCTCGAAAGCGGCGAAGCGCATGGTGCGGCTCCAAGGTGGGAGGGAGGTCGGACACGGGACCGGGCCGCCCGGGACGAAGAGGAGGACCGTCACCGGCCACCTCCGGGCGGCCCGGCCCCGTGACCGGGGGCCGGGAACGCGGCGGCGGGAGTCAGGGCGGTACACCGCCCGCCGCGTCCCCGGGGTCGGGTGGACAGGGCGCTGCATCGGCAGGGCGTTGCACCGGCAGGGCGCTCTGCGCCGGTGGGGCGCTCTACACCGGCGGGGCGACGAAGCAGCCGCGGTCCGGGTCGTTGAAGGACTCCTTGGCGACGAACTCGCTCATCGGGTTCGCCGTGCCCCACTGGTCGGTGACCTCGGGCTTCGAGAAGTCGTAGACGTGGGGGTGCCAGGTGTCCTCGTCGAGCTCCTCCAGCTCGGTGGTGTACTCGACGGTGTTGCCGTGCGGGTCGAGGAAGTAGGTGAAGGTGTTGTCCCCGGCCATGTGCCGGCCGGGACCCCAGATCTTCTGGTGGCCGGCGCGGAGCACCCGGCCGGAGCCGCGCATGTACTCGTCGATGCCGCGCATCTCGAAGGAGACGTGGTGCAGGGAGGTGTGCGGCCCCTTGGCCAGCGCCATGGAGTGGTGCTGGTTGCTGATCCGCATGAAGTGCATGACGTCGCCCATGTGGGGCGAGCTGAGCGAGTCGGACAGCCGGAAGCCGAGGTGCCGCTCGTACCAGTCGCGGGTGCGGTCGAGGTCGGGCGAGTTCAGCACGACGTGCGACAGCTTGACCGGGATGGCCTCCTTCTCCTCGATCCTGCGGTGCCGGCGGACCTCGACGTCGGCGGAGACCTCGATGGTGCGGCCGTCGACGTCGAAGAACCGGAAGCCGTAGCCGCCGCCGGGGGTGTCGACCGTGCCGGGCCGCGAGACCAGCCGCACGCCGCCGGCCAGCAACCGCTCGGCGAGGGTGTCCACGTCGGCGGGGGTGGCGGCGCCGTAGGAGACGAGGTCGAGGCGCTTCTCCTCGGCCTTGCGCAGCCGGACGACGTACTGCTCCGGGCTGCCCTCGGCGGCGAGGAAGGAGATGCCGGAGTCCTCGGCGACCTTGGTCAGGCCCCAGACGCCGGCGTAGAAGTCGAGCTGCTTGTCGTAGTCGGGCACGGCGAGGTCCACGTGCCGCAGGTGGGTGAGCAGGCGGGAGTTCATCAGGGGTGCCTCCTCAGGCGGGGGAGAGGGTGAGCAGGGCCGCGGCGTTGCCGCCGCGGACGGCGTCGAGGTCGGCCTCGGACAGTCCGGCCGCGCCGAGCGCGCCGACGGGGTCGTCGGAGCCCATGTCGAAGGGGAAGTCGGAGCCGAGCAGCACCCGGTCGGCGCCGGCGGCGTCCACCAGGGCCCGCAGGACACGGGGGTCGTGCACGAGCGAGTCGAAGTAGAGGCGCCCCAGGTAGCTGCTGGGCGGTCGCGCACAGCTCGCCGACGCGTCGGTACGGGCCCGCCAGGCGTGGTCGCTGCGCCCGATGTGGGTGGGCAGGTAGCCGCCGCCGTGGGCCGCGACGATCTTCAGCGCGGGATGCCGGTCGAGGACCCCGGAGAAGATCAGGTGGGAGAGGGCGACGGCGTTCTCGGTGGGCTGGCCCACGGTGTTGGACAGGTACCACCGGTCCAGGCGCTCGTCGAGCGTGCAGCCGAACGGATGCAGGAACACGATCGCCCCGGTCTCCTCGGCACGCGCCCACAACGGCTCGTACGCCGGATCGGACAGCTCACGGCCCGGGGCGTGACTGGAGATCTCCACCCCGGCCAGGCCCAGTTCGAGGGCGTGGTCGAGGGCCCGGACGAGCAGCTCGGGATGCTGGAGGGGGACGAGGCCCAGGCCCCGCAGCCGGTCCGGAGCGGCCGCGCAGTGCGCCGCCGTCGCCTCGTTGGCGAGCCGGTGGACCTTCTCGGCCGTCGGGGCGTCGGCCCAGTAGTGGTAGTGCGAGGGCGAGGGACTGACCAGCTGGACGTCCACGCCCTGCGCGTCCATCCGGGCGAGCCGGACGGCGGGATCGGTCAGGGCGGGGATCCGGTCGCGGACCATGACACCGCTGACGGCGAGTGCGTCGGGACCGTTGCGGCGGGCGTCGAGCAGCCTGGCCTCGGCGTGTCCGGGCAGACCCGCGACGAGCGCATCGACCTCGGGGAGCAGGACATGGGCGTGGACGTCCACGGTGGGCGCGGTCACGGCAGCTCCCGCAGCATCGTCATCGTGCGGCCCATCAGGCCCGGCACGTCGGCGTCACGGACACCGTCGAGCTGCCACCGCCCGACCTGGACGGACGCCTCGACGACGGGCCGGACCCGCGCGATGCGCCGCTCGTAGTACGCCTGGAACAGCTCCTCGTCCCACTTGTCCGACTCCGTGAGCAGGTGCGCGAGGACCCACGCGTCCTCCAGGGAGAGCGCGGCGCCCTGGGCCAGGGTGGGCGGACAGCAGTGCGCGGCGTCGCCGACGAGGACGACCCGGCCGCGGTGCCACGCTCCTTCGACGAGCAGCCGGTCGAACCACGTGTAGTTGACCTTCGACGGGTCGGTGATCGTGGCGGTGATCGCCGGCCAGGCGCCGCCGTAGGCGGCGGCGAGACGGCGCATCTCCTCGGCGTACGACTCGGGGGGTATGGAGGAGCGGTCGCGGTTCTTCTCGACGACGTACGCGTACAGGGTGGTGTCGCTGGTGGGGCAGTAGCCGGCGATGAACGCCGGGCCGCCGTAGGCGAGGTCGGTGCGTTCGACGCCGACGGGCCGTGGGGCGGCGACCCGCCAGATGGCCATGCCGGTCGGCTCGGGCCTGTCGGTGATCCCGATCTGTGTGCGGGTGGCGGAGCCCAGGCCGTCGGCGGCGATCGCCAGGTCGTAGCGGCCCTCGCCGCCGTCACCGAACCGCACAGAGACGCCGTCGGCGTCCTGGTCCAGGATGGTCGCGGTGGTGCCCAGGCGGACGGTCGCGCCGCTCGCGCGGACGGCGTCGATCAGGATCCGCTGCAGCCGCGGGCGCTGCATGCCGACGGTCGCCGGCAGGTCGTCGCCGCCGGTGCGCAGGTCGCGCTGGACGTGCAGGACGGTGCCGTCGGGGGCGGTGATGCCGACGGACCCGAAGGGGAATCCGGAGGCCTTGACCTGCTCCCAGACGCCGAGTTCGCGCAGCACGCGCAGGGCGTTGCCCTGCAGCGTGATGCCGGACCCGGCGGTGGCGTTCCAGTCGTCCTTCGCCTCGACGAGGTCGACGTCGATCCCGGCGCGCCGCAGCAGGACCGTGACGGCGTTGCCGGCCGCTCCGCCGCCGATGACCAGGACCTTGCGGGGTGTGCTCATGGGGGAACTCCCTTGTTCCGCGGGCTGTCGGCCCCGGACTTACGTGTCGGGCTGACGGCCCGGACCTACTTGACGGCGACGGGATTGACGGGGGATCCGACGGCGCCGGTGATGGGCAGGGGGGCGGCGGTGAGCCAGAACGCGTGGACGCCGTCGGCCGCGCAGTCGTCGGCGAGGGCCTCCAGGTCCCACATCTCGCCGATCAGCAGGCCGATGTGAGGGATGACGACCTGGTGCAGCGGCTGGAAGGCGTGGTCGAACTCGTTGGGCCGCACCTCGAAGCCCCAGGTGTCGGTGGCGATCGCGGCGATCTCGCTGCCGTGCAGCCAGGACGCGGTGGTGAACGAGAGGCCGGGGGCGGCCCCGCCCGCGTAGTCGCCCCAGCCGTCCCGGCGGACGCGGGCGAGCTGTCCGGTGCGGACGAGCACGATGTCGCCGCGGCCGACCGTCACTCCGTGGGCTTCGGCGGTGGCCGTGAGGTGTTCCTCTGTGATGGCGAAACCGTCGGGGAGTTCGCCGTCGTCCCCGACCGTCCGGCCGACGTCGAGGAGTACGGCGCGTCCGGCGATGTGGGGCGCCATGTGCTCGATGCCGGTGATCTGGTCGCCGTCCGAGGTCACGACCCGCTCGGCCGGACGTCCGTTCCACGCCTTGCCGTGGTCGAAGATGTGGCCCAGGCCGTCCCACTGGGTGGAGCACTGCAGCGGCATCGCGATCACGTCGTCGGCGCCGCCGATGCCGTGGGGGAGTCCCTGGTTGCCGAGGGCGGCGTCCGTGCCGGTGTCGAGCATGGTGTGGACCGGGTTGGTCCGGCGCCGCCAGCCCTTCTGCGGCCCGTTGATGTCGAAGCGCTGGGACAGGGAGAAGCTGGCTCCCCGGCGGACGAGCGCGGCGCCTTCGCGGCGCTTGGCCTCGTCCAGGAAGTTCACGGTGCCCAGGCGGTCGTCCTCGCCCCAACGGCCCCAGTTGGAGCAGGCTTTCGCGGCCAGGGCGATCGCGCCCTCGGGGTCGGCGCGGTTCACGCTTCCTCCGCGACACAGCGGGTGCGCTGGGCGCCGAGACCGGTGATCGAGGAGTCCATGACGTCGCCGTCGCGCAGCAGCCGGCCCCAGTGCATGCCGTTGCCGGCCGGAGAACCGGTGAGCACCAGGTCCCCGGGCAGCAGCCGCGCGCTCCGGGAGGCGTACGACACCATGCGCGCCACGTCGAAGATCATGTCCTTGGTGGACTCGTCCTGCATGACCTCGCCGTTCAGCTTCAGGGTCAGCCGGAGGTCACTCGTGTCGCCGACGGATTCGGCCGGCACGATCCACGGGCCCAGGGGGGTGAACCCGGGCGCGTTCTTGCTGCGGAGCCAGTCCGTGCCGATCTGGGGCATGTCCCTGCGGAACACCGTCGCCCGGTCGGTCAGGTCGTTGGCGATCGTGTAGCCCGCGACGTACTCCAGCGCCTCCTCGGGGGACACCTGGTACGCCGGGCGGCCGATCACCGCGGTGAGCTCCAGCTCCCAGTCCGGCTTCGCCGCCCACGCGGGAAGCGTGACGTCGTCGTACGGGCCGGTGACGGCGCTGGGAAGACCGATGAACACGTACGGCAGGTCCTCGGCGGCCCGCCGGTCCATGATCCCGGCCGCCTCGGCCCGTCGCTCCTCCTCGGAGCGTTCGTCGTCCGGCGCCCGGTGCGCGACGTGCAGGTCGATGACGTGCTGCCGGTAGTTGGCGCCCGACTGGAATATCTGCCGAGGCTCGACCGGGGCGAGGACGCGGAATTCCGCCAGCGGACGGCGGAGCATTTCCGTCTCGGCGGCGAGTTCGCGCAGCCGGGGGAGAACGGCCGGCCACCGCTCCAGCAGGTTCCGCATCGTCAGATCCGGTTCGGCCAGCGCCGTCCGCAGGTCCAGGACCTGCCCGTCGGGGTCGACGAGAGCGGGGAAGGCGGGGCCGTCAGCGGCCGAGAGAGTGCCCAGGGCGAAAGGCCCGGCGAAGAGATCGGAAGCGGTTTCAGGTTTCACCGACATGTCCTCCTGATTGCGATGGGACTAATCTGGACCCGCCCCAAGCAGTCAGGGAAATCGATTATATGGATCACTCGCATTTGCCGGATCAATAGTCCCTGGTTGTGCCGTCCCGCCCCGGGAGCATCCTCGTGAACCTGGCCCGTCTCGACCTCAACCTCGTCGTCGCCCTCCGCGCCCTCCTCGAAGAACGCAACGTCACCAAGGCCGGGCAGCGCGTAGGGCTCAGCCAGCCCGCCATGAGCGCCGCCCTGGCCCGGCTGCGCCGCCACTTCGGCGACGAACTCCTCTCCCGCGTCGGAAGCCAGTACGAACTCACCGCCCTGGGACAGGTGCTGCTCGACCGCACAGCCACCGCCTACGACGTCCTCGAACGGCTCTTCGCCAGCCAGGCGACGTTCGACCCGGCCACCGAGACCCGGGAGTTCCGCATCGTCGCGTCCGACTACGCCGTCGACGTCTTCGGCGTCGCACTCGCCCGAGCCCTCCACGAGGAGGCCCCGGGCATCCGGCTGCGCTTCACCCGTACGCCCCTCACCGTCGTCGACGACACCGCGAGCCTCCTGAGCGCCACCGACGGCCTGCTCATGCCGCACGGCGTCATCAGCGACTTCCCCGCCACCGACCTGTACGACGACCGGTGGGTCTTCGTCGTCGCCGACGATCATCCCGGCGTCGGAGACCGTCTGACCCGGCAGGATCTCGCCGACCTGCCCTGGGTCACCTACCAGCGCACCTACGACGCCCCGGCGGTGCGCCAGTTGAGCATGCTCGGCATCGAACCGCGCGTCGAGGTCTCCGTCGACAGCTTCCACGCCCTGCCCGCACTCGTGGCCGGCACCCGCCGTATCGCCCTCGTCCAGGCCCGCCTCGCCCGGCTGCTCGCCCCCCTGGCCGCCGTACGCGTGCTCGAACCGCCCTACGAGGCCGTCCCCCTGCGCGAAGCCCTGTGGTGGCACCCGGTCCACACCCACGACGCCGCCCACATCTGGCTCAGGGAGACCGCGGCCAGGGTCGGGAGGCGCATCGCCGACGCGGACACCTGATCCCTTCCCGCGCCCCCTCCATGACCGGTCCGACAGGAGCCGGCCCGACAGGAGGCGGCCCGACCGGACCGGATCCGTCCGGTGGATCGAGGGCATCGCCAAACCGGATGGCGCAGGGGGTGGGCACCACGCCCACCGGCACGCATAGTCGAGGGCACCTCCGCCCCGGTCCCGGCACCGCCCAGGTGCCGCCGTCCCCGACCGGGCGCGATCTCCGCCCCCTCCCGCCCTGGAGCGCCGTGATGCCCGCACCCTTCGCCCCGCCGCGCCACGACCACGACACCGCCCCGGGCGGACGCCTCCCCGCCATGGTGCTCATGGCCGGCAGCTGCCTGCCCGTCCTCGGAGCGGTGCTCCTCGCGCCCGTACTGCCCCGCATGCAGGACCACTTCGACGGCGTGCCGGGAAGCGTGGCCCTGGTCCCCGTGGTCCTCACCGTCCCCGCCCTCGCCCTCGCCCTGCTCGCCCCCTTCGCCGGCATGATCGTCGACCGGCTCGGCCGCAAGCGCCTGCTCGTCGTCGCCACCGCCCTCTACGCGCTCTTCGGGATGGCACCCCTGTGGCTGGACTCCCTCCACGCCATCCTGATCAGCCGCGTTCTCGTGGGCGTG
This sequence comes from Streptomyces sp. NPDC058664, assembly GCF_042716635.1. Classification (NCBI taxonomy): domain Bacteria; kingdom Bacillati; phylum Actinomycetota; class Actinomycetes; order Kitasatosporales; family Streptomycetaceae; genus Streptomyces; species Streptomyces sp. NPDC058664. The sequence goes on along the minus strand of NZ_JBHXRW010000026.1, from coordinate 46,272 downwards.
ACGGAAGCGGCGATCATGACCGCCTGCACCACCCTCATCGGCGACTACTACAGCGGCGAACTGCGCGACCGCTACCTCGCCCTGCAGACCATGTGCGCCTCGGCCTCCGCCACCGTCTTCTTCGTCCTCGGCGGCGCCCTCGGAGCCGCCGACTGGCGTGCCCCCTTCTGGCTCTACGCCACGGGTCTGCTGCTCGCCCCCGTCATGGCCCGCGTCCTGCCCGCGCCGCTCCTGCCGAAGCGCGACGTCGGGACCGATGCCGGGACCGACGCCGGGACCGATACGCAGGTCACCCGGCGTCCGTTCCCCGTACGCCGCATGGCGGGCGTCTGTCTCCTCACCGTCTTCGGCGCCGTCGTCTTCTACACCGTCCCCGTCGAGATGGCCTACCTCCTGGACGACCTGGGCACCGACTCCACCGGAACCATCGGCGCCGTCACCGCGGTGGCCAGCGCCGCCACCGTCCTCGGCTCCGTCCTCTTCACCCGCCTCTCCCCGGACCGCCGCCACCGTCTCCCGCTGCTGCTCGCGCTCTGCGCCGCCGGCTTCCTGATGATGGGTCTCGCCGACGGCCTCCCCCTCCTGATCGCCGGAGCCGTCGTCAACTGCGTCGGGACCGGCCTGCTGCTCCCGGCGCTGGTCACGAGGGCCATGTCCCTCCTGGGGTTCGCCGACCGAGGGCGTGGCATGGGCCTGTGGACCGCGGCCTTCTTCCTCGGTGAGTTCCTCTGCCCCCTGGTACTGCTCGCGGGCAAGGAGCCGGCGGGCAGCCTCGCCTCCGCCGTCGCCCTCCTCGGCGTGACGACCGCCCTCCTCACCGCCGGGCTCCTCCTGGCGGCCCGCCGACCGGCTCCCGCCGGCTCGCCCGAGAGCGCGTAGCGGTGGTACGGACGCGCGGCCGCACGGGCACGCTCGAGGCGGGCGGGCGCGCCACCGCGACCCGTGGTCACCGGCCCCGGGGCGCCGCGGTGCTGCGCCGTACGACCAGCCGTGGGGTCATCGTCGTCCGCATGGCCCGGTCCCGGCGCCCTTCGACCCGCTCGATCAGCATCCTCGCGGCGGTCGCGCCCATGGTGTGCCCGGCCTGGTCGACGCTGGTGAGCTGGACGGGGGCGAGCGAGGCGAGCGCCGTGTTGTTGTAGCCGACGAGCGAGACGTCGTCCGGGACGGACAGCCCCAGGTCGTCGGCCGCCCGGTAGATGCCGAGCGCCGCGACGTCGGCACCGGCCAGGATCGCGGTGGGCCGTCGTCCCTCGCCGGAGAGCAGGGCGAGGCCGGCCGTGTGGCCCCCGTCGTCGGAGTAGGCGGCGTGGTGCACGCGCGCGCGTCCGGCGAGGCCGTGGCGCTCCATCGCCTGGAGGTAGCCGTCGGTCAGCGCGATCTCCGGGGTCCGCTGCCAACGGCCGGTCCTGCTGCCGGCAGCCGAGACCAGGGCGATGTCCCGGTGCCCGAGCGAGACGAGGTGGTCCACCACGAGACCGGCGCCCAGATCGTCCGCGTCGACGACCGAGTCGTGCGCGTCGGAACTGTCGTGGTGGCCGAGGACCACGGTGGGCGTCGTCGCCGCCGTGGCGAGGACCTCGGAGCGCGGCGTGCCCGGAGCGATGAGGATCAGTCCGTCCATCTGACGGTCCACCATGGAGCGGATCGTCCGGGCCTGTTCCTCCGCGCCGAACCCGGCCGCGCCGATCAGCACCGTGTACTCGCTGTCGTGCAGTTCTTCGCGGATGCCGTCGAGGATGTCGGCGAAGAACGCGTTGCGGACGTTGTCGAGCAGGACGCCGATCGTGTACGTGCGCCCGCGCATGCCGCGTGCGGCCGTGTGAGGCCGGTATCCCAGTTCGGCCATGGCGGCCCGGACGCGCTCCTGCATCGCCGGGCTCACGCCGTAGGCGTTGCGCATGACCTTGGACACGGCGGCGGTGGACACGCCGGCATGGCGGGCGACATCGGTGATCGTCACCCGCTTGGTGTTCCTGGGCGAGCTGTCCGCGGCCATGAGAACCCTGATCTCCCTGAAGATAGTGGAACGATCTACACACCCAGCCATGGATGACTTTTCTCGTTCGACCGGGCGACATCGATGTTACGTGTCTGTGTCTTGACGGCGCCAGAGGGTGGGCGTCATGGTGTTGCCCATCGCGATGGAGAACGTTCTACACGGCTCCCTCGCCTGCGCGGCCGAACTTCCCGCCGCCCCGGCGCCCGCTCGGCGCCCTCTCCTCTCTCACGATCCTGGGAGTCACCAGTGCCCCACCGCACGATCAGCGCCCGCCGTACGCGACCGGCCTTCCTCGCGGCCGGCGTCATGTCCCTGGCCGTTCTCACCACCGCCTGCGGCGGCAGCGGCGGTGGCGGCTCCGCGGCGCCCAAGGACTTCACGTACCTCAGTGTCACCGAGAACACCACCACGAGAGCGGCGCTGACCACGCTCTCCAAGAACACCTGCAAGGCCGAGAACGACACCCTGCCGCTGAAGGTCGAGACGGTTCCCCAGGCGCAGCTGGACCAGAAGCTTCAGCTGCTCGCCGGCCAGGACGCGCTGCCCGTCCAGTTCGCCGCCGGCAACGCCCCTTCGCTGACCAAGCAGCTCGCCAAGTCCGGCAAGGTCGCCGACCTCCAGCTCGAACTCGAGCGCCTCGGGGTCCTCGACCAGCTCGAGCCGGCCGCCGTCTCCACCATCAAGGCCCTCTACGGCGGCAAGCTGCAGGCGCTGCCCTACGAGTACAACATCGAGGGAATCTTCTACAACAAGAAGCTCTTCAAGGAGAACGGCATCGCCGTCCCGGGCACCTGGGACGAACTGCTGGCGGCGTCGGAGAAACTGAACGCGAAGGGCGTCCAGCCGTTCTCCGCATCCGGTGCGCAGGGCTGGCCGCTGACCCGCCTCATCAGCGGCTACCTGTACCGCAGCCTCGGCCCGGACGCCCTCGACAAGGTCGACTCCGGTGCGGCCAAACTGACCGACCCCGCGTACGTCAAGGCGGCCGAGGAGATCGCGGCGCTCGGCAGGAAGGGTTACTTCGGCAAGGGCGTCGGCTCCATCGACTACGACACCGCGATGAACCAGTTCCTCACCGGCAAGTCCGCCATGTTCTACATGGGCAGCTGGGCCCTGGCCAACATCTCCGACCCCGAGCAGAACAAGGTCGGTGCCGAGAACGTCGGCTTCATGCCCTTCCCCGCCGTCAAGGGCGGCGCCGGCTCCGTCGACCAGTACCCCTCCAACGTCGGCCTGGCCATCACCCTCGGCTCGAAGAACTTCGACAAGAAGACCGGCGCCTGGCTGTCCTGCATCACCAAGAACTACGGCAGCACGGCCCTGAAGGACCACGGCACCATCTCCGGCTTCAAGGTCAACACCCCGGTCAAGGACGCCAACGACGTCACCAGCACCGTCCGCGAGACCATCAGCTCATCCAAGCAGAACGTCCTGTGGTTCGAGGCGCTCTTCAGCACCAAGGCGACCACGATCAGCCAGACCAACGCCGCCGGCCTCGTCAACGGCAGCGTGAGCCCGAAGCAGTTCATGGAGAACGTCCAGGGCGCGCTCGGCAGCCAGTAACCCCACGAGTCGGGCGGCCTGCCGGCCCAGGCGCGCCGCCCGTCCTCGTCCGGCCGGCCCTTCACCAGCAACGAAGTGGACACCACTCATGCACCGCGTACTCGGTGACCGCAGGGCGATCGTGATCCTGCTCGGTCCCGCACTCCTCGTCTACACCCTGATCATGCTCGTCCCGATGGTGTGGTCGCTGGGGTACTCCTTCACCAAGGGCAACTCCATCGAGGGCTTCACCGGCAACGGTCTGGCCAACTTCACCCGGCTCCTCGATGATCCGGCTGTCCACGACGCGCTGTGGTTCACACTGAAGTACGCGGTCGTCGTCACCATCGGCCAGGTCGTCGCCGGCTACCTCCTGGCGCTGCTGTACGTCTTCTTCCTCAAGAAGGCCTCCGCGCTCATCCGCACCCTGGTCTTCTTCCCGGTCGTGCTGCCCACCGTCGCCGTCGGCCTGCTCTTCCAGAAGCTCTTCCAGGTGGCCCCGCAGCCCGGCCCGGTCAACTCCCTGCTCAACGCCGTCGGTCTGGAGTCCGTCGACTTCTTCGGCAGCGCGGGCAGCGCCTTCTGGGTCCTGGTCGTCATGGACATCTGGCGTTCCATGGGCTTCTACGCCGTGCTGCTGTTCGCCGGCCTCGTCGACATCCCCGACGAGGTCCTCGAATCGGCCCGCCTCGACGGAGCCTCCGGCCTCCGTCTCATCCGCCACATCGTCCTGCCGCTGTCCCTGCCCGTGCTCATGTCCTCCCTGATCTTCAGCATCAACGGCACCCTGAAGGTCTTCGACTCGGTCGTCGCCCTCACCAACGGCGGCCCGGGCAGCGGCACCACCCCTCTGACCCTGTACATGTTCCAGTCGTCGTTCACCTACAGCGAGTACGGCTACGGCAGCACCATCGCGCTGCTCCTGACCGTGGTCTGCCTGCTGGTGAGCCTGGCGGTCTACCGCGTCTCGCGGCGCGACATCACGGAGGGCTGAACGCCATGGCCATCGACACCCCGCCGAAGACCACGCACGCCGGGCACCGGCGCGCCGTGCGGCAGCCCCGTCGCCTCCGCCGGACCGGCGGCCGCCTGTGGGTCCGGCTCGCCGTCGCCCTCCTCCTGGTCGTCGAGATCTACCCACTGATCTGGATGTTCCTGACCTCGCTGAAGTCCAACAGCGACTACCTGAACAACTCCACCTGGAGCCTTCCCAGCACCTGGGAGTGGGGCAACTACGCCGAGGCGTGGACCACCGGGAACCTCGGCCTCTACGTCAAGAACAGCCTGCTGGCCGTCGCCCCCGCCCTGGCACTGATCCTGCTCCTCGGCACCGCGGCCGGATTCGCCCTGCAGATCATGGTCTGGAAGGGACGCGGCCTCACCCTGCTGGTCTTCCTCGCCGGCATGATGATCCCCCCGCAGATGATCCTCCTGCCGCTGTTCACGGTGTACTTCAGGACCGGGCTCTCCGGCACCCTGTGGCCGCTGATCCTCACCTACACCGGCACCGGCCTCCCCCTGACCGTCTTCATGATGGCCACCTACTACAGGACGGTCCCCCGGGAACTCTTCGAAGCGGCCACCCTCGACGGCGCCGGCATCCTGCGCGCCTTCTGGACCATCAGCGTGCCCGTGGTCCGCAACGCGCTGCTCACCGTCGGCCTGGTGCAGTTCTTCTTCATCTGGAACGACCTGCTCATCGCCCTCACCTTCACCAACAGCCAGGACCTGCGCACCATCCAGGTCGGCCTGCTCAATTTCACCGGCGACTTCGGCGCCACCCAGTACGGCCCGCTGTTCGCGGCCATCTGCATCAACGTCTTCGGCACGCTCGTGATCTACCTCTTCCTCAACCAGAAGGTCATGAAGGGCCTCACCTCGGGAGCGGTCAAGGGCTGACCGAGCCCTGCGTCCCACCCTCCCCCGAGCACCCGAAAGGCCCCTTCATGCACTCCCTTCCCCCCTCCCCGGTCCGCTTCGAGCACCTGCCCGACGGCCTCGGCATCGGTACGAGCACCCCCCGCCTGTCCTGGACCCCCGCCGAGGGAAGCGCCGACCAGGAGGCCTACGAAGTCGAACTCCGCCGTCACGGCCGGACACACCGCACCGGCCGTATCGCCGGGGCCGACCACGTCCTCGTGCCCTGGCCCGGCGAACCGCTCACCTCCCGCGAACGCGCCGTCGTCCGCGTACGGACCTGGTCCACGGCCGGTGACGAGCCGTCACCATGGAGCACGCCGGGCGCCGTCGAGGCCGGTCTGCTCGAAGCGGAGGACTGGATCGCCGTACCCGTCGGCGCCGACTGGGCGGAGGACCCCGAGGCCGAGCGCCGCCCGGCCCGCGTCCGCAAGCTCTTCCGGGCCGGGGACAAGCCGATCGCGCACGCCCGGCTCTACATCACCGCCCACGGCCTGTACGAAGCGGAGATCAACGGCACCCGGGTCGGCGACGAGACCCTGGCCCCCGGCTGGACCGTCTACCCCCACCGCCTGCGCTACCGGACCCACGACGTCACCCGGCTCGTCACCGGCGGCACCAACGCCATCGGCGCCTGGCTGGCGGACGGCTGGTACCGCGGCAGGTACGGCTTCGACGGCGGCACCCGCAACATCTACGGCACCGACCAGTCCCTCATCGCCCAGCTGGAGATCACCCACACGGACGGCAGCGCCACCGTGGTCGCCACCGACCACACCTGGCACGCCGCCGTCGGCCCCGTCCTGACCAGCGGCCTGTACGAGGGCGAGGTCTTCGACGCCCGCCTCGACGACCCGCACTGGGCCACCGCGACCGCCGCCCCCCACGGCTGGACCCCCGTACGCACCGGTGAGCGGGACCCCAGGACCCTCGTCGCACCCCAGGGCCCGCCGGTCCGGTGCACCGAGGAGATCCCCCCGGCCACCATCACCCGCACCCCCGACGGCCGCCACCTGCTCGACTTCGGACAGAACCTGGTGGGCCGCCTCCGCATCACCGCCGACGGCCCCGCCGGCACCACCCTCACCCTCCGGCACGCGGAGGTCCTCCAGGACGGAGAGCTCGCCACCCGCCCCCTGCGCGAAGCGCACTCCACGGACACCCTCGTCCTGCCCGGCGGCGGCCCGTACACCTGGGAACCCCGCTTCACCCTCCACGGCTTCCGCCACGCCGAGATCAGCGGATGGCCCGGCGAACTCACCCGAGAGGCCGTCACCGCACGCGTGTACCACACGGACATGCGCCGCACGGGCTGGTTCGAGTGCAGCGACCCCCTGGTCAACCGCCTCCACGAGAACGTCCTCTGGAGCATGCGCGGCAACTTCGTCGACATACCCACCGACTGCCCCCAGCGCGACGAACGCCTGGGCTGGACCGGGGACATCCAGGTCTTCGCCCCCACCGCGGGCTTCCTCTACGACTGCGCCGGCATGCTCGACTCCTGGCTCACCGACGTCGGACTCGAACAACTCCCCGACGGCACCATCCCCTGGTACGTCCCCGTCATCCCCGGCGCACCCATGTGGACACCGATCCGGCCCGGAGCCGCCTGGGGCGACGTCGCCACCCTCACCCCCTGGGCCCTCCACCAGCGCTTCGGCGACCTCGAACTCCTGCGCCGTCACTACCCGACGGCCAGGGCGTGGGTCGACCTCGTGGAGAAGCTCGCAGGACCCGACCGGCTCTGGGACACCGGCTTCCAGCTCGGCGACTGGCTCGACCCGGCCGCCCCACCGGACGACCCGGCCGCCGGCCGCACCGACCGCCACCTCGTCGCCACCGCCTACTTCGCCCACTCCGCCCGCCACCTCGCCCACTCCGCCCGCGCACTGGGCCACACCGACGACGCGACCCGTTACGACACGCTCGCCGACGAGGTCACCTGGGCGTTCCGCGGCCGATACGTCCACCAGGACGGCCGCATGACCAGCGACAGTCCCACGGCCTACGCCCTCGCCATCGCCTTCGGGCTCCTGGACACCGCCCGCCGTCAGGCCGCGGGCGACCGCCTCGCCGCACTCGTCGACCAGGACCGTGCCCGTATCGCCACCGGATTCGTCGGCACCCCCCTCATCTGCGACGCGCTGACCGACACAGGCCACCTCGACACCGCCTACCGCCTGCTGCTCGGAACCGAATGCCCCTCGTGGCTCTACACCGTCACCATGGGCGCCACCACCATCTGGGAACGCTGGGACAGCCTCCGCCCCGACGGCACCCTCAACCCGGGCGGCATGACCTCGTTCAACCACTACGCCCTCGGCGCCGTCGCGGACTGGCTCCACCGGGTCGTCGGCGGCATCGAGGTGGTGGCCCCGGGCGGCAGGGCCCTCGCCTTCAGACCGCGCCCGGGCGGCGGCATCACCTGGGCCCGCACCCGCCACGAGACGCCCCACGGCACGGCCTCGCTGTTCTGGGAAACCACCCCCGGCGGCATGAACGCCCGCGTCACGGTGCCGCCGAACTGCACCGCCGTCGCCGAGCTGCCCGGTGGTGAGCCCGTCACCCTCGGCCCCGGAACCCACACCCTCGCCACGACCGCACGCGACTGAGCCCAGGACCGGCGGCGAAAAGACCGGGCCGCTTCCCCCACACCCTGTACGGCCCGTCACCGGCCCATGCCCCTGCCGTCACCGGGACACGCCCCCACCGCCCAGTACCTCGTATCTCGTACCTCGTTCCGTGCCCGCGATCGGCGGGCCCCCGACCCCGTCACGTCCACCGCCAGGAGAGCCGCTGTGAACCGACGCACCTTCCTGTCCTCCGCCATCGCCACCGCTGTCGCCGTCAGCATGGCCCCCGCGGCCGCTGCCCAGGCGATCACCGCCACCGACCCCCGTGTCTTCGAGCGGGCCGACGCCCTTCTCGCCCGGATGACGGCCGCCGAGAAGGAGGCCCTCGTCCGCTGCGACTTCGCGGCCCTCGGCCACCTCGGCATCCCGGCCCTGACCATGGTCGACGCCTCCGCCGGGCTGCGCGGCGAACAGAACGTCACGGCCTTCCCCGTACCCCTCGCCCAGGCCGCGACCTTCGACGAGGACCTCGCCCGTCGCATCGGCGTCGCCATCGGAACGGAAGGACGCGCCAAGGGCTACAACAACCTCCTCGGCCCCACCGTCGACCTCACCCGCACCTGGCACTTCGGCCGCCAGGCCGAGACCCTCGGAGAAGACCCGCTGCTCGCCGGCCGCCTCGGAGCCGCCCTCACCACCGGCATCCAGAGCCGTCGGGTCACCGCCACGGTCAAGCACTTCGCCGCCTACACCCAGGAGGTGAACCGCTTCTTCACCGACACCCTGGTGTCCGACCGGGCCATGCACGAGATCTACCAGGCGCCGTTCCGCCGGGTGATCGCCGCCGCCCCCACCACCTCGGTCATGATGGCCTATCCGAAGATCAACGGGACCTTCGCCACCCAGCACCCCCGGCTCTTCGACGACGTCAAGAACCGCCTCGGGCTCCAGGGCTACACCGTCCCCGACTTCTGGGCGGGCGACGACCAGGTCGCCGCCGCCAAGGCCGGCATGGACCTCGCCGGACTCGGCCCCGCCGGCGTCAAACTGACCCCCGGCGCGCTCACCGACGGATCCGTCCCGGCCGCCCGCCTCCACGACGCGGCCCGCCGCGTCCTCGTCACCATGGTCGCCAACGGCCTCGTCGACCACCCGGTACCCGCCCCGGCCCAGGACGTCAGCACACCGGAGCACAAGAGCCTCGCCCACGAGGCCGCCCTCGCCTCCACCGTCCTGCTCGTCAACCGCTCCTCGGCCCTGCCGCTCCCCGCCACGCTCAGGTCCCTCGCCGTCATCGGCCCGGCCGGTACCGACACCCTCACCGGGGTCGCCGGCTCCACCTACGTCGACCCCGGCACCTGGACCACCCCCCTCCAGGCCATCAAGGCCCGGGCCGGCAGCGGCGTGACCGTCACCCACGCCCAGGGCACCACCGGCGACGTCCCGTTGACCACCGTCCCCGCCACCGTGCTGCGCACCTCCGGCGGAGCCGCCGGCCTCACCGGCCGCTACTACGCCACCCCGGAACCGGCGGGAAGCCCGGCCGTCACCCGAACCGACAGCGCCGTCGACTTCACCAGCGCTCCCGTCGACACCCTCCCCGCGGTCTGGTCCGCGACCTGGTCGGGCACCCTGACCCCGACCCACACGGGCCTGCACCGCTTCTCCCTCCTGCCCGCCGGCACCGCCACCCTGAAGATCGACGGCGTCACCGTCGTCTCCGGATCCCGGGGCACCCGGCGCTTCTTCCTCGGCACCTACGACTACCCCCTCCAGGGCACCGTCGAGCTGACCGTCGGCAGGCCCGTACCGATCGAGCTGACGTACGGCAACGCCACGGCCGATCCCGGCACGTGCGGCCTCACCCTCGGCTGGCAGCCGGCCTCCCTGATCCCGGCCGCCGTCCGGGCCGCGCGCACCGCCGACGCCGCCGTCGTTTTTGTCAACCGGATCGCCGGCGAAGCCATGGACCACGAGCGGCTCGCCCTCCCCGCAGACCAGAACCAGCTCATCAGCGCCGTGGCGGCGGTCAACCCGCGCACCGTCGTCGTCCTGAACACCGACGGGCCCGTGGCGATGCCCTGGCTGGGCGAGGTCGAGGCCGTCGTCCAGGCCTGGTACGGGGGCCGCGGCATGGGCACGGCGCTCGCCGCCGTCCTGTTCGGCGACGGCGACCCCTCCGGCCGACTGCCCGTCACCTTCCCCGCCGACACCGCCCAGGGCCCCGGCACGACGGCCACGACCTATCCGGGCAGGAACGGCGCCGTCTCCTACGACGAGGGAATTGCGATCGGCTACCGCTTTTACGACGCCGAGGGGCGGCAACCCCTGTTCCCCTTCGGACACGGCCTGTCGTACACCACCTTCGCCCACGGCTCCCTGGAGGCCGCCCACGACGCCGCCGGAGGGACCGTGACCCTCTCCGTCACCGTCACCAACAGCGGTGGCCGGCAGGGCACCGACGTCGTCCAGGTGTACGCCACGCTCCCCGGGGCGGCGGCCGCCGAACCGCGCCGGCTCGTCGCCTTCCGCAAGGTCACGCTCGCCCCCGCCGCCAGGCAACGCGTCACCTTCACCGTCCCGGTGGACGACCTGACCGTCTGGAACAACGGGGAGTGGACCCTCGTCCCCGGCCCGTACACCTTCGCCACCGCACGCGACTCGCGGACCGTGACCGCGCGGCGGACGATCACCGTCGGCTGACCGTCCGCGGGACCCCCGGCTCCCGGAGCCGGGGGTCCCGGCCGCCTCAGCGGGCGCCGAAGACCTGGGTCCAGTACGGGCCGTCGGCGGTGTGTATGCCGACGCCGATCTCCTTGAAGTCGCAGTTGAGGATGTTCGCGCGGTGACCGGGGCTGTTCATCCAGGACTCCATGACCTGCTCCGGGGTGCTCTGCCCCATCGCGATGTTCTCGCCGTACGTCGACCACGGGTAGCCCGCGGCCGTGACGCGTTCCCCCGGGCCGTCGCCGTCCGGATCGGTGTGGTCGAAGAAGTCCCGGGCGGCCATGTCGTCGGAGTGTCCCTGAGCCGCCCTCGTCAGGGTGGCGTTGGCGCTGAGGGGCCCACAACCCGCCTTGGCCCGCTCGGAGTTGACCAGTGCGACCACCTGGTCCGCCGCCGAGCTCCGGCCGCCGTCCTGCTGCGGACCGGCGTCCGTACCGCCCGTGGGGGCGGTGGTCCTCGGCGGTGCGGAGGCCGTGGCTTCGGAGCCGCCGGCCGGGGTGGTGGGGCGCTGCGTCGTGGGCGTCGCGGTGGTGGGCCGGGGGCTCTTCGCCGGCGTGGACACGGCCGGCTTGCGGGCGCCCGGTGCGGTGGAAGCGGAAGCGGAAGCGGGCTTGGAGGCGGGCACGGAAGCCGAGGCGGATGCGGAGGCCGAGGGGGACGCGGAGGTCGTGGACGGGGCGGCGGTGAGCGTGCCCGGCTCGTTCGCCAGGGGCAGGTCGAGACCCGGGGCGGCCGCCCGGTTCACCTCGAGGACCTCCCGCTGCCCGTCACGCCCGGAGTACAGCGAGAAGGCACCTCCGGTCACCGCGACGACGGCGATCCCGGCCGTGACGGCGGCGCGGCGGCGGGAGCGTTCGTCGGCCTGGCGGCGCTTCCTGCGGGCCGCGCGGGTGCTGCGCCGGCCCACGGCGGCGGTGGAGGAATCGGCGGGACGGGGAAGGACGACGTAGGTCTCGGTCGGGGCGTCGGGGACGGCCACGGCGGGCGCGGCGGCGGTGTCGGAGGCGACCGCGGTGGGCGCGGCGGCGGGCGCGACCGCGCCGATTCCGGTGGTGCAGGGGGCGCAGTGGGCGGTGTGCCGGGCCAGCTGTTCACGCCAGGGGGCGCTCGGGTGTCCGTCCCAGGCGGCGGCCCACCGGTGGAGGGCGGGGCAGCGGGGTTCCCGGGCGAGAGCGGTGGTGACGGACCGGGCCTCGGCCAGGCGTACGCGTACCGTCTCCATCCGGAGCGCGGTGTCGTGCGGCGACCAGTTCAGCGCGGCGGCCGTCTCGTACCGGCTCAGGCGCCCCTCCTCCTCCAGCGACCACAGTGCCGCGAGGACGCCGTCCTCGACGTCCAGCCAGCGGACCTCCTCGCCGAAGCCGGTGCCCGGGGCGGCGAGGCGCGTCGGGTGCCCGGGGAAGGCGGAGGCGTGGGCAAGGGTGCTCTCCACGGTGATCGCGACGAGCCAGGGCCGGAACGCCTCCGGGGAGGGGAGGGCGCCCCGTGCGAACTCGACGCGGCCCAAGGCGTCCCGCACGACGGCGTGCACGGCCGCGTCGGCGCCGGGCCGTCCGTCGAGGGCGCGGGCCGCGAGGGCGTGGACGAGCGGCTGACAGGCGGCGACGAGGCGCTCGCGCGCCCAGGGGGCGTCGTACTGCGCCGCCCGTATCAGTTCCGCATCCGTCAGCTGCTCAAAACCCGTGGTCCGCTGCACGCCGTCCGTCCTTCGCTTGCCTCTTGTGGAGTTCCCTGCGCAGGGGAGAGCCTCGACCCGGGACGGCGACAACGGAAAGAGGGAGACCGAAGGGGTGACGTGGGTCACAGGACGTCGCGCGCCGGCGTACCGGTGCGCCGCCCACAGGAACGGGGCCCGCGTCCGGTCGGCAGGGCCCGCGCGCCATGTGCCGGTTCCGGCCGGGGCGCCGTACGGGAACCGGCGGGCGAGCGGGAGAGGGGCTCCGCCCGGGGTGCCGACGGCGGGCCGCGGTGGGCCGCGGTGGGCCGTGGTCGGCCGCGCCGCCGGATCGCCGCCCGCTACGGCTGCGGGGCCGTCCCTTCGAGCCGGTACAGCGTGGGCACGGAGACCTTGATCGGCTCCTGCGTGGTCCGGGCGATCACGACGACCGCGGGCTCGTCCGGGTCGGGGTTCTCCTCCCGGTGCGGGACGAACGGGGGGACGAGGAAGAAGTCCCCGGGGGCGGCGGCGAGCCGTACCTCCTGTGTGCCGTCGTGGTAGACGAACACGGGGTGACCGCTGACCACGAAGATCCCGGCCTCCGAATCGCCGTGGTGGTGGTTGTCCGTCGAGCTCAGCGGGGGGTTCTCCACCAGGCCCATCCAGAGCTTCCTCGAGCCGACGGTGCCTCCGCTGATGGCGGCGTAACCGTCCAGTTCGCCGGAGCGGACGTGATGGACGCGGTTGTTGACCGGCGCGCGATCACCGGAACCCGGAGCGAGTCCGGCGCCTTCACGGTTCGTCATGGTGCAGCCTCTCGGTTCGATCGCCTTGACGGGACCAGGCTGCAACCGGCTTACGGAGCGGGGCAATTGTTCTTGCCGTTCCGGCAACACGCGACGGCCCTCGCCCCGTGAGATCCAGAGCGCGGCCCCGTCCACTGCGGCCGGGCTCGGCGGTACGAACCGGCCGTCGTGACAGTCCGCTCACTCCACCGCCCGCGAGGCGGACGCTTCGATCCCCGATGCCCGCAGTGTGCGCGCCAGGAGCTCCATCTCGGGCAGCGTCCCCGAGTACCGCCCGGTCGGGACCTGGTCCAGCACCGCCTTGACGCCGTCCAGGCCGAGGCCGAGCTCCGTCCGCAGCACCCGCATGACGGCGGCGTTCCGCGTCGGCGGGCTCACCCGCGGTCTCGCCCGCCCATGCGCGGAGAGCAGCCGGCCGCGCGTCTCGTCCGACAGGTCGCCGTCACAGACGGCCAGGGCGAACCCGCACGCCGGGCACGTCGTCTCGACGTCCCACCGCAGCGCCTCGCCCACCAGCGCCTGGACGCCGCACCACTCTGCCTCGGCACCGCACGCCTGGCACGCGGCGGAGTATGTGACGGTCTCGGTCAAGATCGACTTTTCCATGCTCCCCCTGAAGTCGCCGCGGGCACCACTCGGGTCAGCCGCCTGCCGTCATGCCGCCTGCCGTCATGCCGAACCGCCGTCGGCCGGCGAAGGCACGGCGTGCGGGCGGAGGACCATGAGCGAGTCCTCCAGGGCCGCCACCATGGCGAAGGGGAACCGGTCGACCTCGAGACAGAGTGCGACGTCCTCAGGGTGAACTCCTTGACGCACACCCTCCGTCAACTCGGCGGCGGCGCGCGACTCGGCAGCGCGGCGGACGAACCCGACGGCATCCGTCCCGGCCCCCACGGCCCTCCCCGCGATGTACTGAGCACACGCCAGGTCTTCGTCGGCCCGACCGTCCTCGCCGGTGACCACGAACGTGACCCTGTCGCTCCTGTGCGTCCGCAGGAGCCGAGCCGTTGCCTCCGCCACCACGAAGCCGGCGCACAGCACCAGCGACGCCTCCCTGACCGCGAGGGCGCCGACCGTCCCCGCCGTGGTCTTCTGCACGACGGTCCGTCCACCGAGGTCGGCGGACCGCAGCATGCCCGGTGAGTTGACCATGTCGAACCCGGGCGCGGGCGGACCGTCCTTGAGCACCGTCCAATCCGGGTGGCGGGCCTTGAGCGCCAGGGCCTCGTCCAGCGACTCGGCAAGAACGATCTTCTCCGCCCCCCCGGCCGAAGGCCCAGGCGGCCACCGTGAAAGCGCGCATGACGTCGACCACGACCGCCACGGACGGGACTTCGGACAGTTCGGCGATACCAAGGAAACGAGCCTCCATCCGGTCATGATCGCGCGTAACCCGTCCCGAAGCGCCCAGGTAGTGACGCACGTCATGTCGAGGGCCATCGCGCCCCGCCCCGGCCTGGCGACGCGCCGAAGTCCTCATGGCCCGACGCGGCGGCCAGGCCGCCCTCCTTTCCCGCTTCGTCCGCGTACTGCGCACCCTCACCCCCCACCTCGCCGGCGCCGCCCGGCTGCCCTACCGGCACATCGCGCTCTACAGCGTCGTGGCAGCACCCGCACGGGCGGCAGCGGAAGCCGGCGCGGGATACGCGGCAGCCGACTCCATAGGGCGCCTCCTCACCTTCGGCGGCCCCGCCATCGCCCTCGCCGCACTGACGGCGGCAGGGCTCCTGGTGATCCGCGCCCAAGCCGCCCGGCGCCGCGGCTCCTTCTGACGGGTCCGACGCCCCCTGGCACCCGGCCGCGCCGGGCCGTTGAACGCTTCTCACTCCTCGTCGGCGGCGCCTGTCCCGCGTACTGTGGCTTCGCATGACCGAATCCGAGATCGAGATCACCGCGGAGCTGGTGCACGATCTTCTCGAGGACCAGCATCCGGACCTCGCCGGGCCGGCCGTCCGCGAAGTGGTGGGCGGCTGGGACAATCAAATGTGGCGCCTCGGGGACGAGTTGGCCGTGCGCATGCCGCGCACGGAACGTGCCCCGGATCTCCAGCGCAAGGAGTGCCGGTGGCTGCCCGTCCTGGCCCCGCGCCTGCCGCTCCCCGTTCCGACTCCCGTGCGGATCGGCGAACCGTCCGCGCGCTTCCCGAAGCCCTGGAGCGTGATGACGTGGGTTCCCGGCGAACCGCTCGACTCCGCCTCGATCAGCCGCGGCGACCACGCGGCCGACGCTCTGGCGGGCTTCCTCGGGGCGCTCCACGTGGAGGCTCCCGCCGACGCGCCGGTCAGTGAGGACCGCGGCGCCCACCCCAAGGAGTGCACGGACGGCTTCGAGGGGTTCCTGCGGGCCATCGCCCCCGACGGCGTCCCCGTCGACGTCCGGGCCGTCCGGGCCGTCTGGGACGACGCCGTCGTGGCCCCCGAGTGGGAGGGCCCGCCGGTATGGCTGCACGGTGACCTCCATCCCGCGAACGTCGTCGTCTCGGACGGGACGCTCTCGGGCGTGATCGATTTCGGTGACATGTTCGCCGGCGATCCGGCGTGGGACCTCGCGGCCGCATGGCTCCTCCTTCCCGCGGGCGCGGCCTCACGGTTCTTCGAGGCGTACGCGCACGCGGACGAGGCGACGGTCCGGCGCGCCCGGGGGCTGGCCGCCCTGAAGAGCCTCTTCCTCGTCCTCATGGGCCAGAACGGGGACCGGGGCCTTCCCGGCGGCAAGCCGGCATGGGGACCCGCGGGCCGGGCCGCGCTCGATCGTGTTCTGGCGTCCGGTCCGGGCCGGCCCTCTCCCGCACAGGCGCATCGCGCGCCCGAAGGGTGAGCCGCGTCTCACCGGGGCAGGCTTGCTATGCAACGAGGTGCATAGCAAGATCGGGCGCATGGCGCTCGACCACGCGATCCTCGTCTCCCTGCTCGAGAAGCCCGGGTCCGGATACGAACTGGCCCGGCGCTTCGAGCGGTCCATCGGGTACTTCTGGACCGCCACCCACCAGCAGATCTATCGCGTGCTCAAGCGCATGGAGAGCGACGGCTGGATCGACGTCCGGGACGTGCCGCAACAGGGCCGCCCGGACAAGAAGGAGTACTCCGTCGCCGACGCCGGGCGGGACGCGCTCTCCGCGTGGCTGCACGAGCCGATCGAACCCGAGAGCGTGCGGCACGACCTCGCGGTGAAGATCAGGGGCGCCGCCTTCGACGACCCGGCCGCCCTGATCAGCGAGGTCGAACGGCACCGGCAGGCGCACACCGACCGGCTCGCCCGCTATCTCGCGGGCGAGACGCGGGACTTCGGCGAGCCCGGTGGGTCCGGCGAGCCCGTCACCGGCGGACCGCTCGACGCCGAGCGCGAGCTCCAGCACGTCGTGCTGCGCGGCGGCATCGCGTACGAGCGGATGATGATCGCCTGGCTCGACGACGTCCTCGCCACGCTCGGCCGGTTCCGGGCCGAGCACTGAAACCTCCTCCCGCACCACCACCCTCATCCCGAGCCGGAAAGGCGGACGTCATGGCCGACCCGCTGCTGTTCAACCCGCACACCTACGACCCGGCGCACTTCGACCCGGAGACCCGTCGACTGCTGCGCGCCACCGTCGACTGGTTCGAGGCGCGCGGCAAGCGCCGGATCATCGAGGACTACCGGACCCGGGCCTGGCTCGGAGACTTCCTCGCCTTCGCCGCAGAGGAGGGGCTCTTCGCGACCTTCCTGACCCCGTCCTCCGCCGCCGGCGAGCAGGAGGGCGACAAGCGCTGGGACACCGCCCGCATCGCCGCCCTCAACGAGATCCTCGGCTTCTACGGCCTCGACTACTGGTATGCCTGGCAGGTCACCATCCTCGGCCTCGGCCCGGTCTGGCAGAGCGACAACGCGGCCGCCCGCGCCCGTGCCGCCGAACTCCTCGCCCAGGGCGAGGTGTTCGCCTTCGGACTCTCCGAGAAGTCCCACGGCGCGGACATCTACTCCACCGACATGCTCCTGGAGCCCGACGGCGAGGGCGGCTTCCGCGCCACCGGCTCCAAGTACTACATCGGCAACGGCAACGCGGCCGGCCTCGTCTCCGTCTTCGGCCGCCGCACCGACGTCGAAGGCCCCGACGGGTACGTCTTCTTCGCCGCCGACAGCCGCCACCCGGCGTACCACCTCGTCAAGAACGTCGTCGACTCCTCCAAGTACGTCAGCGAGTTCCGCCTGGAGGAGTACCCGGTCGCCGTCGAGGACGTCCTGCACACCGGCCGCGCCGCCTTCGACGCCGCCCTCAACACCGTCAACGTGGGCAAGTTCAACCTGTGTACCGCCTCGATCGGCATCTGCGAGCACGCGATGTACGAGGCCGTCACCCACGCGCAGAACCGCGTCCTGTACGGCCGGCCCGTCACCGCCTTCCCGCACGTGCGGCGCGAGCTGACCGACGCGTACGTCCGGCTCGTCGGCATGAAGCTGTTCAGCGACCGCGCCGTCGACTACTTCCGCACCGCCGGTCCCGACGACCGCCGTTACCTCCTCTTCAACCCGATGACGAAGATGAAGGTGACCACGGAGGGCGAGAAGGTCATCGACCTGATGTGGGACGTCATCGCGGCCAAGGGCTTCGAGAAGGACAACTACTTCGCCCAGGCGGCCGTGGAGATCCGCGGACTGCCGAAGCTGGAGGGCACGGTCCACGTCAACCTGGCGCTGATCCTGAAGTTCATGCGCAACCACCTCCTCGACCCGGTCGCGTACGAGCCCGTCCCGACCCGCCTGGACGCGGCGGACGACGCGTTCCTCTTCCGCCAGGGTCCGGCCCGCGGCCTCGGCTCGGTCCGCTTCCACGACTGGCGCGCGGCCTACGACACGTACGGCCACCTGCCCAACGTCGCCCGTCTCCGCGAACAGGCCGACGCCCTCTGCGAGTTCGTCCTCAAGGCCGCTCCGGACGAGGAGCAGAGCCGCGATCTCGACCTCCTCCTCGCGGTCGGCCAGCTCTTCGCGCTCGTCGTCCACGGACAGCTGGTCCTGGAGCAGGCCGCCCTGACCGGCCTCGACGAGGACGTGCTCGACGAGCTGTTCGCCGTCCTCGTGCGCGACTTCTCCGCGCACGCCGTCGAGCTGCACGGCAAGGACTCCGCGACCGAGCAGCAGCAGCTCTGGGCGCTGGGCGCGGTCCGGCGCCCCGTCGTCGACGAGGCGCGTTCGGCGCGCGTCTGGCAGCGCGTCGAGGCCCTTTCGGGCACGTACGAGATGGCGCCCTGACCTCCCGGCGCCCTGACCTCCCCGGCGCGCCGGGGAGGTCAGGGCGCCGGGCTCCTTCGGCGTACCGGGCCCCTGCATCCTGCGCTCCCGGTGGCGTGCGGACGGGGACGGTTCCCGTCCGGACGGCACCGCGGGCGTGCGGAGGGTGAGGGGGTGGATCAGCGCGGGTCCGTCTCCCGGGGCTTCTCTCCCCATGCGGTCAGCATCCCGGCCGACAGCGCGGCGCAGTCGTCGGAGCCCAGGTACCGGACCGCCGCGTCGACGGCCACGTCGTCGACCAGACCGGTGGCGATCATCGCCGCTCTGCTCCGCTCCCACGTGTCCGCCCAGAAACGGCTGAGGGGACTGCCGGGCGTCAGCGCCGGCACGTGGATCTCGGCGGCGACGCGCACAAGCCCCGCCCCGCGCAGGAGTTGGGGGTAGGACGGCACCCAGGAGACGTCGGTGCCGATGGTGGCCCGCAGCCCCTGCCACATCGCCCGCATCGCGACGGTGTACGGCGTCATCGGCGTCCGGTCGCCCGTCAGGTCGACCGCGTCGCTGAGCACCAGCACGCCGCCCGGTGCGACGAGTTCGGCGAGCCGTGCGATCAGGCGCTCGTGCTCGGGCAGGTGCATCAGGACGAAGCGCGCGTGGACGAGCCGGTAGCGGCCGGGCACGAAGTCCGAGGCCGTGACGTCCGCCTCCCGTACGTCGAGCCCGGGTACGGCCCGCTCCGCGAGGAAACGGACGTCGCGGTCGACGGCGAGCACGCTCGTCACCCCTGCCTCGTCGAGCAGCCGACGGGAGACCGTGCCCGTGCCGGCGCCCACGTCGAGGCAGCGCCAGCCCGGACCGGCCCCGAGTGCCCGCAGCCGCGTCATGGTGATCTCGTCGTAGGCGAGGGCGCCGAAGTCGATGCGCTCGCCCTCGCCCGCCTGCTCGGGGCGGAAGACGGCCTCGCCGTAACGCCCGCCGCCCCCCGCGGCTCCGCCCGCCGCGTCCCCGCCCGGCCCGGTGGTCACGCCGTCGCCGGCGACGGCGTGACGGCGAGGGGGGCGTCGAACGGTGTCATGGTCGTACCTCTCGTACGGTGAACGGGGCCGGGTGGCGGTCCCGGGGCCGCCGTTCCGCCGATCCTCCACCGATCGCCGCCGCCCGCCCGGCCGGGGCGCGCCGCGCCTGAGCCGATCGGACCAAGGGGTGCGGTAGGCGCGGCAGCCGTGCCGGACCCCGTCCTTCTATCTCCAATCTGCGTTGTTCCTAGAATGGCCGGGTGGAGGACATCGAAGCGATCGCGGCACTGCAGGATCCGGTGCGACGCCGTCTGTACGAGTACGTGGCGGCCCAAGGCCGTGAAGTGGGCCGCAACGAGGCCGCCGAGGCGGCCGGGGTGACGCGCACGCTCGCCGCGCACCATCTGGACAGACTGACCGAGGCGGGGCTCCTCGAGAGCGGCAGTCGCCGGCTGAGCGGCCGCTCGGGGCCGGGGGCGGGCCGCCCGGCCAAGGTGTACACGCGGGCGCGTGCCGAGCGGTCGGTGTCGCTGCCGGCCCGTGACTACCGCACCGCCGCCGAACTCCTTGCCGAGGCGGCGGAGGAGGCCGGGCTCGACGCCGGGCTCCGCGCGGCCGCGCGACGGCGGGGTGAGGCCCTGCGCGGCTCGGCGGCGCCCTGCGGTGACCTCGAAGAGGCCATGGAGGTGCTGGCCGCCCGGGGCTACGAACCGCACCTGGAGGGCGCCACCGGTTCCGAAGGCGAGGAAGGGCCGACCGGGGCGGTGGCCGCGCCTGTCGTCCGTATGCGCAACTGCCCCTTCCACGTCGTCGCCGAACGCTTCCCGCCGCTCGTCTGCGGTATGAACCTCGCGCTCCTCGAAGGACTGCTCGGTGCGGACGCTCCCGTCCGTGCCCGCATGGACGCGCGACCGGGGGAGTGCTGCGTGGTGGTCGAAGCCTCCGGAGACGAGGAAAGCTTCTAAAAGCAATGAAGATTGACATAGAAAAGCGGCTCGTGCTGGGATGAAGCCATGACCGCAGCCGCGCACACCGCCCACCTCGCCCAGCTCAACGTCGCCACGCTCAGCCATCCCATCGACGACCCGCGCATCGCGCCCTTCGTCGAGCTGCTCGATCCGGTCAACGCCGCCGCCGACGGCGCGCCCGGCTTCGTGTGGCGGCTCGTGGAGGACGGGGCGGCCGACGCCACCGGCATGCGTCCGGCGGGGGAGGACGTCATCATCAACATGTCGGTGTGGGAGACCCAGGAGGCCCTGTGGGACTTCACCTACCGCAGTGGCCACCTGGAGGTCATGCGGCAGCGGCGCGCATGGTTCGAACGGCACGTCGAGGCGCACCTCGTGCTCTGGTGGGTCCCCGCCGGCCACATCCCGACCGTCACCGAGGCGCTGGACCGGCTGGCCGACCTGCGGGCGCACGGGCCGTCCCCGCGCGCCTTCACCTTCGCCTCCTCCTACACGGCGGCCGAGGCGGCCCCGCACCTGGAGACCGCTTCACCGGCCCGGACGGAGTAGCCGCTCAGGAGACCGCTTCACCGGCCGGACCGAGCAGCGGCCCGGGAGTACGGGGCCGACGCCCGCCGGGAACGCGCCGGTGCCGTGCCGGGGACGCGTCGGTTCCGTGGGGCAAAGGGGTGCTCAGCCCCGGCGGCAGAGGCCTCCGTTCGCGCGCGCGGACGATCCGGGTGAAGCTCGTAGGGCTGGGGGTCGGGCCGCCACGGCGTCTTCCCGACCGCCCGCGCCGCGTCCGCGCCCACAACCGGAGGTCCTCCCGTGCCGGCATCGAAGCACTCCAAGGTCCACCTGGTGGGCGGAGGCATCGGCTCCCTCGCCGCGGCCGCGTTCCTCGTACGCGACGCGGGGGTCCCGGGGAAGAACGTGCGCATCCTGGAGCAGCTGCCGATCGCGGGCGGTTCGATGGACGGCGCCCCGGCGCCGACGCGTGAGGGCGGATACGTCACCCGGGGCGGCCGGATGTTCGAGGAGGAGCACTACGTCTGCCTGTGGAACCTCCTGGAGACGATCCCCACCCTGGACGACCCGGCGATCTCGGTGCGCCAGGAGATGCTCGCCTTCAACAGCGGGCACCCCACGGACGCCAAGGCCCGCATCATCAACGCCGACCGCACCATTGCCGACGCCTCCCGGCTCGGCCTGGACACGCGCGACCGCGCCGACATGACCCGGCTGCTCGCCCTGCCGGAGCGGGTGATCGGGGCCCGGCGCATCGACGACTTCTTCCAGCCGCACTTCTTCACCACCAACTTCTGGTGCATGTGGCGGACCACGTTCGCCTTCCAGACCTGGCACTCGGCGATCGAACTGAAGCGGTACTTCCTCGCCTTCATCCAGGAGTTCGACCGCATCCACACCCTGTCCGGGGTGCGGCGCAGCAGGTACAACCAGTACGACTCCGTGATCCGCCCGCTCCAGGAATGGCTCACCGCCCAGGGCGTGCGCACCGAGTTCGGTGTCACCGTCGCCGACGTCGACTTCTCCGGCCCCGCCGCGCGCCGGATCTCCCGGCTCCATCTGGAGCGGGACGGAGCCGGGGCCGGGACGATCGAACTGGGGGAGGACGACTACGCGTTCCTGACCCTCGGCTCGATGACCGCCGACGCCGCGTACGGCGACAGCACCACCGTCCCCGAGCTGATCCGCGACAAGCGGGACGGCTCCTGGCGGCTGTGGGAGTCCATCGCCAAGAACGCCCCCGACTTCGGCCGCCCCAGCGTCTTCTGCGGCAACATCGACGAGACCAAGTGGGAGTCCTTCACCCTCACCATGACCGGTCGCACCCTTCTGGACCGCATCCAGGAGTACACCGGCAACGCCCCCGGCGAAGGCGCCCTGATGACCTGGAAGGACTCCCGCTGGCTCCTTTCGGTCGTGGTGCCGGCCCAGCCCCACTTCCGCGACCAGCGGGAGGACACGTACACGCTGTGGGGGTACGCGCTCTTCGGCGACGTCCCCGGCGACCACGTGCCCAAGAAGATGGACGACTGCACCGGCGCCGAGATCCTCGACGAGCTCCTCGGCCACCTCGGCTTCGACGACATCGCCGACGAGGTACGGGAGACCACCCGGGTCACCACCGTCCAGATGCCCTACATCGACGCCCAGTTCCAACGGCGCGTCGCCACCGACCGCCCCCTCGTGGTCCCGGACGGTGCCCAGAACTTCGCCTTCCTCGGACAGTTCGTCGAGATCCCCGAGGACGTCGTCTTCACCGTCGAGTACTCGGTCCGCTCGGCCATGCTGGCCGTCTACCACCACTTCGGCGTCGACAAGGAGATCCCGGCGATGTACCACGGCCTCTCCGATCCGAAGATCGCCTGGTCCGCGCTGCGAACCGCCTTCGCCTGATGCGGCGGGTGGCGCGAATGAACGCGGAACCCGAAGAGCCGCGGGAGGCCGACGCCCCGGGCCCCTGGGACGAGGCGGTCCTCGACGCGGTGTTCACCCAGTCCGACATCGGCGTCCACGTCCTGGACACGGAACTGCGCGTCGTCCGCGTCAACATGGTCGCCGTCGGCATTCGCGGCATCCCGGCGGAACGGCTCGTCGGTCTGCCGGCGGCCCAGGCCTACGCCCTCGCCGGGGTGGACGTCGACGAGGACGTGCTGCGCGCCGTTCTCGCCACCGGCCGTCCGGCGCTCGACCGGATCGTCACCGGCCGGCCCCTCACCGCTCCCCGGAGCGAACACGTCTTCTCCGCCTCCGTCTACCGTCTCCAGGACGCCGCCGGACGCGTGCTCGGTCTGGTCATCACCAGCACGGACGTCACCACACGCGAAAGGGCACAGGCCCGGCTGCGGCTGCTGCAGAACGCCCACGAGCGGATCGGCACCAGCCTCGACGTGGAGCGCACCGCGCAGGAGCTCGTCGACGTGACGCTGCCGCGGTTCGCCGACGCCGTCGTGGTCGCCCTCACCGACACCGTGCTGAGGGGAAGGGAGCCGGGCCTGCGGTCCCGCACCCCGGCCCCCCTCCTGCGCTGCGCCGCGGCGGCCCGGACCGGCACAGGACCGCCGGTGCCGGCGGCGGGCGCCACCCTGCTCCCGGGGATCTTCGGCGACACGCTGCCGTCCGAGGCCGTGCTGCTCCCGGACGGAGGGAACGGCGGGGCCCACGGGACGCGCCTCGTCGCCCCGCTGACGGTACGGGGGCAGATCTTCGGGGTCGTCGCCTTCCAGCGCACGGACGACGCCGAGCCGTACGACGCGGAGGACGTCGAACTCGTCACGGCCCTCGCGGACCGCACGGCGACCTGCCTGGAGAACGCCCTGAGGTTCACCCGCGAACACGTGATCATGACCGCGCTGCAGAGCTGGCCGCTGCGCCAGGAGGAGGCCACCCAGCGGGCCGTCGACGTGGCCCAGCGGCACCGCCCCGGCGGGAGCGGCGCCGGCGCCTGGTTCGAAGTCGTCCCGCTCCCGGGAGCGCGGGTGGCGCTCGTCGTCGGGCAGGTCGAACACGCGGGACTCAGCGCCGTCGCCACCATGAGCCGGTTGCGGACCGCCGTCCACAGCCTGACCACCCTCGACCTGGACCCCCACGAACTCCTCGCCCGCCTCCACGACACCACGCTCCGCCTCGCGGCCGAGCACACGAACGCCTCGGAGGAGGACCGCCCGACGGCGAGCTGCACCGTCGCCGTCCACGACCCCGTCGGCGGACGGCTCGACATCGCCCGCGCCGGCAGCTCCCTCTTCGTCGTCGTCCGGCCCGACGGGTCGATCGACACGAAGCCCGTCGACGAAGGCCCCCTGCTCGGCGCCGAGGGCCCGCCCTTCGCCTGCGCGGAACACGTCCTGCCCGAGGGCAGCACCCTCTGCATGGCCTCGCCCGCCACAACAGGAGACGGCGACCCCCGTACGGAGGACCTCATCGGCGCCCTCGGACACCCGGGCCGTGACGTGGAGGCGATGGCGGACTCCGTGGAAGGGCTCCTCGCCCGCGACCGCGTCCTGCTCCTCGCGCGGACCCGCCATCTGCCGCCGAGCGAACTGGCCGAGTGGAGCGTTCCCTTCGACTTCGCGGCCGTCGGCACCGCGCGGACGTACGTGGAGGAGTGCCTCCGGCAGTGGGACCACCCCGCCGACCCGTTCACGGTGACGCTCCTCGTCAGCGAACTCGTCACCAACGCCGTGCGCTACGGCGCCGCGCCGATCACGCTGCGGCTCATCAGGGACTCCGCCACCTCGCTGATCTGCGAGGTCGGCGACGCGGGTCAGGCCGCTCCCCACCTCCGCCACGCCAAGGCCGTCGACGAAGGGGGCCGTGGCCTGCTCATCTGCGCCACCCTCGCGGAGAACTGGGGCGTGCGCTACACCGACGAGGGCAAGACCGTCTGGGCCGAGCTCGCGGAGGACGGCCTCACGGACGCCTGACGCGGCTTCACCAGCCTTCGCCCGACGTCACTTCGAGACGGTGTCGTCGGGCCGGATCCCCGAGGCGGGGCGGCAGCCGGCCGGCCCCGAGGATCTCGCCGCGGCACCCTCCCCCCGGCCGCCGCGCCCACCGGGGCGAGAATGACCGGGTGAGGTCCGCGAAGTCCACGCACGAGCCCGCCTCACCCGACCGGAAGGCATCCGCATGACCCTGCCCGCATCAGGCCGCCGCGTCCTCGTCAGCGGTGCCTCCCGCGGCCTCGGGCGGGCCGTCGCCCAGGCGTTCGCGGCCAACGGCGACCGGGTCGCCGTCCACTTCGCCTCACGCGCCGAGGAGGCCCGCGCCACCCTGGACTCCCTCGACGGCACGGGCCACACCCTGGTCGGTGGCGACCTCGCGGAGCCGGCGGGAGCCGTGGCCGTCGTCGACGCGGCGACCGGGGCGCTCGGCGGGATCGACGTACTGGTCAACAACGCGGCGGTGAACCTCCGCCACCCCCTCGCCGAGACCTCGTACGAGGAGTGGGTGGCGGTCTGGCAGCGGCACGTGTCCGTGAACCTGCTCGCCACCGCGAACCTGAGCCATCTCGCGGCCCGGCGGATGATCGACCAGGGTACGGGCGGCCGGATCGTCAACATCGGCTCCAGGGGCGCCTTCCGCGGCGAACCGGACCACCCGGCCTACGGCGCGACCAAGGCCGCCGTCCACGCGCTCGGCCAGTCGCTCGCCGTCTCCCTCGCCCCGTACGGGATCGCCGTGGCCTCGGTCGCGCCCGGATTCTTCGCCACGGAGCGGGTCTCGTCCCGCCTGGAAGGGCCCGAGGGAGCCGCGATCCGTGCCCAGAGCCCCTTCGACCGGGTCGCCGAGCCCGACGAGATCGCGGCGGCCGTCCTCTGGCTGGCCTCTCCCGCCGCCGAATGGTCGTCCGGCACGATCCTCGACCTCAACGGGGCCTCACACCTGCGCAGCTGAACCGGCCGTCCGTCCGGACGCGAGGCGGACCGGCCGCGCGGCGGACCGGACCGGGCCGGATCAGGCAGCGGTCAACGCCTCGACGAGCTGGGCGAACTCGCCACGCTGCCGACCGGTCAGCGTGGCGTAGAGCGGCGCCTGCGTCTCGTCGGTGAGCCGTTCGGCACGCTCCCACCGGGGGACCCGCGTCGCGGCGACGGGCTGCGGCTCCCGCCAGCCGTAACGGACCGCCTGCTCGACGCCGAGGTTGACGACCATCGCCTCCCCGGCGCTCAGCCCGCAGTGCCGTACCGCCGCCAGATGGCAGGCGCCACGGTGTTCCCGCAGGACGTGCACGCGCTGCATGGCCGCGCCGGCCGGGTCGTCACCGGGACAGGGCTGCGCGCGCCAGCCGGCGAACA
Organism: Streptomyces sp. NPDC058664; assembly: GCF_042716635.1. Classification (NCBI taxonomy): domain Bacteria; kingdom Bacillati; phylum Actinomycetota; class Actinomycetes; order Kitasatosporales; family Streptomycetaceae; genus Streptomyces; species Streptomyces sp. NPDC058664. The sequence goes on along the minus strand of NZ_JBHXRW010000026.1, from coordinate 20,058 downwards.
ACGGCAGCGCGTCGGCGTCGGCGGCGTCGATCAGCCGCTGTGCCAGGTGGTTGAAGCGCTCCACGTCCACGTCGGCCGGAACATGGGCACGGCCCCACGCCCGGACCGCCTGCGCATAGCCGGCGGCGGCCTCCTCCGCCGGCATCACCGGCCGCCCCGCCAGCCAGCCCGCGGTGACCAGCTCGGGGCCGAGGAAGCCCTGTACCGCCTGGACCACCGACACCGGTGCCTCGCCGAGCACCCCGAACCGTCCTCGGCAGTAGAAACCGCGGCCCGGGGCGAACCCGGCGCGCAGCCCGATGGCGGCGGTCGCCTCGTCGGACATGAACTCGTCACCGAAATCGTGCAGGGGCCCGGCCACCGCGGCGATGCACTCGAAGATCTCCATGCGCTGAAGGTCGCCCACCCCGACCCGGCAGGTCAAGGGGCTCTTTTCTGATGGATCCCTTTAGGTAATCTATCGAATCATGCTGGATATCCGCCGCCTGCACATGCTCAGGACCGTCGCAGCCCGAGGCTCGATCGCCGCGGCCGCCCAATCCCTCGGGCTGTCCGCCGGAGCGGTGTCCCAACAGCTCACCGCCCTGCGGCACGACGTGGGAGTCGATCTGCTGCGCCCCGACGGGCGAACCGTGGCACTGACGGAGGCGGGCCGGGTTCTCCTCGAACACGCGGACCGGATCCTTGGCGCCGTACGGGAGGCCGAGAGCGCCGTCGCGGCGGTCAAGGGCACGGTCGGCGCCGCCACCACGCTCGCCGCGTTGCCCTCGACCGTCGCCGGGATCGTGGCCCCTGCGCTCACCGCGCTGGGCACGGACCATCCGCGGCTCACCGTGACCTGCCTGGTGACCGACCAGGCGCAACTGCGGGAACTCACGCTCGGCACCGTCGACGTCGTGCTGGGGCAGCGGTATCACCACCTGCCCGAGGAGACGCCCCGGGGCATCGAGGTCACCCCGCTGCTCGACGATCCCCTGCTCGTCGTCACCGCCGCCCACCAGGCCACCGAACGGCCCGTCGCCCTGCGGGAACTCGCCACCCGGCCCCTCGCCGTACCGCCGCAGGACACGGACTGCGGACAGGCGATCCTGCACGCCTGCCACCGGGCCGGCTTCACACCCACGCCCCGCTACGTCACCGCCGACATCGGCGCCCAGCTCACCCTCGCACGCGCCGGCCTCGCCACCGCGCTCGTCCCCCGGACGGCCGTCGACCCGGCCGCGCCCGGAATCCGCACGGCACCCGTCGAGGGCCACCCGATCCAGCGCCTCCTGTTCGCCGCGACGCGTCGCACCGGGACGGCGGACCCTACGACCACGGCCGTCGTCGCCGCGCTGCGCACCGCCGCACGGCACGGGCCGGTCGAGCCGTCTCTCTGACGGGCCCCGGTCCAGGGACGGGCAGGGAGGCGGCTCCGGAGAACGCGGCGTCGGCCCCGGCGGGGAGCACCGAGGCCGACGCGGCGGTTCACCTTCCGGGGTTCACCAGGTGACCGTACGGCCGCCGAAGGCCGTGACGAGGCGGCCGTCCGAGGCGTAGGACCAGCTCAGGGCCCCGGCGTACGAGGAGCAGCGGGAGCCGTTCGAGCCGGACCAGAACTGGTTCGAGGTGTCGACGTCACCGATGGTCCGGTCGTTCGTGCCGCTGCCGCTGCGGCAGGAGGTGTTGCTCCGGAAGACCGAGGTGCCCGCGTCGAACGAGAAGTTGCGCTGGGCGTTGTCGACGCTGATGTTGTTCGAGATGGTCATCGAGCCCGGGTTGCTGTTGTACGTGAACCCGTGCTTGCCGTTGCGGAAGGCGATCGTGCGCCGGACCACGTGGTCGACCTTGATGTCCTCGCCGCCCAGCTTGAAGCCGTTGCGGTCGCCGGCGCCGGCCTGGGACCCGTCGCTGAGGGTGCCGTTGTCGTACGCGAGGGAGTCCTCGATCGTGACGGTTCCGATGGGGCCGGTGTCGGTCTTGGTGTACAGGTCCCAGCCGTCGTCGATGTTGTGGTGGGCCACGGCGTAGCGGAAGACGTTCCCGCTGCCGACGGTGAGCTTCGCGGCGAACCCGTCGGCGTCCTCGCCGTCGGAGTCCGCGTTGTCGTGCGACTCCGCGCTCAGTACGAGGTTGTCGGACGGCCACTGCTCGCGGGGCGTGGTGGAGGCGATGCGGGAGAGCTGCAGCCCGGTGTCGCGGTTGAAACGCGTCACCGTGCGCTCGATGACGTTGTGGCTGCCGCCGACGAAGATGCCGTTGTCGCCGGCGCGCTCGACGACGATGCCGTTGACGTGCCAGTACGAACCGTTGAGGGCCAGGCCGCGGTTGGCCGGGTCCTCGGCCATGACCGAGAAGTTCAGGACCGGGGTCTCGCCCGGGTAGGCGGACAGCTTCTTCCGGGCGGCGGCCGTGCCGTCGTTGCCCGGCGGGACGGTGATCGTCGTGGAGTGGCGGTAGGTGCCGCCGCGGAGGTAGATCGTCCCGCCTGCGGCGACGCGACCGATCGCCGAGGCGAGGGTCGTGGGATCGGACTGCGTTCCGGACGCGCCTGCCGTGCCGTTCGGAGCGACGTACAGCGCGCTGCTCGTCGGCGGCGGCGGAGTGGTGTCGCCCGTCGTGACGCTCAGGGAGTCGATGTTGGGCAGGCCGGCGGCGGTGGTGGGGTTGAGGCGGATGGTGTTGCTGCCGGCGTTCAGGTTCACGGTCAGGGTCTTGACGCTCCAGGCGGACCAGACGCCCGTGGCCTCGAAGGACGGCGACTGCACGGTGGTTCCGTTGACGGCCAGGCCCGCCGGCCGCGCTGTCGTGGTCCCGTTGGCGAAGCGGACGGCGAGCGTCGCCGTTCCGGCGGCGGGGGCGTTCACCGTGAACTGCACGTAGCCGCCGGTGCCGTTGGTGCCGTTGCAGAAGCCGCTGCCGGTGTAACCGGACCAGTCGGAGTCGACGGTGCCGCTGCAGACGGCGGGGGAGGCCTCGGCCTCGTACAGGGTGGACGCGGCGTGGGCCGGGTGCACGGAGAGGGCGGCGAGCGTGCCCGCCAGCAGGCTGACGCAGGCCGTGACGGATCGCAGATGCATCTGGGGTCTCCATGAGGGGGAATGGGCGACGTTCCGGGACTGGACGAGAAAGCGCTTTCCCGGGACGCTAAGGGTGCCCTCATGGACGCGTCAATGGTTATGGACGTGACTGTTGTTCAGAAGACTGAACGGCGGCCTCTCCGGCGGCCGTTCCCGGACCTGTCCCCGCCGGTCGCGTCCGACGCGACCGGCGGGGACGCCCGCGTCCGTTACGGCTGGCCGTCGAGCCAGCTCATCCTGTGCCCGTAGAGCACGCGCTGGCAGTAGTCCGTCCCCGCCGGGTCGGCGGTGTCGGGGTTCGCCGTGCAGTCGGCCGCCGCCCCCGGACGGTGCTCGGAGAGGGACCACAGCCGGCCCGCACCGTGCTCGATGTAGAGGTCCTCCGGCCCCCGGGCGGTCTTGATGGCCTGCCCCTTCTGGATCAGCTGTCCGTTGCTCCAGTTGTAACGCCAGAGGTTGCCCGGCTCGTCCGTGCCCTTCGACTCGTTCACGTAGAGCGTGCCCTTGTACGCTGCCGCGCCCTGGGCGCCGCCGTTGGCCAGCGGCAGGTAGTTGGCCCAGCCCTCCGCGGTCACGTCGGCCGAGCGTCCCTCCAGGGCCGCGACCGGGTACGAGGCGATCCGGCCGGTGGACGGGTAGCCGCTCGCCGGCCGGCAGTACTCGCCCATGAGCAGGCGGTCGGGGGTGGCGTCGCGGTCCAGCGAGATGTAGGACGCCTTCGGGGCGCCGGTGGAGACGCAGGCGTAGGAAGGGCTCTTGGGGTTGCTCTGCGGCGCCTTGAACTTCCACGCGGCGACCTGCGGCATCACGTAGCGGTATCCGAAGCTGTACCAGACGTTGCTGTGCCGGCCGACCTTCGTCTTGACCTCGACGTTGGCGGTGGTCTTCACACCGTCGGTGTCGGTCCCCATCACGTCGTGGGTGGTGGGGTCGCCGTCCGGGTCCAGGTCCAGGATGTAGCGCATGTCGAAGACGCGCAGGCCGTTACGGGTGTCCGCGACGTACAGGTAGTTGCCGTACCAGACGATCCCGCCGGCGTGGACGCCCTTCTGGATCGGGTACTCGGCCGAGTGCAGCCCGTCGAATGAGACGTGGTCGGCGGAGTTCACGTACGTCCAGCCCAGCAGGACGTGCCGGTACTTGACCTCCTCGCCGCCGGTGACCGGGTTGGTGCGCTTCTGTACGAAGGTGAGCCGGACGCCCTTCTGGTTGCAGGCGTCGTTCGCCTCCAGCTCGGCCGCGGTGCAGTCGCCGGTCGCCGGGTCCGGGTCGGTCTCCCGGCCCGGGTCCCAGCCGTCGTAGGAGGCGAACAGCTGGATGTTGCGGGCTTCGCCCCACGCCTCGTCGGCCTGGGCGTCGGAGACGCCGGTGATGCCCTGGGGGATCCACTCGCGGGAGGCCGAGTCGTCGTTCTGCAGGCAGTACTTGATGTCGGGGTTCGGCGCGGTGCCGAACGGGTCGCGGGAGCACCACGGCTCGACGGTGCGGTTCGCTTCGGCCAGGAGTTTCTGCACGCCGCCCGAACCGGGCAGCACGGAGGCCAGTCGGGTGACCCGTGTGGTGGTCTCGGCGTTCAGCGCGCCGGGCGCCATGGTGAAGTCGCCGGGCGAGGCCGCGCCGCCGGGCGCGGTCCAGGCGGAGGCCGTGAACGGCGAGGCGGTGCCCTCGGTGGCGCGGGGCTCCTGGGTCCAGGTCTCGGGGAGGCCCGGAACGTCCTCCGCCTGGGCCGGCGCCGCGAGGCCGGTGAACGCGAGCGAGGCCGCGGCGGCTGCCGTGAGCCACGCGCGACGGATGCGCCTTGTGGGCATGTGGAAGTGCCTCCGTTGTCGAGGTGTCAGAGAAGTCGAACGGAGGCTTCCAGAACGTTTGAGCGAAAAGCAAACCTGACCCTCTCGTCGGCAACGGTACGCGAGCAGGGTGCAGTTGGGTGCGAACCGGGCATAACGTGAGCTCTCGCGTCGGCCCGGACGCCGAACCGTGAGGGGCGGGTGAAGGTTGCCGAGAGATCCGGTGCGCGCCGCCGGAAAGAAAATTCCTGGACGGCTGTCACGGCAGGACGCCCCCTGCTCCACCGACGCCGAGCGTGCCGCCCTCGCCTTGGTGGAGGCCACCTTCCAGCCCGACCCGTTCACCCGGACGGCGAGGCATCGTCACTCCCTACGACAAGGCCCCTGCCGGCTGCATCGCCGCACTCAGTGCTGTCCCCCGGCCCAGTACGCGGCCCGCACGTTCCCCTCCGCGAAGTCCCGGCGCGGCAGGCGCAGGCCGAGGGACTCCTCCAAGGCGTGGAAGTACAGCTCGAACGTGCTGGTCAGTTCGGGATGGTCCAGCTCGGCACGGCGCAGGGCCCGGTTGAGGAAGTCCAGCTCGCCGCCCCGCAGGTAGGGGGCGCGGCCGCGCTCGTACCAGATCAGCTCCAGTACGTCCCAGCCGTCGTCGACGCGGCGACCGTCCCGCATGTAGTCGAAGGTGTAGATGGCCTTCGCGGAGGTGGCGGACAGCCATACGCTCTCCTTGATGCCGAGCGCCGCGTACGCCTCCTTGTCGGCGAAGGACCCTGGTGGCGTCTCGTGGTGCAGCAGGAACGTCCACCCACCCGCCTGCCCGAAACAGCAACTCTCCCACTGGCGGTCCCCGTAGGTCCGGCCGCCGTCCACGGCCCGCAGGTCCTTCAGGCGCGTACCGGCCGCGATCTGCGCGGGATCGGCCCCGTACAGCAGGGCCAGCCGCTCGGCGTCGACGGTCCGCCCGGGCGCCGCGCGGAAGAAGGCAAGCGTCGTGTACGGGTCCTGGTCGCGCCAGGACCCGGCTATCCAGGCGAGCCCCTCCAGCGGGTCGCGCCCGCACGCCTCGACCGCCCCCGTGTCGTCCAGGCCGCCGCCGCGGAACCGTCCGCCCCACGCCGGATCGATCCGGTCCAGTGCGTCGGCCACCTCCTCGGGGCCGCCGCAGCGCCGCCGTATCGCGGCCTCGGCGATCAGGTAGAGCGCCTGCTCGAGATCGCGAGTCGTGAAGACCTCCTGGTAGGGGCCGTGACGACCACGGACCGTGCCGTCCTCGTCCAGCAGCAGACACAGGCCGTCGTCCTCCGCCTCCCCGGCCCGCTCGGCCCGCTCGACGCACTCCTCGAGCTCGTCCTCCGAGCGCGCCACGGGCGGCAGCCCGACCCCGTCGAGCAGGGCGTGTCGCGCGGCCGTCCGCTGCCAGGCCTCCGCGAGCGCCCGCTTGGTGATCTCCATGGCGTCAATATAGGAAAGGGCACTGACAACCGGCCGAACCCGCCGCCCGGTCGAGAACTCGGCCACCCGGCCACTCGGGGCCGGTACGGCCCTCGCACCTATGGCAACGGGCGTCACTCCCTCTTCCACGGCCGGAGCTTCTCGGGGTTGAGCACGGCCCAGATCCGTCGGATCCTGCCGTCCGCGATGTCGAACGCGTACACCGACAGGACGACGCCGTCCAGATGGGCTGCCAGACCGGGCTGACCGTTGACCGTGCACTCCCGGACCGCCAGCCGGCCCGGGCGGGTCCGGGCGGCGAAGAAGCGGGCGATCTGCTCGGCGCCCTCGATCGGGTGGAGCCGCGCCGTGACGAGTCCGCCACCGTCCCCGACGGCGGTGGCGTCGGGGTCGAGCAGGCCGATGAGGGCGTTGATGTCCTTGGCCTGCCACGCCAGATTGAACTCCCTGACGACACGGGCCCGCTGGGCCTTCGGCGACAAGGGAGCCCGTGAGGCGTCGACGCGGCGGCGGGCCGAGGTCGCCAACTGGCGGCAGGCCGCCGGGGTGCGGCCGACGATGTCGGCCACTTCGGAGAAGGGATAGCGGAAGACGTCGTGGAGGACGAACGCCACGCGCTCCGCCGGGGTCATCGACTCCAGCACGACGAGGAAGGCCATGCCGACCGACTCGTCGAGCGTGACGCGATCGGCCGGATCGGCCGTGCTGTCGTCCATCGCGCCGGCGGGCCACTCGGTGCGCGCGGGCAGCGGCTCGGGGACCCATTCCCCCACGTAACGCTCCCGCCGCGTCCTTGCCGAGCGAAGTACGTCGAGACAGATACGGCCGGCGACCTTGGTCAGCCATCCCTCGGGGGACGCCACCGCCCCCTGCTGCCGCCGGGACATCGCGTACCAGCGGGTGTACGTCTCCTGGACCACGTCCTCGGCCTCGGCCAGGGAGCCCAGCATCCGGTAGGCGAGGTTGATCAGCCGGCGGCGTTCACCCGTGAGCGTGCTCGGCATCGGGTCGAGTCGGCCGTCCTGCGGCGCGGTCGAACTGGACGTCATGGTCGTGAGGCTCCCTCGGTCGGATCTTCCCCCACCTCCCTGACGAGACAGCGCCCCGAAATGTGAGATCGGCGCCTCGCCTCACATTCCGCCGGGTCGTCTCGTCATACCGGCAACGGAACGCGACGGAAGCGGGCGGAGGCACACCGGCATGGAACCCGTGAGCGTCGCGGTCGTCCACTGCGGCGCCGGCACGTACGTCCGGCTCCGCAAGGGGGCCGAGACGGTCCCGCCGCCCGGCCCCGTCCCGCAGCACACCCCGACCGAAGGAGTTACGCGATGACCACCCACGAGTCCGAGGTACGGGCGCTCCTGGCGAGCCGCGCCGACGCCCAGCAGACCAAGGACATCGACCGGCTCATGTCGTTCTACGCCGCCGACGCCGTCTACTACGACGTCGTCCCCCCGCTGCGGTTCACGGGAACCGACGAGATCCGGCGCAACTTCCTGCGCTGGTTCGACGGATACATCGGCCCCATCAGCCTGGAGACGCACGACCTCACCCTCGCGACCAGCGGGGACACCGCGTTCGCGCACATGCTCCATCTGGACTCGGGAGAGCGCAAGGGTGGGCTCCAGGCCTCGATATGGGTACGGGAGAGCGTCTGCCTCCAGCGCTCGAACGGAACGTGGTCGATCACGCACGAGCACGTCTCGATTCCGATCGACCCGGCGACCATGACGGTCTGGCTCCCGTCCGGCAAGGACCAGGTCGCCTGACCCTCGGCCTGCCGAAGGCGTTCACGCATGGAATTCACAGTGAGGAGCATCCACCATGGTCACCAGCGGTTCGGAAGCCACTGCCGCGCATCGGGGAGAACGAGGGAACCCACGCGGACGAGCGACGTTCATGAGGTTCGCCGCGGCATCGCTCGCCGCAGTCGCGGTCGGAGTCTGGGCGGTTGACAGCGCGAATGCCGGAACCCCGGAAAGGGAGCGTGTCGAGGTTCTCGAACTCAAGGTTCGGAACGATCAGTACACGGCTGCCGATCTCGGCCCCGCGGGACCGAGCTTGGGCGATATGGACGTGTACTCCGGCACTGCGGTGAGGGACGGACGCAGTGTCGGACGTGGGGGCGGGTCCTGCCAGGTCATTCACGTGGAGGGCGAAGAACTCACGTCGCAGTGCCTGATCACGATGGAGATGGAGCAGGGCTCTCTGACGATGCAGTCATTGTGGACGAAGGGCGCGGCCTCCCTCGACATGGCCATCACCGGCGGTACGGGCGTTTACCGCGGCGCGCGGGGCATCGCCCGCTTCTGGGACATCGCGACGCCGAACGAGAGGGCGCGGCTCGAGATCCTGAGCTGAGAGCTGAGAGCTGAGATCTGAGAGCTGAGAGGGCGGCGCACCCCGACGTGGTGTCGGGGTGCGCCGCCCTCTCCGGCGTCCGGAATCACTCGGCCGGAGTCAGTTCGCCCGGATCGCTCGCCCGCAATCAGTCCTGGGCCACGAGCCGCACCGCGAGCACCACGATCAGCGTGCTCGACGCGAGCGCCGTGGCCAGCCGGCCGCGCGAGCCGGTCAGGGTCCGGCCGAGGAGGGTGCCGCCCAGGGCGAGGAGGAGCTGCCAGCTCGCGGAGGCCGCGAGGGCCGCGAGGACGAAGGCGGTGCGGTCGGGCAGGGTCGCGGGGGCCGAGGGGCCCGTCGCGAGGACGAGGGCGGCGAAGTAGACCACCGTCATGGGGTTGAGGATCGTGATGCCCAGGAAGGTGAGGAACGCGCGGCCCGGGGTGAGGGTGGTCCCGTCGTCGCGGGACGCGAGCCCGCCCGAGCGGTGGGCGGCGAGCGCCGCCCACGCGGCCCGTACGGCGAGCGTCGCGAGGACGAGGGCGGAGGCCCACCGGAACGGGGTCATCACGGGGGTGAGCACCGGGACGAGCGCGGAGCCGCCCGCGACGGCCAGGAGCGCGTACACCCCGTCGGCCGCGGCGACGCCGAGGGCCGCGCCGGCCCCCGTACGCCAGCCGGTGCGGGCCGTGACGGCCACCAGGTAGGCGCCGACGGCGCCGACCGGGATCGCGATGCCGTAGCCGGCCAGCAGGCCGGCCACCACCGCGGCGGTCACGCGACGGCGGTGATCACGCCTCCGGGGAATCCGGGCTGCTGCTGTCGGCGGTAGGCCGAGCCGTCCTTCGTACGGGCGAGGAAGCCGCCCACCACGAGGTACCGCCGGAGGGCCGGGAAGTCCTCGTGCACGGTCAACAGGGCTTGGTTGACCTCGGGTTCGCGATACTCACGGCCGGTCTCGAAGAGCGTCTCGGTGAGGTGCGCGAGAAGCGCCTCGCGGCGGGCGGGCCTGCGCGGGATCGCCTTGAGGCGCCCGTCGGCGGAGAAGAGGTCCGCGACGGGGCGGGACGGATGGCTGCTCATGGCGGTGAAGCCTGACGCCGGAAGCCCCCGTCCCGCAAAGGGTTTTCACTTGGGTTCGGGCCGGACCATGACGTTCACCGCTTCCTGCACGGTCGGCAGGACCGTCCGGGAGCCCTCGCGATCGAAGATCGGGCGGCCCTTCTCCATGAAGGCGCGGAAGTCGTCCTCGGAGTCCCAGAAGTCCACGACCCGCCACCCGCCGCTCCCGTCAGGACCGGCCGCGTGCGCGATGAACCCGGCCGGCGGGAACCACTCGGCGGCCATGAGCAGCCGCGTGGTCTCCTCGTACTGCTCCCGGGTGCCGCCGGGGATCTCGATCGTGACGATGACGGGCATGGAGATTGCTCCTGTACGTGGTGGGGGTACGCCTACGTGGGGGTACGGCGATCCCGACCAGCACAGCAGCGGGTACGGCGCCCCGCACGGCGACGCGGACCGAACGGGCGTGTTCGCCCGAGCGGCGTAACGGCCGTTGGGCACCGCCGACCAAGATCCATACGCTGACGCCCGACGCGCACCCGCGCGTCTTCCGCAAGACGACGAAGGCGAGCAACGCCCCCATGCCTATTCAGAAGTTGCGGCGCGTGTCCTGTTTCACCGCAGCGGCGACCGTACTGCTGACCGTCCTGGGGGCCACCCCGGTCGGCGCCGCCGACACCTGGCAGAGGGTGGGCGCCGACGCCCGCGGCGGCCTCAGCGGCCTCGCGTTCGCCTCCCGTACGGAGGACGGAACCGGCGTCCGCGCGCTGGCCGTGCACGACAACAAGCGGACCGGTCAGAAGCGCCTGTCCCTCGTCTCCCACGGGGAGGGCACCGCCGACGTCTCCCCGCTGACCTGGGACGGGCCGGAGCCCGTCGACCTCGAAGCCGTCGAGGCCGTCCCGGGGATGCCGGGCGAGTACATGGCGCTCGCCGCCCGCGGCATCGTCTACCGCCTGCACGTCAACGGCACGACGGCGGCGGTCGTCGACCACGCGCCGCTGCCGGCGATCGGCGAGGGCGACGACTTCGAGAGCTTCGCGCTCGTCGCCCGGAACGGGAAGACGGCTGCGCTGTGGGCGGACCGCGGGGCGGGTCCGGACCGCCCGGCCACGCTGTACGCGGCACCCCTCACGTTCGCCCCGTGGGGCCAGCCGCTGTTCGGCGGCGTGACGCGCCGCGCGTACCGGGCGCCGTACCCGACCGACGCCGCCACGCGGCACATCTCCGACATCTCGGTGACCGACTCGGGCCGGATCATCGTGAGTTCGGCGGCGGACGCCGGCGACGACGGCCCGTTCGACTCGGCGGTGAGCGAAGCGGGCCGGGTGACGGTCTCGGCGGCGGGCGGGGTCCGGGTCACGCTCACCGGGAAGCCGACGCTGCTCGACACGTTCCCCGGCTACAAGATCGAGGCGGTGGAGTGCCTGCCCGGCTCCACGGACGCCCTCCTCGGCACGGACGACGAGAACCTCGGAGGTTACGTACGCACCACGCCGTTCTGCGGGTCCTGACCCTCCCGACGCCGGGGCCGGCGGGGCGTCGGGGGGCGGCGGTGCCGGATCGACCTGCTGCTCACTGCTGCTCAAGCAGGCCGGCCGCCCCCGGGCCCTCCGGCCCCAGGGCACGGAGCACGGCCGGCAACCGCGGCGGATCGACCGGGTCCGGCAAAGCGGGCGAGAGCCACAGCAGCCGGCCGCCGGGTCGGTGACGACCCGCACGTTCACGCCGTGGCGCCGGTGTTTGCAGGAGTAGCCGGCCCGGCCGTCGCCGACCCGGTCGCACTCGGCGAGGGCCCGTCGAGCAGGACGAAGCCGGGTACGAGGACGACTCGCGCACCCTGTGGACGTACAGCAGCACCGACCGCACGTCATGGGCGTCCGCCGACCACGAACCGGGCACGTCCGAAGGGTGGACCGCTTGGCTTGAGCCGGTCACGTCATGTGATGCGGTGGCTGTCCCGGCAGAGTGGAATGCCAGGCGAGGACGGGGAGTTGAGGACGTCATGACCAAAGGCCCCGCCGCACCCCGCGCCCTGTCCGACGACGCGCTCTCCGAACTGCTGAGCACACAGCAGTTCGGCACCCTCGCCACGAACAAGCGCAGCGGACATCCCCACCTCACCACCATGCTCTACAGCTGGGACGCCGAAGAGCGCATCGTGCGGTTCTCCACCACGGCCGACCGCGTCAAGGTCAAACAACTCCGGCGTGACCCGCGCGCGGCCGTGCACGTCCCGGGCGGGAACGTGTGGTCGTTCGCCGTGGCCGAGGGCGAGGCGGAGGTCTCCGGGGTCACGGCCACACCGGGGGACGCGACCGGCCGAGAGCTGCTCGCGATGATCCCCGAGGCCGCCCGGCCGGCGGACGAGACCGCGTTCCTGGAGCAGCTTGTCGCCGAGCGCCGGGTGGTCATCCGCCTGAAGGTGTCACGGCTGTACGGGACGGCGCTCGACATCGACGGCTGAGCACTCCGCACACGACGCCCGGCACCTCGGTACCTCGGTACCTCGGTACCTCGGTACCTCGGCATCGAAGTGCCGAGGTACCGAGGTGTGTCTCACGCGCTCCCCGTACGTGGGCCCGTCGCGTACGCCAGCGGCGGCGCGACCGCCCGTACGTCGACCTGCTCCGCCACCCACAGTCCGATGAACAGCGCGGCGGTCGCCTCGAGCAGGCCGGCACGTTCGAGCCCGCCTCCGGCCACCGGCTCGCAGCCCACGTCCCGCACCAGCTCGTACGCCCGGGTGAGCGCCGCCTCGTCGTCCCCGCAGACCGGAACCGCGAGGGGCTGGCCGTCGAAGACCGGCGGGGTCATCCGCCACACGTCCTCGTGGCAGAGGTTGAACGCCTTGACGACCCGCGCACCCGGTGCCGCCGAGGCGAGTCGCAGCGCCGCCGAGGGGCCGCCTTCCGTCAGCAGCCGGAAGCCGGGCCCGACCGGATTGGCACAGTCGAGCAGGACCTTCCCGCTCAGCGCCGGCTGGATCTCCGCGACGACGGCCTCACCCGCGCCGTACGGCAGCGCGGCGAGGACCACCTCACCGAAGTCCCCCGCCGCGTGCAGACTCCCGTGCCGCGCGCCGCCCCCGATGCGTGTCGCGAGCCGTTGGGCCTTCCGCTCGTCCCGGCCTCCGACGAACACCTCGTGCCCGGCCCGCACCCAATGCGTGGACAGCGCGTCCGCCATGTTCCCCGTCCCCAGCACACCGATCCTCATCGATCCGCCCCTCTCCGCACTTGCTTCAACCGATTCCGGGACGACACTAGGAAACCCGTCAGGCACCATTCGGTACGTGACGACCGACGCCTTTCTCGCCGACTGCCGCGCCCGCCTCGCCTTCGACCTCCTCTCCCACACCTGGAACCCCGTGGTGCTCTGGGTCCTGCGGGACGGCCCCAGACGCCCGGGCGAACTCCGCGAGCGCATCGGCGGCATCAGCCCCAAGGTCCTGACCGAAACACTGCGGCGGCTGGAGTTCAACGGCCTGGTGGAACGACACCCCTATGCCGAAACCCCACCCCGCGTCGAGTACGAACTCACCTCGCTGGGAAAGACGTTGATCGGTCCGATCGATGCGCTCGGCGCCTGGGCCTTCGAGCACGGCGACGAGATCCTGGCCGCCCAGGATCGAAACAGCGGGTGAGTCGGGCGGGGGAGGCGCTTTGCCGCGTCACGGCAACGAGCGCGTGAGCCACACCACTTCTCCGCTGTCCTCCGTGGAGACGTGGTCCCGCTCGAACCCGAGCTTCTCAAGGACCCGGAGCGACGGCGTGTTCCACGTGCCGACGGTCGACCAGAGCCGTTTCCGTCCGGTCGCGACAGCGGCATCGAGCACCGCGCCGGCCGCCTCGGTGGCGTAGCCACGCCCGTGCGCACGCTGGAACAGCTCGTACGCGATTTCAGGCTCCTCCAGGGTGGAACGGCCGATGACCAAGCCGCAGTAGCCGATGAAGTCGCCTTCGACACGGCGCTGGATGGGCAGCAGGGCGATCCCCGTGGTCTCCGTCGCGGCGAGCAGCTCCGCGATGGACGCCCGGATGTGCTCAACCGTGGGGGCACCCTTGCCGCGCTCGGCGAGAAGGGAGCAGAACTCGGCGGCGTCCGACTCGGCCCACGGCCGGAGTATCAACCGCTCGGTCTCCAGGTGGAATGCCATCGTCTCGTATGTGGACATCCCCTTACTCTGCCCCACGGCCATCACGACGACAGGCGGAAACCTGTCGGGCATCCGGAGGTCGGTGGGGTCCTGGGGGTGGTCGTGTCTGATGGGCTTCTGGTGCGGCCGCCCCCGCACCGACGAAACCCTCCACCCCGAACGCACAGCCCGGAACTCCCAGGACAGCGAGGCCGGGACGTGCGGCGGAACCGGCCCCTCCCTGTACCTGCTCAGTAACAGAATCTCTCCGTAAGCGTGTTGAAGACGTTCCGCGAGCAGACTCTGCTCGCCAGCGGGAGTCGAGAGCGGCCCCGTACGGCCGACCACGGGGGAATCCACCATGAGCACTCACCACGTCAGCCGCCCGTACCAGAAGAGCCCCAGAGGCTGGAGGCCCTACGCCGTCGGGGCGGCCGTGGTCGCCGCGCTGCTCGCGTCCACGGCCTGCCAGTCGGGCGCGACGGGCTCGGCGAAGCCGACCGGCACGCCTTCCGCCAAGGCGACCGCCAAGCCGACCGACGCGCCTTCCTCCAAGCCGACCGACAAGCCTTCCGCGAAGCCGACCGTGACGCGCCCCAGGGGGACCGGCTCGCCGGAGCCCGACGACACCCCGGGCGGCGTCCCGGAGGGCAGCACCGCCATCGTCACCTGTACGCAGGAGCAACTCGCCGTCTCCTCCGAACTGGAGCCCCCGGACAGCAAGACGCCCCGGCACGTCCTCCTCACCGTCCAGAACGTCGGCGACAAGCAGTGCAACCTCTACCGCCACCCCCACGTGCGGCTCGGCGCCGACGCCCGGACCACCGTCCCCGCCATCAAGGACAGTGACCCGGACCCCGGCCGTCCCGTCACCCTCGATCCGGGCAAGGAGGGCTACGCCGCTCTGCTCGTCAGCGGCGGCGCCAGGGACGAGTACGAGGCGAAGAGCATCACCCTCACCCTCCAGGGCGGCAAGCCGGGCAGCCGTGCGGGCGGGCCGATCGACGTCCCCCTGCCCGTCTCCACGCTGTACGCCGACGACGGCCAGCTCGTCACCTACTGGACGACCGCCTCCGGCTACGCCCTGGACTTCATCATGTCGAGGTGACTGGGCGACTGGCTCTGATGCCGTGTTTCCATGGGCCCTGTGACTGCCGCCAAAGACAGGGCCCCCGCCCGCTTCAAGGACATCGCGCTCGACGCCCGGGACCATCACGCTCTGGCCGACTGGTGGTGCACGGCGTTGGGGTACGCACGGAAGGAGCCGAGCGACGGTACCGAGCGGCCGCTCGAGTGGCCGGTCCCCATCTTTGATCCGTCCGGGGCCGGCCCGTTGATCTGGCTCAATCCGGTGTCCGAAGGCAAGACGTGCAAGAACCGCATGCATCTTGACGTGTGGGGTGACCCCGACCGGCTCGTCGCCTTGGGAGCGACCGTGATCCGCGAGCGTGATCACGAGATCGACTGGCACGTTCTGGCCGACCCCGAGGGCAACGAGTTCTGCGTGTTCGCCGCCCAGGACGCCTCCCAGGACGCCGCCGGCTGAACAAAGGAGCGGCCGGCCGCTACGAACGCCGCTCCCAGTCGGTACGGGTGAGTTCGTACTCGACTTCGCCGTGCTCGGAGCCTTCGATCGCCTCCGGCCAGTCCCCCGTGAAGTTGCGGAGGAACGACAGACCCGCCTTCTCCATCACACGCCGGGACCCCGTGTTCACCGTCATCGTGTTCGCTGTCACCCGCTCCACGCCGAGGTCCGTGAATCCCTTGCGGATCAGGGCCCGTGATCCCTCGGTGGCGTAGCCACTGCCCCAGGCGGGCCTGTTCAGCCGGTAGCCGAGTTCCACGACGGCGGGGCTGTGGTCGTCCAGGGGGCGGAACTCGAACCAGCCCAGGAAGGTCCCGGTGTCCTTCTCCTGCGCGGCCCAGTAGCCACGGGTCCCGAAACACGGGTGGTCGTGGAGGAGCCTGGGCAAGGTCCGCGCCTGGATCGCCTCGCGGCTCGTGGGACGACCGCCGTTGATGAAGCGCATCACTTCCGGGTCGTTGTCCAGTGCGATCAGGTGGTCGACGTCGGCCTCGGTGAACGCGCGCAGCACGAGCCGATCGGTCTCCAGGAAGATGTCCATGCCGCGATCTTCACCACCGGCGGCAGGGATCGCCACCGGATATGCGCGGCAGACCGGCGGCTCGCCGGAGCAGGCCCTCGCACCCGGTGGGCGGGGCCGGCCCCCGCTCCCTCAGCGGTAGATCAGGAGTTCCTGTTCCGTCGCGCCCGTCAGTTCGTAGCGGGTGCGGACCAGGGGGCGGCCCGCGTAGATCCGGATCAGGGTGGACGCCTCGCCCCTGAAGGTCGCCGCCGGCCGGCCCTCCACCTCGTTCCCCAGGATCACCGGCGGCGCCGCGCGGTCGGCCAGGACGCCCGTCAGGCGCGGGGTCTCCCGTCTGCGGCTCGTCACCGAGAGGAGCGGGAGGGCCAGGTCCAGGCTGGGCCCGCAGTACGCGTCCGGTGCGCCGAAGGCCTCCCGTACGTCTCCCGCGTGGACCCATTCGCCGAGCGCGACGGCGTCGAGCCGGCCGTCCTCGCGCCCCGCGATGACCGGGCCCGCCTCCGTCAGGCCGCGTTCCAGTTCGTCGAGGATCCGGCCGAGCGGCCAGTCCTCGCGTTCGGCGACGTCGCACGCGTTCGCCTCCGGCAGGAACACGCCCTCCTCCAGGCGGTCCTCGACGATCCGGACGAGGGCCGCCCCGCAGTGGGCGAGGACCTGCCTCGCCGTCCAACCGGGGCACGCGGTGCGGAGCTCGTACGCCTCCTCCGGCGTGCGGCGGAGGAGCGGCATCAGCAGGTCTCGCTCCGTCCGCAGCAGGCGGTCCGGGAGCCACGGGTCCCGGACCTCGTCGTCCGTACAGTGCGTAGGCATCAGTAGCGGTAGTGGTCCGGCTTGTACGGGCCCTCCACCGGGACCCCGATGTACGACGCCTGCTCGGGGCGGAGGGTGGTCAGCCTGACGCCGAGGGCGTCGAGGTGGAGCCTCGCGACCTTCTCGTCCAGGTGCTTCGGCAGCGTGTACACGCCCACCGGGTACTCCTCCGGCTTCGTGAACAGTTCGATCTGCGCGAGGGTCTGGTCGGCGAAGGAGTTCGACATGACGAAGGACGGGTGGCCGGTCGCGTTGCCGAGGTTGAGGAGGCGGCCCTCCGACAGGACGATGACGGCCTTGCCGTCCTCGAACGTCCACGTGTGGACCTGCGGCTTGACCTCGTCCTTCACGATCCCGGGGATCGCCGCCAGGCCGGCCATGTCGATCTCGTTGTCGAAGTGGCCGATGTTGCCGACGATCGCCTGGTGCTTCATCCTCGCGATGTCGGACGCCATGATGATGTCCTTGTTGCCCGTGGTCGTGATGAAGATGTCCGCCGTCTCGATCACGTCCTCCAGGGTCGCCACCTGGTAGCCGTCCATCGCCGCCTGGAGCGCGCAGATCGGGTCGATCTCGGTGACGATGACGCGGGCGCCCTGACCCCGGAGTGACTCCGCCGAACCCTTGCCGACATCCCCGTAACCGCACACCACCGCCGTCTTGCCGCCGATGAGGACGTCGGTGGCGCGGTTGATGCCGTCGATGAGGGAGTGGCGGCAGCCGTACTTGTTGTCGAACTTCGACTTCGTCACGGCGTCGTTCACGTTGATCGCCGGGAAGAGCAGCGCGCCCTCGCGGTGCATCTCGTACAGGCGGTGGACGCCGGTCGTGGTCTCCTCCGTGACGCCATGGATGGAGGCGGCGATCGTTCCCCAGTCCAGGGTGGTGTTCCGCAGCAGTTCCAGGATGACCCGGTGCTCGTCGTTGTCCGCCGTCGACGGGTCCGGGACCTCGCCCGCCTTCTGGTACTCCACACCCTTGTGGACGAGGAGCGTCGCGTCCCCGCCGTCGTCGAGAATCATGTTCGGGCCGCCGGTGGGTGTGTTGGGCCAGGTCAGCGCCTGCTCCGTACACCACCAGTACTCCTCCAGGGTCTCGCCCTTCCAGGCGAAGACCGGGATGCCGGCGGCGGCGATCGCGGCGGCCGCGTGGTCCTGGGTGGAGTAGATGTTGCAGGACACCCAGCGGACCTCGGCGCCGAGCGCGACCAGCGTCTCGATGAGGACGGCCGTCTGTACGGTCATGTGGAGGGAGCCGGTGATACGAGCCCCGGCGAGCGGCCGGGCCGTCGCGTACTCCCTCCGGATCGACATCAGGCCCGGCATCTCGTGCTCGGCGAGGGTGATCTCCTTGCGGCCGAAGTCGGCCAGGGAGATGTCCGCCACCTTGTAGTCGGTGAATGCGGCGTCATGGAACTCAGACATGGACAACGCTCCTTGCGCTCATGATGGTTCGGTGGATTTCCAGGGCCGCCGTCGACCTGTTCAGCGTGATGTGGTGCAGTCCCGGCGCCCCCTCGTCGAGCAGCCGCAGGCCCATCCGCGTCGCGTGCTCGACGCCGACGCGGTACGCGGCCGCCGGGTCGTCCTTCGCCGCCTCCAGGCGGTGTGCCAGGTCCTCCGGGAAGGCCGCGTCGCTCAGCTCGGCGAAGCGGCGGATCTGGCGGACGTCCGTCGCCGGCATGATCTCCGGGATGATCGGGGTGTCGCAGCCGGCTGCCGCGACCCGGTCCCGCAGCCGCAGGTAGTCCTCCGGATCGAAGAACATCTGCGTGATGGCGTAGTCCGCGCCCGCCCTGCACTTGGCGACGAAGTGCGCCAGGTCGCTCGCCGTGTCGAACGACCTCGGATGGCCCTCCGGGAACGCCGCCACCCCGATCCGGAACTCGCCCAGCGAGCGGACCAGTTCCACGAGTTCGTACGCGTACGTGAAGCCCCGCGGGTGCGGTGTCCACGTGCCGCGCGGATCGCCCGGCGGGTCGCCGCGCAGGACGAGGACGTCCCGGACGCCGGCGTCCGCGTACGCGCCGATGACGGCCCGCAGTTCGGTGACCGAGTGGCCGACCGCCGTGAGGTGGGCGACCGGGCGCAGGGTCGTCTCGGCCGCGATCCGCTTGGTGACGTCGACGGTCCGGTCGCGGGACGAGCCGCCGGCGCCGTACGTCACGGAGACGAAGTCCGGGGACAGGGCCTCCACGCGGCGGATCGCGTCCCAGAGGGTCTGTTCTCCGCGCTCGCTCTTCGGTGGGAAGAACTCGAACGAGAACGTGGGCGGGCCGGGGTTCACAGGCGTCGGCCTCCCGCGTTGAAGTAGCTCGCCTCCGGGTGGTGGACGACGATCGCGTCCGTCGACTGCTCGGGGTGCAGCTGGTACTCCTCCGACAGCTCGACGCCGATCCGCTCCGGGCGCAGGAGGGCGGCGATCTTCGCCCGGTCCTCCAGGTCGGGGCAGGCCGGGTAGCCGAGGGAGTAGCGGCAGCCCTGATACTCGGTGCGGAGCATGCCGTCCAGGCCGGCGGGGTCCGCCGAGCCGATGCCCCAGTCGGCGCGCACCCGGGCGTGCCAGTACTCGGCGAGCGCCTCGGCCAACTGCACGGAAAGGCCGTGGAGTTCGAGGTAGTCCCGGTAGGCGTCGGCGGCGAAGAGGCGTGCCGTCTCCTCGCCGATCCGGGAGCCGACGGTGACGACCTGAAGGGCTACGGCGTCGACCTCGCCGGAGTCCTCGGCGCGGTGGAAGTCGGCCAGGCAGAGGCGGCGGCCCCGCTGCTGGCGGGGGAAGGAGAAGCGGGTCCGCTCGCCTCCGTCCTCGTCCAGGACGATCAGGTCGTCGCCCTTGGAGACGCAGGGGAACCAGCCGTGGACCACGGCTGCTTCGACCAGGTTCTCGTGTTCGATGCGGTCGAGCAGGGCGCGCAGGCGCGGTCGGCCCTCCGTCTCGATGGTCTCGGCGTCCTTCAGGCCCCACTGGCCCTTGAAGAGGGCGCCCTCGTCGAGCCAGGGGGCGTATTCGGCGAGCGGGATGTCCTTGACGACCCTGGTCCCGAGGAAGGGGGGTTCGGGTACGGGGTTGTCGGCGGCGACGTCGGAGCGGCCGGCCGGTTCGGGCTCCCGGACCTCCGGGGCCACCGGCGTCTCGCGCTTGGGTACGCGGCGGGGCTTGAGCGGCGGGAGTACGGCCCCGGGCACGCCCCTCTTGACGCCCATGAGCGCGTCCATGAGGCGCAGGCCCTCGAAGGCGTCGCGGGCGTACCGCACCTCGCCCTGGTAGATCTCGTACAGGTCCTGTTCGACGTACGCCCTGGT
>NZ_JBHXRW010000025.1:14637-124446 GCF_042716635.1 Streptomyces sp. NPDC058664 | reverse complement strand
CTGGCGCGAGGGCATCAGACCGAGCCCGTGCCAGCCGCTACCAGCGCCAAGCAGCGCAACAACCGTGAAGATCACGATCTACGGCTGGAGTACTAGGCACCATTGCTGACGCCCTCCCCGAGCTAGCTGAGCAGCGATACGAGGAGTGGCAGGAAGCCCTAGCGGCCTCTCGGATGGAGATGCGCCGGGCAAGCACCCTGGGCAGCTACAGCCACTAGGCATTCGTTTTGTGGGGTCGGGCACTCGTCTGCTCGGCCCCGCTTGCTGTCCGGCTGCTGCATTCCTCGTGCTGCGATTCTCTGAGTTCGGCTCGAATTTCACGGAAGGTGACGGCCGGCTGAGTCACGGACAGTGGCATAGGGGGTGCGGGGGTACCCCGAAATGACGACCTTCCGGACCGCAAGCGTATAGCACCCGAGATTCTCCGTCCGGAGCACCAGAACCAGTTAACCCGCTGTGAGCAGCGCAGATACCGAATCCCCGGAAGGGGGCACGATGAGTAACCAGAAGATCAGCGCGAAATTCCGCCGAGCCGTGGTCGAGGAATTCGACCTAGAGGCGTACGAGGTGACCACCCTTGACCGGGCCTGCGCTGTGCTCGATCAGATCGAGGGACTAGAGCGGGACGTGAAGGATCGCGGCGTAATCGTCCGTGGAATCCGGGGCGGTCTCTACCCGAATCCGTCGCTAAAGGAACTGCGCGCGGCCGAGGCGTCTTTCCTCTCGCTGGTGCGTTCCCTCGGTCTGAGCGATGCCGACAGCGGGACGGGTAAGGGTTCGGCGTCTGCTGCTGCCCGCGCCATGAATCGGGCTCGTTGGGGGGTGCGTTCTCTTGGCTCGGCGTCGGCGTAATGACGTACCGATTGATAGCGGCCCGTCCGCTGTAGAGGTTGAGCTAGCGCGCCGCTATGTCGCCGCCAGCCACTCCCTACCGGTACAGGATTTCAGCTGCCCGCTTGCTGACGGCGAGATTGAAGCCGAGGTGCAGGAATGGGCCGGGCGAATTCATCACATGTCCACGCTGTTCTGAAACGACCACCCCTAAACGTTAAGGGGTGCTCAGGGGGAAAGATGAAGAAGGTAAAGACTCTCAGCGTCCGTCACACGGAAAGTTCCCGCGCGAACCTCGCTGTCATACAGCAGCTATCCGGTTGTGAGACAGCGAGCGAGGCTGTCATGCAGGCGCTCGACTTGTACGCCGCTTACCTGAAACTCCCTCCCGGCGCTGTCATGCAGGCGACTGGTCACACGCGCCGCACGGAGGTTACGAGTGTTTGAGTCCCCGGAATGCATACGGCTCGGTTGCGTGAATCCGCGCCAACTCCGCAGCGGTAGGCAGTCATTCAAGCCGTGGTGCAGCACTCAGTGCCGCAAGTGGCATCGGGCCTTTACCGCATTCAGCGAGGGCGGGGCGGCGTATGGGCGGAATGCCGAGACGGACGCTGCGCTGTTTTCCGAAGTCGTCGCGGGTCTGGATGACACCCGGAATTTGTGCCTGCTCGACGAGCTGTTCGACGTGTACGGCCGAGCGTGACGCCGATGGAACCGACCCGCGTAGTCCTCGGTCCGAACGGTTGGGAGCCGTCCGACGAACCGGCACCGCCCGGCAAGGTGGCGTGGCGCTTCCCTCGCTCGCGCGCTGTCCGGCAACCGGCCCCGGCCCGACTCATGCCCGGCCGTCCAGCACGCCGCGAGGGACGGCCCCGGAACTGCGGCAGTCGATGACCACACCTCAACGTTTAGGTGTGCTTAGCCCCCGATGACTGGCCCCGCTGTGGGTTGGTCGTCGGGGGCTTTTGGCGTACTTGGTGGGCACCTTCGAAAGAAAGGGGGGAAGTCTGGCCGGCTGCGGGTGCTTGGGTACCCCTCGCCCAGTGATCCCAAGGGTTTTCGCACCCCTTCGAATCTCAGGCCGCAGTGTCGAGGGTGGCCCGCATCGTCGAGTACGTCGGCGTACTCAGGCAGCCCGCACCATTTCTGACGACCCGTCAGTTTTAGTGGGGGAGCAAGTTTGAAGGGGTCACCATTCGGGCCCGATCAGACAAGTCACGGGCCGTGTGGTTCTTCAGGTAGGGGCGAATTCGGCTGTGCATTGCGGCTAGGTTCCGATCACACTGCCCGGACTGCACGAGGGGGTATATCTCCAAGACTCGCCCCCACGTCTCGCACGCTGCCTCCAAGTGACCGACCTCTAGTTGCCGTTCGGCCAGCATGGACAAATAGCGGATACTCGTCCGCCGGAACGTGCTGGGGCGCAACCGGTCTGATTCCTTGAGTGATTCGATGGAACCTGCCACGTCTCCCAGTTGGTAGCGCACTTGGCCTACGTGATATGCCAGCGAGGAAGGGTTGTAGGACCCGAAAGTCTTCGACTGTGATTCGGCCTTTTCCATGGCTGTCTCGGCTTCCCGGATGCGCTGTAGGGCCATGCGCTTGTTTCCCTCTTGCGCGGCTGCGTGCGCCTGCTGTCCGGCGAGGAAAGCGCGCATTCGGGGACCGGCCTGCGGGGAAGCGGCGGCGGCAGCGTCGGCGAGGCGCAATGCTTCGGACCCGTGCCCGAGGTCTACCGCCTGAACGCTCATTCCCCGGAGAGTGGTGCAGAACGTTAGGTGATCCTCGGATGCCCCGGCGAGTTCAAGCGCTTTGAGGTAGTAGCGCTGAGCCATTCCGTGCACGCCCTCATCCACGGCCATATACCCCGTGAGATATGAGAGGTCCGATGCGGCGGCCATCATCGCTTTGCGGACATCGTCCGGGGCGTCAGCGCGCAGATAGGGAGCCACGGTGTTGACCACATAGGCAGCGGCCATCGGTCGGGCTGTCCGTCCGCCGAATTGGTCGTCAATGTCGGAGAGTCGTTCGGTCATGGCGATGACCGATTGAACGTCGGACATTCCGATTCGCTGAGTCTCGCCCCTTTGGGCGACTTCCATTCGGCCGACAACGTCCGGCCAGTTGGGCACGGTGAGGGCGACAGAGAACAGACCTACTCCGAGCACGCTCCGGCGCGATGGGTCCATGTCTGCCCTCCCCAGGTCTAGCAGTCCTTCCACGGTACTGGGGAGGGCGCTGGACTCTTCGGCGGGAGGGGTCGGGAATCCCGCTTCGCTGTGCGTGATGGGGCGTCCGAGTTTCCGTGCCAGAGCTTCCAAGATCAGCGGGCGGACGGCCTCTTTCGGCATGTGCCCGTTGAGCCACTGGTGCACCGAGGGTTCCCGGTATTTGAGGGGCGTTCCCCGCTCAGTGCCCAGCTTGTTGACCTCTTGGGCGAACTGGCGCAGCGTCCAGCCGGTTTCCCGGTGCAGTCGGGCAAGTGTCTCGTTGGGGCTGGCCACCGGTCATCAACTCCCCGCGTCTTCAAGCCGCTTAAAGCTCTTAAGTCCTCGCGCTGTCGCAACGGTACCTCTCCCCTGTGGTTACGCGGTTGCCTTCTGTGAGCAGCCGAACGAGCACGAGAGGTGCAGCCATGAGCAGCCCTGAGAGCGCACGTGAGCACCCCCGGAACTGGGAGGCGGGGGAAACGGCGCTGGACGTCTCCACGGGCCGCGTAGGCCGCGTCATGGGCCACGTGGGACCGCGCTACCAACTCCGTCCGCTGAACGGTGGCCGGGAGTGGGAGGCCGACGCGGAGAGCCTGGAAGCCGCCTACCAGTCGGACGCCCTCAGCGCCGCAGTGGTCACCGCCAACACGAGCCAGCGGATAAGGGAGCGGATGTGAGACGGGCCCCCAGCTTCACCCCGGAACAGCGCGCGGAGATCGACGCCGGATTGGTGGAGATCCTCGCGGAGCGGGAGGCCCGGCAGTGGGAGGTGGCCATAAGGCGTGCTGCTCCCGTCCTCGTTCGGCGCGCTGCGGAACAGCTCATCCACTACAAGGAGGCACAGCCATGACGGCTACCGCGAACGACCTCAAGACCGGCCGCGCGCTGGTCAGCTCGGACCTGTTCGACAGCATCGCTGACTTCACCGTGACCCACTTCGGCTACGACCGCGACAAGGCGGAGCGGGCCACGGATCAGGCGCTCGCGTTCCTCGCCACGGTCGGCACGGCCACGGTGAAGATGGTCCCGAGCGACGACGTGGACGGTGCGCTGCACTCGTTCATCCTGCACACCGCCGACTACCGCGATTTCAGCGAGAAGTACGCGGGCCGGTTCCTGGAGCACAACCCGCGCCCCGGTGGTGGCGGTCGGGTCCTGGAGGAGGTGCAGGCGACGGCGCACGCGATCAAGGCCAACGGGTTCATGGTGCTGGACGCGCTGTGGACCGTGAACGGCGAGAACGCGGCGCAGTGCGACTCTGACTGCGGACGCGACTACCGGGCCGCCTGACGGCCGGCTGACCCGTACTGGTGAGGGTGGGGCCGGTTCTCAACTACGGGAGCCGGTCCCGCTGTTGGAAGGTGAAGCATGATTTTCGATGGCCCGTACAGCCCGCCGGACGGTGCGCTGCAACTCCTCAATCCTGGCCCCGCCGAACTGGTTCTCAACCGGCGCGGGTCGTCCGTGTGGAAGGTCAAGACAGAGGCCGGACCGTACGCGGTGAAAGTCGGCTACCCCAGTCGGACGCACGCATGGACCGCGCTTGCCCCTGCCCGTGAGGCCGCCGTTCTACGTCAGCTCACCCATGAGCGGATCTTCAGCGGGGAGTGGGAACACGGCACGTGGGGCGCTCAGCCGTGGCGACGTGGCGACAGCCTGTATGACCGGTGGGCATCCTGTCGGGACGAGGGGGCCGAGCCGCACATCGGAGAGGCGCTGTCGTGCGCTGTGGCCCTGTCGGGGCTGCACGGAATGGGGTGGGTGCACGGGGATGTGCAGCCCGCGCATTTCCTCCTGGGTGAGGTGGGCGGCGCATTCCTGATCGATCTAGCGCTGTCCAGCGGAGGACGGATTCCCCGCGCGTATGACTTCCCGTACCGGGGCTGTCTCGTCCACTACGAAGCGCCGGAAGTCTCGGCCAGCGTGTTGGAGTCGGGAGCGGCGACGCCAACGCAGGAATCCGACGTGTACGCGCTGGGAGCGGCACTGTTCATCAGCGCGACGGGATGGCGGCACGTGGCCTACCCGGACGACGCTTCCCGAGAGGAGCAGCGGCGAGCCATCGTGGCGGGCCCTCACCGCCCCGTGGACGTGCCCGGAGTGCTCGGGGGTCTCATTCCCCACATGCTCAGCCGTTCGCCCGCAGACCGGCCTACCAGCGACGAGGTCTGCGAGAGGCTGCGTGCTGCCCTGTAGGGCTGAGCCTGGCCCCGCCTGTGCGCTTCCCCCATGGCGCATGGGCGGGGTTTCCCCGTGTGCGCTGCCCGGTTCTATGTATGGTTTAGCCAGGCACTCACCTTCGTGGCCCGTGTTGAGGGCGGCGAGCAGGTCGACGGCCTCGCCTCCTCGCACCTCGCCGACCACCAGCCGGTCGGGCCGCATCCGCAGCGCCTGACGGACCAGGTCCCGCAGGGTCACCAGACCGGCGCCCTCCTGGTTCGCGGGCCGTGCCTCGAGCCGCACCACATGCGGGTGGTCGGGCCGCAGCTCCGCCGAGTCCTCGGCGAGGACGATCCGCTCCCGCTCCCCCACCAGACCGAGCAGGGAGGCGAGCAGCGTGGTCTTTCCTGTACCGGTGCCGCCACTGACCAGGTACGACACCCGGGCGTCGATCAGGGCGCGCAGGATCGGGGCGCCACCTGGCGGCACCGTTCCCGCCGCCGCCAGCTCCTCCAGGGTGAAGGCGCGGGGCCGCACCACCCGCAGGGACAGGCAGGTCGAGCCGACCGCCACCGGTGGCAGCACGGCGTGCATCCGGGTGCCGTCGGGCAGCCGCGCGTCCACCCAGGGCCTGGCGTCGTCGAGCCTGCGCCCGGCCACCGCCGCGAGCCGTTGGGCGAGCCTGCGCACGGCCGCCGCGTCCGGGAAGGACACCGGGGCCCGCTCCAGGCCGGCGCCCCGGTCCACCCACACCCGGTCGGGCGCCGAGACCAGGACGTCGGTGACGGCGGGGTCGGCGAGCAGCGGTTCGAGCGGGCCCGTGCCGATCAGTTCACACCTCAACTCCTCCGCCGCGCCGAGCACTTCCGCGTCACCGAGCAGCCGTCCCTGGGCGCGCAGCGCCGCCGCGACCCGCGCCGGGGTGGGGTCGGACCCGCTGGCCGCGAGGCGCTGCCGCACGGCGTCGAGCAGTCCCGCGCCGCCCGCCGCGCTTCCCGCTCCGGTCATGCCGCACCACCGGGACCGAGGGCGCACGCCCAGAAGGCGTCGCAGAACCGTCCGAGCGGTCCACGGGGCTCGGCACCCGGCGGTACGCCCGCGTCCTGGTCGGTCACGATCCCCGGGTCGTAAGGGAGTTCACCGGCCAGCGGCAGCCGCAGCGCGTCGGCGACCCAGCACTCGTCGAGCCCCGCCGCGTACGGCCCGCGGACCACGGCCCGCAGGTCGAGCACGCCCGCGGAGAGGGTCGAGGCCACCCGGTGGGCCGCCGCGACGGCCCTCAACTCGCCGGGTACGACGATCAGTCCGAGATCGAGCTGCGCCAGGGCCTCGGTGGCCGCCGCGTCGGTTCCGCGCGGCAGGTCGACCACCACGACCCCGCCACGGCGGCGGGCGGCGGCGAGCACGGACCGGACGGCCTCGGGAGGGACCGGCGCCGCGGGCTCCCTGCCCCAGCTGAGCACCCGGACCCCCCGCACGGACGGCAGGGACTCCTCGAGGGCTCCGCCGGCCAGACGGCCCTTCGACGCGGCGAAGTCGGGCCAGCGTCTGCCCTGCTCGCTCTCGCCGCCGAGCAACACGTCGAGTCCCCCGCCGAGCGGGTCGCCGTCGACGAGCAGGGTGCGCCGCCCGGTCCGCGCGGCGGCGAGCGCGAGGCCGCAGGCCAGGGTGGAGGCGCCGGCTCCCCCTCGGCCGCCGACCACGCCGACGGTCAGCGCCTGTCGGCCCACGCCCTCGGCCGCGTCGGCGATGCGGTCGACGAGGAGGCCTTCGGCGTCCGGCAGCCGCAGCACGCACTCCGCGCCGATCTCGACGGCCAGCCGCCACACCTCCGGGTCGTCCCGGTCACGGTTGACGAGGAGGGTCCCCGGGCGGCGCGCCGCTCCCCGGCAGCGGGCCGCCGCGTCGGCGCCGACCAGGACGAGCGGTGGGTCGGTCCAGCTCGCCTGCCGCTCCGGCACCCGGTGGTGCGCCTCGGGCTCGACTCCGGCCGCGGCGCACAGCCGCAGGAGGTCGTCGAGCAGACCGAGGTCCTCCGTGATGATCAGCGGCCCCGTGCGGCGCGGTTCGTCGGCACCGGGCACCGCCGCCCCGCTCGGCGGCGAAGTCCGCGCCGCCCTCCCGGCCCTTGAAGTCCTGGATGCCTCCATGACGTCCACCCCTCTCGTGATTCCTGCCGTTCGCGAACTCCGCGACAGGAATCACCGTGGGGCCGGGCCGAGAATCCTGGAGATCTCGCCGAAAAACTGTGGATATCCGAAGCCCTGTGAATATCTTCGTCACTCCTCCCGGGGACTGCCCGGAACGCAGCCCGCCGGTTACCGTGGGTGACGAATCGAGAGTCCGGCAGGACATCGGCCGCGTCGCGGTCGGCGGCCGGAAGGAAGGGAGCGGACGATGTCACACAGCACCGAAACGGCTCCGGACATGCGACGACCCCCGCCGGGGGGGAGAGCGGGGGTCGTCTTTCCGGCCGACTCGGGGGGGGAGGAGCCGGACCGGGTTAGCACGGTCGCGAACGATCCGTGACTTCCATGGTGTACCCGAGAGCCTTCTCAGGCAAACCCACGCGCCCCAGCGTACGCCGAATGGCGGGCACCTATGCTCAGGCTTGTGGAAAACCACTCCTTGCCGCGCACAGCCGCCTTCTTTGACCTGGACAAGACGGTCATTGCGAAGTCCTCGACGCTGACCTTCAGCAAGTCCTTCTACCGGGGCGGGCTGATCAGCCGCCGCGCCGCCCTGCGGACGGCCTACATCCAGTTCGTCTTCCTGGCGGGCGGGGCCGATCACGACCAGATGGAGCGGATGCGCGAATATCTTTCCGCGCTCTGCAAAGGCTGGAACGTCGCCCAGGTGAAGGAGCTCGTCGCCGAGACCCTTCACGACCTGATCGACCCGATCATCTACGACGAGGCGGCCTCCCTCATCGAGGAGCACCACGCCGCCGGCCGTGACGTCGTGATCGTCTCGACCTCCGGCGCCGAGGTCGTCGAGCCGATCGGCGAGATGCTCGGGGCCGACCGGGTCGTCGCCACCCGCATGGTGGTGGGCGAGGACGGCTGCTTCACCGGTGAGGTGGAGTACTACGCCTACGGGCCGACGAAGGCCGAGGCGGTCCGGGAGCTGGCGGAGTCGGAGGGCTACGACCTCTCGCGCTGCTACGCCTACAGCGATTCGGCGACCGACATCCCCATGCTGGAGGCCGTCGGCCACCCGTACGCGGTCAACCCCGACCGGTCGCTGCGCCGCGAGGCCGTCGCCCGGGAATGGCCGATTCTCGCCTTCGAGAAGCCGGTACGGCTGAAGCAGCGGCTGCCCGAGTTCCGGATGCCGCCACGGCCCACGCTCGTCGCAGCGGCGGCCGTCGGTGCGGCAGCCCTCGGCGCCGGACTCGTCTGGTACGCCTCTCGTCGCCGACAGGCCGCTCTCCCCCATCGACCCGCCGATGACTTTGCCCGGATTTGAGCAATGAGCAGAGAAGTGGAGCCAGCACTTTCGCTTCCTCGCCGACAGGAGTAGAAAGGAATCAGGCCCGCGAGACCGAGGACATCCGAGAGGATCACCTGTTGAGCATGAAGGCCCCACGGACCTAGCACCGAAACCGGGCACCCACGCGACGTCGACCCGTCGATTACGGGCCAGCCGCACCAGGCCACGGGCAAAGTTCCCGGCCTGATGGGCATATATCGAGGACGCTTGGTAACTGGGTGGACGTGCCAGCGGCGGTACCAGAACTGGTACCGCCGCAACCCTTTCCCGGGCTTCTTCCCGGCCCCTTTTCAGGCCGCGCCGCGCTGAAGCGCCTCGCAGACGGCCGTCGACTCACGGACGCCCAGCTCGACCGAGCGCCCGCAGTGCGCGATCCAGCCGCCCACGCCCTCCGGGGTCCCCGACAGGTACCCCTCGAACGCGGCGAGGTACGCGGCCCGCCCCTGCTCCGCGTGGCCGACCTCCGCCGGACAGATCGCCTTGGGGTCGAGACCACTGCCGACCAGCACGATCCGCTCCGCCGCCCGCGCGACCAGGCCGTTGTACGAGGTGAACGGGCGCAGCGCGAGCAGCTCGCCGTGCACGACGGCGGCCGTCACGAGCGCCGGGGCCTCGCCGCCCGCGACGATCAGCTCCGCGAGGCCGTCGAGCCGCCCGGCGACCTCGGCGGGAGACGGCGGCGGGGTCGTGATCAGCGGTTCGTCGACGGCCTCACCGTCCAGCCGGGGCCGGCCCACCGACTCGCCGGACTCGCCCGCGGCGACCAGGTGCAGGCGGGCGAGCACCCGCAGCGGCGACTGGCGCCAGATGGAGAGCAGCTGCCCGGCCTCCGCGCCGAGCCTCAGGGCGGCTCCCACCGTGCGGGCCTCCGGGTCGGCGCCGAAGTCGGTGCGTCGGCGGACCTCTTCCAGGGCCCAGTCGGCACCGGACAGGGCGGCCGAGCCCCGGGCCCCGCGCAGGGCCGCCTCGGACGAGATCTCATTGCTGCGGCGGCGCATCACGCGGTGGCCGTAGACCCGGTCGACGGCCTTGCGTACGGAGTCCACCGCGTCGGCGACGCCCGGCAGGGATCCGAGGGCGGCCAAGGGGTCAGAGGCGTGCGTACTCATAGGTAGGGAGGCTACGCGCCCGGCGGCCCCGCCCCACGATGGAGTGGTCTTCTTCACGCTCTTTGACCACCTAACGCGTTCATGCCACTACCCTAGGTGAACATGAAGATCGCTTTCGTAGGGAAGGGCGGCAGCGGCAAGACCACGCTGTCCTCGCTCTTCATCCGCCACCTCGCCGCCAACGAAGCCCCGGTCGTAGCCGTCGACGCCGACATCAACCAGCACCTCGGCGCCGCGCTCGGCCTGTCCGACGCGGAGGCCGCCGCGCTGCCCGCGATGGGGGCGCACCTGCCCCTCATCAAGGAGTACCTGCGGGGCACCAACCCGCGGATCGTCTCCGCCGACACGATGATCAAGACGACGCCGCCCGGGGAGGGTTCGCGACTGCTGCGGGTCCGCGAGGAGAACCCGGTGTACGAGGCCTGTGCCCGGCCGGTCCCGCTCGACGACGGCGAGATCCGCCTGATGGCGACGGGCCCCTTCACGGAGTCGGACCTCGGGGTCTCCTGCTACCACTCGAAGGTCGGCGCGGTGGAGCTGTGCCTCAACCACCTGGTCGACGGCGCCGACGAGTACGTGGTCGTCGACATGACGGCGGGATCGGACTCCTTCGCCTCCGGCCTCTTCACCCGCTTCGACATGACGTTCCTGGTCGCCGAGCCGACCCGCAAGGGCGTCTCGGTCTACCGCCAGTACAAGGAGTACGCCAGGGACTTCGGCGTCGCGCTCAAGGTCGTCGGCAACAAGGTGCAGGGCGAGGACGACCTCGACTTCCTGCGTGCGGAGGTCGGTGACGACCTGCTCGTGACCGTGGGCCACTCGGACTGGGTCCGCGCCATGGAGAAGGGCCGCCCGCCCCGCTTCGAGCTCCTGGAGGCGGAGAACCGGATGTCGCTCCAGGCCCTCCAGGACGCGGCGGACGACTCGTACGCCCACCGTGACTGGGAGCGCTACACGCGCCAGATGGTCCACTTCCACCTGCGCAACGCGGAGAGCTGGGGCAACGCCAGGACCGGGGCCGACCTGGCGGCGCAGGTCGACCCCGGGTTCGTGCTCGGTGACCCGATGGCCGCCGCACCCGGCCTCGGCTGACAGCACCGCCGTCCACGACGGACGGAGTCCGTCGCAGCGCCCCGAAGCCCGAGAGGCGCCCCGGCGCCGAGCGGCGCGAGGGGAACAGAGGAAGAAGAGGACCGGGGCCGACCTGGCGGCGCAGGTCGACCCCGGGTTCGTGCTGTCCGAAAGGCTCAGTGCCGTTCAGCCCGCTTGACGAAAGACTCAGTGCCGTTCAGCCGGCTCGACGCCGGCCGCCGGGGCCGCCGGTCGGGGGGCGAGGAAGTCCGCCCAGCCGGCCGGCGGGGCCTCGCCGACCTTCAGGGTGCGCATCTTCGCGATGACGTCGGGGTCCTGGGCGTCGAGCCAGTCGGCGAGCTGGCGGAAGGACACGCACTTGACGTCCTTCTGCACGCAGACCGTGGCGATGGTCTCCTCGATGGCCCGCATGTACGTGCCGCCGTTCCAGGACTCGAAGTGGTTGCCGATGATCAGCGGCGCCCGGTTGCCCCGGTAGGAGCGCTCGAAGGCCTGCACCAGGCCGTCGCGCATCTGGTCGCCCCAGTAGCGGTGCTGCGACGGGTCGCCCTGGGTGGTGCCGGGGGACTGGTTGACCAGGAAGTTGTAGTCCATGGCCAGCGTCTGGAAGGCGCGGCCCGGAACGGGCACGAGGGGCATCGACAGGTCCCAGAGGCCCATGTCCTTCTTGGGCCAGATCTGGTCGTTGACGCCGCTCGTGTCGTAGCGGAAGCCCATCTGCGCCGCCGCCTGGACGAAGTTCTTCCGGCCTTCGAGACAGGGGGTTCGGGCGCCGACGAGTTCCTTCTCGTAGTCGAAGGGCAGCGGCTGCTCCGCGCGCAGCCCCGCGTTGGTCTTCCAGTTCTTGACGAAGGACTTGGCCTGGTTGATCTCGCTCTTCCACTCCTCGACCGACCAGGTGCCGACACCGCCCTCCTTCCCGCAGAAGTGCCCGTTGAAGTGGGTGCCGATCTCGTTGCCCTCCAGCCAGGCGCCGCGCAGTTCGCGGACGGTGGCACGGATGCCCTCGGTGTCGTTGAAGCCGATGTCGGAGCGCCCGGGGCTGTGCTGCGGCGGCTCGTAGAGATTCCGCTTCTCCTCGGGCAGCAGGTACACGCCGCTGAGGAAGTACGTCATGGTGGCGTCGTACTTCTTGCCCACGGAGCGGAAGTGGGAGAAGAGCTTCTGACTGTCCTCGCCGGCGCCGTCCCAGGAGAAGACGACGAACTGCGGCGGGGTCTCGCCGGGCTTGAGGCGCTGCCAGACCGGCTGGTGGGGCTGGGCACCGGTGAAGGCGGTGGAACCGTCGCCGATCAGGCGAACGGTGTTCGGTGGGGCCGCGGCCGGTGCCTCCTTGGCACCCGCACCGCCCTGCGTTCCCTTCGTGGCGGTGTCGTCGGAGCCCGAGCAGCCGGCGAGGCCGGTGGTCAGGGCGACGGCGAGGGCACCGGCGGCGAGCGCCTTCCTCTGGGCAGTGGTCCTTCTCCCGGCGGCTGTCATCCGCCCACCTCTCCTCGGTTCGGTACGGGCGGCGTCAACGTCGCACCACGACGACCGGAGAGATGAAACGACAAGCGGCAATCCGTTCACCTATCACCGGAACCGGTGAATCGTTGCCCTGTTTGCCCCGAAAATAATGCCGGAGTCTTTACTCTCCATTACGATCCATTTACCGAGCGTTGATCCTCGTCCAGCGGGGATCCCCGCTCGGATCCCGCCGCTGCACGCCGTGACCCACGGCCGCGAGCCCCCATGTTCGTCCCGCACGAACCGCGACCGCGCTGCCCCGGAGGAGACGGGAATGACCCTCTACACCCCCGCCCGCACCACCACCCGGCCCCGTGTCCAGCGGCCTCACAGCCCGCCGGACAGGCCCCGCCGCTTCCGCGTCGCCGGAGCCGATCTCTCCGCCTCCGTCGCCGTCTTCCTGATCGCACTGCCCCTCTCGCTCGGCATCGCGCTCGCCACCGGAGCCCCGCTCCAGGCCGGCCTGGTCGCCGCCGCCGTCGGCGGCATCGTGGCCGGCCGCTTCGGCGGCTCCCCGCTCCAGGTGAGCGGCCCCGCCGCCGGACTCACCGTCGTGACCGCCGAGCTCATCCAGCTGTACGGCTGGCGCACCACCTGCGCCATCACCGTGCTCGCCGGCCTCGCCCAACTGGGCCTCTCCGCCCTCCGGGTGGCCCGCTCGGCGCTCGCCGTCTCGCCCGCGATCGTGCACGGCATGCTGGCCGGCATCGGCGTCACCATCGCGCTCGCCCAGCTCCACATCGTGCTCGGCGGCACCCCCCAGAGCTCCGCCGTCGACAACGTCCTCGGTCTGCCCGCCCAGTTGGCCGATGTCCATCCGGCGGCCCTCGCCATCAGCGCGCTCACGGTGGCCGTGCTGCTGTGCTGGCCCCGGCTGCCGGGCCGCGCCGGGCAGCTCGTACGGAAGGTCCCTGCCGCGCTCGTCGCGGTGGCCGGGGCGACGGCGGTGGCGGCGTTCGCCGGGCTCGCCGTGCCCCGGGTCGACCTGCCGTCCTGGAGCAGCCACGCGCTGCCCGGCCTGCCCGAGGGCCCGGTGCTCGGCATCGCGGCCGGAGTACTGACGATCACCCTGGTCACCAGCGTGCAGTCGCTGCTCTCGGCCGTGGCGGTCGACAAACTGGTCGCCGCCCGCCCGGACGGCGGCCGGGGCGTGCCGCGCTCCGTCCTCGACCGTGAACTCGCCGGTCAGGGCGCGGCCAACGTGGTCTCCGGGGCGCTCGGCGGACTGCCGGTCGCCGGGGTCGCGGTCCGCAGCGTCGCCAACGTGTCGGCGGGTGCGGTGAGCCGGGCCTCCACAATGTTGCACGGTCTGTGGATCGTGCTCGCGGCCCTGCTGCTCGTTCCGCTGATCGACCTGATCCCGCTGCCCGCGCTCGCCGCCCTGGTGATGGTGGTCGGCATCCAGATGGTCAGCATCACCCACATCCGTACCGTCACCCGGCACCGCGAGGTCGTTGTCTACGTGGTGACGCTGTCCGGTGTCGTCCTCGTCGGCATCCTGGAGGGCGTCGCCCTCGGCATCGCCGTGGCCGTCTCGGTCTCCCTGCACCGGCTGGCCCGCACCCGGATCACCCGTGAGGAACGGGACGGGCGCCATCTGCTGAACGTACGGGGCCAGTTGACCTTCCTGGCCGTGCCCCGGCTGAGCCGCGCCCTGCACCAACTGCCGCGCGGTTCGGACGTGGTGGTCGAGCTGGACGGCTCCTTCATGGACCACGCGGCGTACGAGACGCTGAGCGACTGGACCGCCGGTCACCTCGCCCACGGCGGCACGGTCGAGACGACCGGCCCCTCCGGCACCCGGATCGCCGACCCGGCCCCCGCCGCCTCGGCCGCGCACACCTGCTGCCGCCCCTGGACGCCGTGGCACAACCACCAGTGCGGGGAGCAGCCGGCCGACCGGCCCGACGAGGCCACGGAGCGCGCCGAGCCCCGGCGGGCGCCGGGGCTGCATCTGGCGAGCGGCATCGGCAAGTTCCAGCGGAACACGGCCCCGCTGGTACGGGACGAGCTGGCGCGGCTCGCCCGGGAGGGCCAGCGCCCCTCGCAGCTCTTCCTGACCTGCGCCGACTCCCGTCTGGTCACCAGCATGATCACGTCGAGCGGCCCGGGCGACCTGTTCACCGTGCGCAACGTCGGCAACCTCGTCCCGCTGCCGGGCGAGGAGAGCGGCGACGACTCGGTGGCGGCGGCGATCGAGTACGCGGTGGAGGTGCTGCGGGTCGAGTCGATCACCGTCTGCGGCCACTCCGGCTGCGGCGCGATGCAGGCCCTCCTGAACGGCGGCCCGGACGACCCGCCGACCCCGCTCCGCCGCTGGCTGCGCCACGGCCGGCCGAGCCTGGAGCGAATGGCGAACCGGAGACACGCCTGGGCCCGGATCTCCGGGCGGCTCCCGGCCGACGCGGTCGAGCAGCTCTGCCTGACCAACGTGGTCCAGCAGCTGGAGCACCTGCGGTCGTACGAGGCGGTGGCGCGGCGGCTCGCCGAGGGCTCGCTCACGCTGCACGGGATGTACTTCCACGTGGGCGAGGCTCAGGCGTACCTCCTCTCCGGGACGGACGAGGTGCACAGTTACGACGACGTGTTCACCCGGGTCATGCCGACGGACCCCCTGGAGCCGGCCCGCGCGTCCTGACCGAGCGCACCCCGACGGGAACCCGCGTGTCCTGACCGAGCGCACCCGACGGGAACCCGCGCGTCCTGAACCTTCCGGCTCACCCGTCCGTGAGACTGTGTGGCCCCTTCTCCCACCGCTCGGGAAGAAGGGGCCCCCGCACACCAGCACCCAACAGGTCTAAACCAATTGTCCGGAGGCTCTTGTCACCCGGGCATCTGACTGATGAGCTATGACGCGGGACACATACGCACAGAGGACGCCCTGGGAAAGGGAGATGTCGTGAGCAACGAAAGCCTGGCCAATCTGCTTCGGGAAGAGCGTCGATTTTCGCCGCCCGCCGAGCTGGCCGCGCACGCCAACGTGACGGCGGAGGCGTACGAGCAGGCCAAGGCGGACAGGCTGGGCTTCTGGGCCGAGCAGGCCAAGCGCCTGACCTGGGCCACCGAGCCGACCGAGACCCTCGACTGGTCGAACCCGCCGTTCGCCAAGTGGTTCGCCGACGGCGAGCTGAACGTGGCGTACAACTGCGTCGACCGGCACGTCGAGGCCGGCCACGGCGACCGGGTCGCCATCCACTTCGAGGGCGAGCCGGGCGACAGCCGCGCGATCACCTACGCCGAGCTCAAGGACGAGGTCTCCAAGGCGGCCAACGCCCTGACCGAGCTGGGCGTCCGGAAGGGCGACCGGGTCGCCGTCTACCTGCCGATGATCCCCGAGGCGGCCATCACGATGCTGGCCTGCGCCCGCGTCGGCGCCGCCCATTCGGTGGTCTTCGGCGGTTTCTCGGCCGACGCCGTCGCCTCCCGCATCCAGGACGCCGACGCCAAGCTGGTCGTCACCGCCGACGGCGGCTACCGCCGGGGCAAGCCGACCGCCCTCAAGCCGGCCATCGACGAGGCCGTCGCCAAGTGCCCGCAGGTCGAGCACGTCCTCGTGGTCCGCCGCACGGGCCAGGACACCGCGTTCACCGAGGGCCGCGACGTGTGGTGGGACGACGTCGTCGCCCGCCAGTCCGCCGAGCACGCCCCGGAGGCCTTCGAGGCGGAGCACCCGCTCTTCATCCTCTACACCTCGGGCACCACGGGGAAGCCGAAGGGCATCCTGCACACCTCCGGCGGCTACCTCACCCAGGCCGCCTACACCCACCACGCCGTCTTCGACCTCAAGCCGGAGACCGACGTCTACTGGTGCACCGCCGACATCGGCTGGGTCACCGGGCACTCGTACATCGTCTACGGCCCGCTGGCCAACGGCGCGACGCAGGTCATGTACGAGGGCACCCCGGACACCCCGCACCAGGGCCGGTTCTGGGAGATCGTGCAGAAGTACGGCGTCACGATCCTCTACACGGCGCCGACCGCGATCCGCACGTTCATGAAGTGGGGAGACGACATCCCCGCCAAGTTCGACCTCTCCAGCCTCCGCGTCCTCGGCTCGGTCGGCGAACCGATCAACCCCGAGGCCTGGATCTGGTACCGCGAGCACATCGGCGCCGGCGGGACCCCGATCGTGGACACCTGGTGGCAGACCGAGACCGGCGCGATGATGATCTCGCCGCTGCCGGGCGTCACCGAGACCAAGCCGGGCTCCGCCCAGCGCCCGCTGCCGGGCATCGCGGCGACCGTCGTCGACGACGAGGCCAACGAGGTGCCGAACGGGGGCGGCGGCTACCTGGTCCTCACCGAGCCGTGGCCGTCGATGCTCCGCACCATCTGGGGCGACGACCAGCGCTACATCGACACCTACTGGTCCCGCTTCGAGGGCAAGTACTTCGCCGGTGACGGGGCCAAGAAGGACGAGGACGGCGACATCTGGCTGCTCGGCCGGGTCGACGACGTCATGCTCGTCTCCGGTCACAACATCTCGACCACCGAGGTCGAGTCTGCCCTCGTCTCGCACCCGTCCGTCGCCGAGGCGGCCGTCGTCGGCGCCGCCGACGAGACGACCGGTCAGGCGATCGTCGCCTTCGTGATCCTGCGCGGTACGGCCAGCCAGGACGAAAACCTGGTCGCCGAGCTGCGCAACCACGTGGGCGCGACCCTCGGCCCGATCGCCAAGCCGAAGCGGGTCCTGCCGGTGGCGGAGCTGCCGAAGACCCGCTCGGGCAAGATCATGCGCCGTCTGCTGCGCGACGTCGCCGAGAACCGGGAGCTGGGTGACGTCACCACGCTGACCGACTCCTCGGTCATGTCGCTGATCCAGACCCAGCTGCCGACCGCGTCCAGCGAGGACTGAGCCCGGCCCGTACGACGCGAACGCCCGCCCCGAGCTCCTGGGGGCGGGCGTGCGTGTCTCGCCGTACCCGACGGGACGAAAAGGGTGAATCTCCCTAAAGTGAATCCCGCCGGACGTCACCCGCGCTCGTTAGGTAACGTAAAGACCGCGTCAGTGACGCGACAGGAAAACCTAGGTGCGCCGGGAAGTCTGGTCGGCATGTGCTCTGCCCTGCCCACCGACCGGAGGTTCCTTCGTGGCCGCGCCCGCCCCGACCGACCGTGACGACCGCAAGCCCGACGACCGCAGGTTCCTCGGTCGTCTCCCCCTCCCCGAGCGGCGCTACCTCGCCGACGCCCTGCGCGCCGAGACCGTCGGCGGCGTGCTGCTCCTCGTCGCCGCCGTCACCGCCCTCGTCTGGGCCAACACGCTGGGCGGCAGCTACGAGTCCGTCAGCGACTTCCACATCGGCCCCGCCGCCCTCGGCCTCGACCTGTCGATCCAGCACTGGGCCGCCGACGGCCTCCTCGCGGTCTTCTTCTTCGTCGCCGGCATCGAACTCAAGCGCGAACTCGTCGCG
Organism: Streptomyces sp. NPDC058664; assembly: GCF_042716635.1. Taxonomy (NCBI): domain Bacteria; kingdom Bacillati; phylum Actinomycetota; class Actinomycetes; order Kitasatosporales; family Streptomycetaceae; genus Streptomyces; species Streptomyces sp. NPDC058664. Next base: position 106,632 of record NZ_JBHXRW010000025.1, on the reverse strand, counting down.
GGCGAGCTGCGCGACCCCCGGGCCGCCGCCCTCCCCGTCATCGCCGCGCTCTGCGGCATGGCCGCGCCCGCCCTCGTCTACGCCCTGGTCAACGCCGTGGGCGACGGCTCGATGGACGGCTGGGCCGTGCCCACCGCGACCGACATCGCCTTCGCGCTCGCCGTCCTCGCCGTCATCGGCACCTCACTGCCGTCCGCGCTGCGCGCCTTCCTGCTCACCCTCGCCGTCGTCGACGACCTCTTCGCGATCCTGATCATCGCGGTCTTCTTCACCAGCGACCTGGACTTCGCCGCGCTCGGCGGCGCCTTCGCGGGACTCGCCCTCTTCTGGCTGCTGCTCCGCAAGGGCGTCCGCGGCTGGTACGTGTACGTGCCGCTGGCCCTGGTCATCTGGGCCCTGATGTACAACAGCGGCGTCCACGCCACCATCGCCGGCGTCGCCATGGGCCTGATGCTGCGCTGCACCACCCGGGAGGGCGAGAAGCACTCCCCCGGCGAGCACATCGAGCACCTCGTGCGCCCGCTCTCGGCCGGCCTCGCCGTACCGCTGTTCGCGCTCTTCTCGGCCGGGGTCGGCATCTCCGGCGGCGCGATCCACGACGTCTTCACCCAGCCGGTCACCCTCGGCGTGGTCCTCGGCCTGGTCGTCGGAAAGGCCGTCGGCATCTTCGGCGGAACCTGGCTCGCCGCCCGCTTCACCAGGGCCGAGCTCAACCCCGACCTGGCCTGGCCCGACGTGTTCGCCGTCGCCGCCCTCGCCGGCATCGGCTTCACCGTCTCGCTCCTCATCGGCGAACTCGCCTTCGAGGGGGACACCGCCCTCACCGACGAGGTGAAGGCGGCCGTCCTGGTCGGCTCGCTCATCGCGGCCGCCCTCGCCTCCGTCCTGCTGAAGCTCCGGGTCCGCAAGTACCAGGCGCTCGTCTCCGCCGAGGAGCGCGACGACGACGAGGACGGCATCCCCGACATCTACGAGCAGGACGACCCGGAGTACCACCTCCGGATGGCCGCGATCCACGAGAGGAAGGCCGCCGAGCACCGTCAGCTCGCCCGAGCGGCGGGGGCACCGCGCGACGAGGCCGACCGTCCGGCATGATCTGATGCGGACCGCGTAGAAGAGAACCCGGACCGCAGAAGAGAAGAGGGAGCACCGATGAGCGACCCGTTCTACGGAACCGAGCGCAGCCTCGGCCAGCTGGTCGCCTCGGCGACCGCCGAGATGTCCGCGCTGGTGCACGACGAGATCGCCCTGGCCAAGGCCGAACTGCGGCAGGACGTCAAGCGCGGCGCGATGGGCGGCGCCGCGGGCGGCGCGGCGGCGACCGTGCTGCTGTTCTCCCTGCCCATGCTGAGCTTCGCGCTCGCGTACGGCATCAACGCCTGGACCGGCGGGCACAACGGGAACGGGGGCTGGAACCTCGCCTGGTGCTTCCTGCTGTCCTTCACGGCGAATGTGCTGCTCGCCGGCCTGCTCGGCCTGATCTCGTACGCCAAGTTCAAGAAGGTCAAGCCGCCGAAGAAGTCCATCGCCTCGGCCAAGCAGACGGCCGCGATCATGCAGAACGTCAAGCCGCACCCGCGCCCGGAGCAGGACAAGGCGCTGGAGAAGGCGCTGGACAGGTCCCCCGCTGTGGCACGCTCGTCCGTATGACCCTCCCCGAGAGCAGCAACGGCGGGCCCGTCCGGCTCGGCGGGCCGTGGACCCATCGCGACGTGGCCGCCAACGGCGCCCGCTTCCACATCGCCGAGATGGGCGACGGCCCCCTGGTGCTGCTCCTGCACGGCTTCCCGCAGTTCTGGTGGACCTGGCGCCATCAGCTGCCCGTCCTCGCGGAGGCCGGCTTCCGGGCCGTCGCGATGGACCTGCGCGGCGTCGGCGGCAGCGACCGCACGCCCCGGGGTTACGACCCCGCCAACCTGGCCCTCGACATCACGGGTGTGATCCGCTCCCTGGGCGAGCCGGACGCGGCGCTCGTCGGCCACGACCTCGGCGGGTACCTCGCCTGGACGGCGGCCGTGATGCGGCCCAAGCTGGTGCGCCGGCTCGCGGTCTCCTCGATGCCGCACCCGCGCCGCTGGCGCTCGGCGATGCTCTCCGACTTCGCCCAGTCGCGGGCCGGTTCGCACGTCTGGGGCTTCCAGCGGCCGTGGCTGCCGGAGCGTCAGCTCGTGGCCGACGACGCGTCACTGGTCGGAGAGCTGATCCGGGACTGGTCGGGGCCGCAGCCCCGGGGCGCTTCGGACGACGAGGCGATCGAGGTGTACCGGCGGGCGATGCTGGTCCCGTCGACGGCGCACTGCTCGATCGAGCCGTACCGCTGGATGGTGCGCTCGCTCGCCCGCCCGGACGGCATCCAGTTCAACCGGCGCATGAAGCGGCCGGTGCGGGTGCCGACGCTCCATCTGCACGGCTCCCTTGACCCGGTGATGCGGACCCGGAGCGCGGCGGGATCGGGCGAGTACGTGGAGGCGCCGTACCGCTGGCGGCTCTTCGACGGGCTCGGTCACTTCCCGCACGAGGAGGACCCGGTGGCCTTCTCCACGGAGCTCGTCAACTGGCTGAAGGACCCCGAGCCCGACCGCTGACGGCCCGTCTCCCCCGGGGGCGTACAGACTTCCTTCGAACGGCCATGTGCCCCGCGCATACTCCAATTGGCGGGCTCCCGGGAGGTTACCGACCTTGGGCCACGGGCAGACGTCGAGGTATGGGCTGGACGCACGACTACGGTGACACGACCGCACGCAACCGCCACTCGGCCGCCGCGCCGGGCCCCCACGAGGGGGGTGGACCGCCGGACCCCGGCGGCTCGCACGCCGTGCAAGAGGTGGGGATCTCTCGCATCCTCCGCCGCCGGGCCCGCTGGGTGTCGGCCCGGCTCCGGCACCCCCGCGACACCCCCTAGCGGGGCCGGGGACCACAGGGCCTGACGGGCCGGGGCCACAGAGCCCGGCCGGACCGGGGACTACAGGGCGCAGGCCTGGGTGTCGACCTGCTGGTTGGCCGCCCGGCCGCGCTCGATGTCCTCGCGGATCTCGTCGACCGTCAGGGCGTAGCCGGTGTTCGCGTCGTCGAGCGAGCGGGCGAAGATCACGCCGTACACCTCGCCGTCCTCGGTGAGGAGCGGACCGCCGGAGTTGCCCTGGCGGACCGTCGTGTACAGCGAGTACACGTCCCTGCGCACGTCGCCACGGCGGTAGATGTCGGGCCCGTCCGCGTTGATACGGCCCCGGACACGCGCCGAGCGCACGTCGTACGAGCCGTTCTCCGGGAAACCGGCGACGATCGCGCCGTCGCCGCTCCTGGCGTCCTCGTCGGCGAAGACGAGCGGCTCGGCCCTGAGGTCCGGCACGTCCAGGACGGCGATGTCGCGCTGCCAGTCGTAGAGGACGACCTTGGCGTCGTACAGCTTGCCCTCGCCGCCTATCTGGACGGTCGGCTCGTCGACGCCTCCGACGACGTGGGCGTTGGTCATGATGCGGCGGTCGGCGAAGACGAAGCCGGTGCCTTCGAGGACCTTGCCGCAGCTCTGCGCGGTGCCGACGACCTTCACGATGGAACGCTGGGCGCGCGCGGCGACCGGGCTGTCGGCGAGCAGCGGGTCGGGCGGCGGGACCGGGGTGATCGGCTCGTCGGCGAACGGGCTGAAGACCGGGGGGAAGCCGCTGCGGGCCAGGGTGGAGCCGAAGTCGTCGAACCAGCGGGACGCCTGATCCGGCATCACCTCTTCCACCCCGAGGAGGACCTTGGAGTTCCGTACCTCCTTGCCGACGGTGGGCATCGAGGTCTCGGCGAGGGCGGAACCGAGCAGCCAGGCCACGAGCAGCATCGCGACGACGTTGACCAGGGCGCCGCCCGTGGCGTCGAGGGCGCGCGCGGGTGACCAGGTGATGTGACGGCGCAGCTTGTTGCCGAGGTGGGTGGTGAAGGCCTGGCCGACCGAGGCGCAGACGATGACGACCATCACGAAGACGACCGTCGCCGTGGTCGAGACCTCGCTGTTGTCGGTCAGCTGGTTCCACAGGACCGGAAGCAGCAGAACGGCGACGAGACCGCCGCCGAGGAAGCCGATCACCGACAGGATGCCGACCACGAATCCCTGGCGGTAACCGATGATCGCGAACCACACGGCGGCGAGCAGCAACAAGATGTCCAGCACGTTCACCGTCAATTGCCTCGCAGATTCGTTTCCGGTCGCCGGGGTTCAGCCTGTCACGACCGCCAGTCGAGCGGGACCTGTCGGGACCGGTCCCAGGGGCGCTCCCAGCCGGAGAAATGCAGTAGCCGGTCGATCACACCGGCCGTGAAACCCCAGACCAGAGCGGACGCGACCAGGAACGCGGGGCCCCGGTGGCCGCTCGGGTGGACTGCCGTCGCGCGGTTCGCGGGATCCGTGAGATCCGCCACGGGGACGGTGAAGACCCGGGCGGTCTCGCCGGGGTCCACGACCCCGACCGGGCTGGGGGCGCGCCACCAGCCGAGGACCGGGGTGACGACGAAGCCGCTGACCGGGATGTAGAGCCGGGGCAGCACCCCGAAGAGCTGGACGCCCGCCGGGTCGAGCCCGGTCTCCTCCTCGGCCTCGCGCAGGGCCGCCCGCAGGAGCCCGCCGTCGGCCGGGTCGCCGTCCTCGGGGTCGAGGGCGCCGCCGGGGAACGAGGGCTGGCCGGCGTGGGAGCGCAGGCTGCCGGCCCGCTCCATGAGCAGCAGCTCGGGGCCGCGCTCCCCCTCGCCGAAGAGGACGAGGACGGCGGACTGCCGCCCGGCGCCGCTCGCGGGCGGCAGGAAGCGGCTCAGCTGCTCGGGCGCGACCGTGCGGGCGGCCCGGTCGACGGGTCCCAGCCAGTCGGGCAGCCCGTCGCGGCTGAGCAGGCCGTGGACGTCCTCGTCGTAAATCTCTTCGTCAGTGCGCGTCATGGGCACCCCCGTGTTGGACAACGCCATCGATGGACGGGTTCGTTCCCCCGGGCCGTCGGGGCCCTTCCGGGGCGGGCTCAGCCGCTCGCGCCCAGCGGGGGCGCCGGGCGGCCGGGGAAGCCGGGCGGCGGATTGAGCCGCTGGCCGGGGAAGCCGCCCTTCTCGTACTTGAGCAGCTTCGCCGCCTTCTCGGGGTCGGTCTCGCCCTCTCCGTACGAGGGGCAGAGGTGGGTGATCGGGCAGGCGCCGCACGCCGGCTTGCGGGCGTGGCAGATCCGGCGGCCGTGGAAGATCACCCGGTGCGAGAGCATCGTCCACTCGCTCTTCGGGAAGATCTCGGCGACCTCGGCCTCGATCTTCACCGGGTCCTCGGACCCGGTCCACTTCCAGCGCCGGGCCAGTCGCATGAAGTGGGTGTCCACCGTGATGCCGGGGACCCCGAAGGCGTTGCCGAGGACGACGAAGGCGGTCTTGCGGCCGACGCCGGGGAGCTTGACGAGGTCGTCGAGGCGGCCGGGCACCTCGCCCCCGAAGTCGTCCCTGAGGGCGGCGGCGAGACCCATGATCGACTTGGTCTTGGCGCGGAAGAAGCCGGTGGGGCGGATGAGCTCCTCGACCTCCTCGGGCACGGCGGCGGCGAGGTCCTCGGGCGTGGGGTACTTCGCGAAGAGGGCGGGCGTGGTCTGGTTGACCCGCAGGTCGGTGGTCTGCGCCGAGAGGACCGTGGCGACGAGCAGCTCGAAGGGGTTGCGGAAGTCGAGCTCCGGATGGGCGTACGGGTAGACCTCGGCCAACTCGCGGTTGATCCTGCGAGCTCTGCGAACCATCGCGAGCCGCGACTCGGGCTTGACGGGCTTCCGATTTGTCACTTTTACCTGTTTCGACACGCCGCGTTCGCCCACAGCGGAATTACCTTCGGCCGACACTCTTCCAGCCCCCTTGGCCTGCGCTCTCACCGGCGAGTTGGACACCCGGCCAGCCTAGGGGCCACCGCCGACATCCGCCCCGGGCGTGGCCGATCAGCGCCCAATCGGGCCCCTGACGTACGGACGGGCGACTCGGTACGTCAAACTTGTTGTGATTGATCGCACTGTTTTGTACGTCCGGCATCATGGGACCAGGTCCCTGAGCAGGTCGACAGTATGGAGAGAACTCGTGGACGACGTTCTGCGGCGCGCCCCGCTCTTCGCGGCGCTCGATGACGAGCAGGCTGCCGAGCTGCGCGCCTCGATGAGTGAGGCGACGCTCGCCCGTGGCGACGCGCTCTTCCACGAGGGCGACCCCGGCGACCGCCTGTACGTGGTGACCGAGGGCAAGGTGAAGCTGCACCGCACCTCCCCCGACGGTCGCGAGAACATGCTGGCCGTCCTCGGCCCCGGCGAGCTCATCGGTGAGCTGTCGCTGTTCGACCCGGGCCCGCGCACCGCGACCGCGACCGCGCTGACCGAGGTCAAGCTGCTCGGCTTGGGCCACGGCGACCTCCAGCCCTGGCTGAACGCGCGCCCCGAGGTGGCCACCGCGCTGCTGCGCGCGGTCGCCCGCCGACTGCGCAAGACCAACGACCAGATGTCCGACCTGGTCTTCTCCGACGTGCCGGGCCGTGTCGCCCGCGCGCTCCTCGACCTGTCGCGCCGCTTCGGCGTGCAGTCGGAGGAGGGCATCCACGTCGTCCACGACCTCACCCAGGAGGAGCTGGCCCAGCTGGTCGGCGCCTCCCGCGAGACGGTCAACAAGGCACTCGCCGACTTCGCCCAGCGCGGCTGGCTGCGCCTGGAGGCCCGCGCCGTGATCCTCCTCGACGTGGAGCGCCTCGCGAAGCGCTCGCGCTGAGCACCCTCGTGAGCGAAGTACGCGAAAGGGCCGCCCCGGCCATCGGACCGGGGCGGCCCTTTCACGTACGTACGGACCGACGGGTCAGCGCTTCGAACCGTCCACGATCACCGGGGCCGAGCTGCCGTTCGCGCAGGGCACGGTGTAGATCGGGTTCTTCGCCGCGGCGTCCTTGAACGCGTCGATGCACTGGTTCATCAGGACGCGGTCCGTCAGCGAGTCGTTGAGGATCTTGTTGGCGCGGGCGATGCCCTCCGCCTCGATCCGGCGCCGGTCGGACTCGGCCTGGGCCGTGCGAGCGGCCTCGAGGGCGCGCTCGGTCGCCTGCTGCTGCTGGATCTTGCGGTCGATCTGGTCCTGCAGCGCCTTGGACGGCTTCACGTTGCGCAGGTTGACCGTGGTCACGTCGATGCCGCGCGGGGCGAGCCGCTCCTTGACCAGCTCGCCGATCTCGGCGTTGATCTTCTCGCGGGCCGAGCTGTAGCCCTCTTCGCTGGTGTGGCGGGCGAAGACGTTGCGGATGATCTCCCGGCTGTCCGGGAACACCAGCCGCTGCTGGATGGCGGCCTCGCTGCCGGCGAGCCGGTACAGCTCCACGGCCTTGGTCGGCGCGACGGCCCACTTCACCGTCACCTCGACCTCCATCACGCCACCCTGCGAGGAGCGCACCTCGACCACGTCCTTGTCGGAGAGGTTGAGGTCCACCGGGCGGGTGGAGAAGGTGGTGACCGTGGTGAACGGCGAGATCACGTTCACGCCGGGCGTCATGGGCGTGCCCACCTTGCCGAAGGTGACCGGCACGCCGACCTCGTACGCGCCGACGACGTGGACGACGCTGGTGACGCCGGCGAGGAGAGCGGCGATCAGCGCGCCCAGCGCGCCGAGGCGGAGAGGGGCGCGGTCCGTGGAACGCCCCACGAGGAAGAGCACCACCGCCGCGATGAGCAGAAGAATGGCCAGGACAAGCACGAGAATCCCCCCGATGAAACGACTACTGACACGGTCGGCCCATACTGCCGACGTAAAGGGACCGTAAAGCATGGCGCGGTCCCCGGACCATGCCGGGGCCCGGCAGAACCGCCGCGCGTACCGCTGCCGACCCCGCCCCCTCGGATGCGACGGTCAGGTCAGATCAGGCCCCGCCCCCGCAGGTACTCCAGCTGGGCCCGTACGGACAGCTCGGCCGCCGGCCACAGCGAGCGGTCCACGTCCGCGTACACATGGGCGACGACCTCCGCCGCCGTCCGGTGACCGCTCTCGACCGCCGTCTCCACCTGCGCGAGCCGGCTCGCCCGGTGCGCGAGATAGAACTCCACGGCCCCCTGCGCGTCCTCCAGGACCGGCCCGTGCCCCGGCAGGACCGTGTGCACCCCGTCGTCGACGGTGAGCGAGCGGAGCCGCCGCAGCGAGTCCAGGTAGTCGCCGAGCCGCCCGTCCGGATGGGCCACCATCGTCGTCCCGCGCCCCAGGATCGTGTCCCCGGTGAGCACCGCGCGGTCGGCGGGCAGGTGGAAGGAGAGCGAGTCCGAGGTGTGGCCGGGCGTCGGGACGACCCGTAGCTCCAGCCCCCCGACCGTCACCACGTCCCCCGCGCCGAGCCCCTCGTCGCCGAGCCGCAGCGCCGGGTCGAGGGCCCGTACGGGCGTCCCGGTCAGCTCGGCGAAGCGGCCGGCGCCCTCCGCGTGGTCCGGGTGGCCGTGGGTCAGCAGGGTGAGCGCGACCCGCTTGCCGAGCTCCTCCGCGGTCGTGACCACCCGGCGCAGGTGGGTCTCGTCGAGCGGGCCCGGGTCGACGACGACGGCGAGGTCGGAACCGGGCTCGGAGAGGAGCCAGGTGTTGGTGCCGTCGAGGGTCATCGCGGACGGGTTCGGCGCGAGGACGTTCACGGCACGGGCGGTCGCCGGACCGGAGGTGACGACTCCGCGCGGCTGGCCGGGCAGGGCGGCGGCGTCGCTCATCGCTCGTCCCCCATCGGGATGATCTTGGTGAACTCCTCGTGTCCCGGCCAGCTCAGAACCAGCTCCTCGCCCTCCAGGCGCGCCTGCGCGAGCACCGGGGCCATGTCCTGCCGCGAGGCCCCCGCGAGCGCCTCGGCCGCCGTCCCGTACCGCTCCAGGGCGCGCAGGGTCGAGATCGTCGGCGGCATCATCGTCAGCTCGCCCCGGTCGTAGCCGGCGGCGGCGTCCGCCGGGCGGATCCAGACGGTCCGGTCGGCCTCCGTGGAGGCGTTCCGGGTGCGCTGCCCGGCCGGCAGCGCGGCCACGAAGAACCAGGTGTCGTACCGGCGCTGCTCGAACTCCGGAGTGATCCAGCGGGCCCACGCGCCGAGCAGGTCGGAGCGGAGCACCAGCCCCCGCCGGTCCAGGAAGTCGGCGAAGGACAGCTCCCGGGCGACGAGCGCCTCCCGGTCCCGCTCCCAGTCCTCGCCGGTCGTGTCGCCGACCACGGTCTCCGGGGTCTCCCCGGCGAGCAGGACGCCCGCCTCCTCGTACGTCTCGCGCACGGCGGCGCAGACCACGGCCTGGGCCTGCGCGGGGTCGTCGAGGCCGAGCCGGGCCGCCCACGACTCCCGGGAGGGCCCCGCCCAGCGCACCGGGTGCTCGTCGCGCGGGTCGACACCGCCGCCGGGGTAGGCGTACGCGCCGCCCGCGAAGGCCATGGAGGTACGGCGGCGCAGCATGTGGACGTCGGGACCCGCGGCCCCGTCCCGCAGGAGCAGGACGGTCGCGGCGCGGCGGGGGGTCACCGGGGTGAGCTCGCCGGCGGCGAGGGCGCGGATGCGGTCGGGCCACTCGGGCGGGTACCACTGCCCGTTCGCCCGCTTCGGCTGAACCGCCGGGGTGCTCGGCTCCGGCCGACCGCTCGGCTGCTCCGGCCGACCGCTGTTCGCCTGCTCCGGCTGACCACTCGCCTGCTTCGGCTGACCATTCGACATGGCCGGATGCTATGCGCAAGCACCGGAATGCACGAGAGCCGATCCTCCCGGGCGGGAGAACCGGCTCTGCGTCGCGCACGGACGTACGGCGTGAGGTCAGGCCTCGACCAGTTCCACCTGGACCTCGACCTCGACCGGGGCGTCGAGCGGCAGCACGGTCACGCCGACGGCGCTGCGGGCGTGCACGCCCTTGTCGCCGAGGACCGCTCCGAGCAGCTCGCTGGCGCCGTTGATGACGCCCGGCTGCCCGGTGAAGTCGGGGGCGGAGGCGACGAAGCCGACGACCTTCACGACCCGCTTGATCCGGTCCAGGTCACCGGCGACCGACTTCACGGCCGCGAGCGCGTTCAGCGCGCAGGTGGCCGCGAGCTGCTTGGCCTCCTCCGCGGTGACCTCGCCGCCGACCTTGCCGGTCAGCTGGAGCTCGCCGCCCACCATCGGGAGCTGGCCCGAGGTGTAGACGTACACGCCCGACTGCACGGCCGGCTGGTAGGCGGCCAGCGGCGGCACGACCGCCGGCAGGGTCAGGCCCAGCTCGGCGAGCTTCGCCTCGACGGTCCCGCTCACGACTTGGCCCGCTTCAGGTAGGCCACGAGCTGCTCGGGGTTGTTCGGCCCGGGCACGACCTGGACGAGCTCCCAGCCGTCCTCGCCCCAGGTGTCCAGAATCTGCTTGGTCGCGTGCACCAGAAGCGGCACCGTGACGTACTCCCACTTGGTCATGGAGCCGACTGTATCCGCTGCGGCGCGGCCACCCTTCGAGGCGGTCCCCGAAGCTTCCCCCAGGGAGCTCCTCCGGGGCGGCCACCTGATTGGGCACCGCCGCCAGTGGTTAGGCTCGACAGCGTGAGCAGGCTCCAGGTCGTCAGTGGCAAGGGCGGTACCGGTAAGACGACGGTCGCCGCCGCCCTCGCCCTCGCCCTCGCGACGGAGGGCAAGCGCACCCTCCTCGTCGAGGTCGAAGGCAGACAGGGCATCGCACAGCTCTTCGAGACGGAGACACTTCCGTACGAGGAGCGCAAGATCGCCGTCGCCCCCGGCGGCGGAGAGGTGTACGCGCTGGCGATCGACGCCGAGCGCGCGCTCCTCGACTACCTCCAGATGTTCTACAAACTGGGCAGCGCGGGGCGGGCCCTGAAGAAGCTCGGCGCGATCGACTTCGCGACGACGATAGCGCCGGGCGTACGGGACGTCCTGCTGACCGGCAAGGCCTGTGAGGCGGTCCGGCGGCGCGAGAAGCACGGCGGTCACACGTACGACCACGTGGTGATGGACGCGCCGCCCACCGGCCGCATCACCCGCTTCCTCAACGTCAACGACGAGGTGGCGGGCCTGGCGAGGATCGGCCCGATACACAACCAGGCGCAGGCCGTCATGCGGGTCCTCAAGTCCCCGGAGACGGCGGTGCACCTGGTGACCCTCCTGGAGGAGATGCCGGTGCAGGAGACGGCGGACGGCATCGCGGAGCTCCGGGACGCCGAACTGCCCGTGGGCCGGGTCGTGGTGAACATGGTCCGGCCGCACGTCCTCGACGAGGCGGCGGTACGGGCCGCCTCCGGCGACCACCGGGAGGCGATCGCCAGGACGCTGGTCTCCGCCGGCGTCACGGGCGGCACGACGCTGGTCGAGCCGCTGCTCGGCCAGGCGGCCGAGCACGCCCGGCGGGTGGAGCTGGAGCGGGCGCAGCGCACGGTCCTCGACGGCATCGGCGTCCCCTCGTACGAGCTTCCCTTCCTGGGGGACGGGGCGGACATCGCGGGGCTCTACCGGCTGGCGAAGGAACTGCGGAAGCAAGGGGTGGGCGCGTGACGGAGAAGGCTGCCGGTCCCGCCGGGGGCGGACTCGACACGACTCAGGAGGCGGGCACGGCCCCGGAGTCCGACCGGACCCCCGTCGCGGACGGGCTCGACGGCGCACCCGTCCTCGACGCCGTTCCCGTCCTCGGCCTCGACCTCGATCAGCTGATCGACGACCGGGGCACCCGCATCATCGTCTGCTGCGGCTCCGGCGGGGTCGGCAAGACGACCACGGCGGCGGCCCTGGGCGTACGGGCGGCGGAGCGCGGACGCCGGGTCGTGGTCCTCACCATCGACCCGGCCCGCCGCCTCGCCCAGTCGATGGGAATCGACTCCCTCGACAACACCCCGCGCAAGGTCGAGGGCATCAAGGGCTCCGACGGCGGCGAACTGCACGCCATGATGCTGGACATGAAGCGGACCTTCGACGAGATCGTCGAGGCGCACGCGGACCCCGAGCGGGCGCGGGCGATCCTGGAGAACCCCTTCTACCAGTCCCTGTCCGCCGGATTCGCCGGTACGCAGGAGTACATGGCGATGGAGAAGCTGGGCCAGCTCCGGGCCCGCGACGCGTGGGACCTGATCGTCGTGGACACCCCGCCGTCCCGGTCCGCCCTGGACTTCCTGGACGCGCCGAAGCGGCTCGGGTCGTTCCTCGACGGGAAGTTCATCAAGCTGCTCATGGCGCCGGCGAAGGTGGGCGGCCGGGCCGGCATGAAGTTCCTCAACGTCGGCATGTCGATGATGACGGGGACCCTCGGCAAGCTGCTCGGGGGTCAGTTCCTCAAGGACGTGCAGACGTTCGTCGCGGCGATGGACACGATGTTCGGCGGTTTCCGTACCCGCGCGGACGCCACGTACAAGCTGCTCCAGGCCCCGGGCACGGCCTTCCTCGTGGTGGCCACGCCGGAGCGGGACGCGCTGCGCGAGGCCGCGTACTTCGTGGAGCGGCTGGCCGCCGAGGAGATGCCGCTGGCCGGTCTCGTCCTCAACCGGGTCCACGGCAGTGACGCCGCCCGGCTGTCGGCCGAGCGGGCGCGGGCCGCCGCGGAAAATCTTGAGGAGGGGCGCATTGTGGATCAGGGGGGCGGGAAAGCTGACCGCAGTGGCTCCCCGGCCACTGAGTCCGAGCCGTTCGACCTCGCCACCGCCGCCGCAACTCCCGTACCCGAGGCTGCCCCCACAGCCGAACCGGCACAGGAAACAGACGTGGACGTACGACATCTCACCGCGGGACTTCTGCACCTGCATGCCGAGCGCATGCGGGTGCTCGCGCGTGAGCAGCGCACGCGTGACCGCTTCACGGCACTCCACCCCGAGGTGGCGGTGACCGAAGTGGCGGCCCTGCCCGGCGATGTGCACGACCTCGCCGGGCTGCGGGCCATCGGTGACCGGCTGACGGCCGGACGGATGCCCTCGGCCCGGCCGAGGGTCTAGCGCCTGTTCGGCCCCGATCCGCCGGACGCGGTCCGGTCGGTGGCGGCGTACGCGCCTGGCCGGCCGCCGCGTACGGGCCTAGCCGACGGCGGCGTACGCCTCGTACGTCGCGTCGTCCTCCATCGCCACGGGCAGCAGGCCCGCTCCCCGCTCGTACTCCGTGCGCGCGGTCTCCAGGAGCCGGCGCCACGAGGTGACGGTCGGCCTGCGGCGCAGCAGCGCGCGTCGCTCGCGCTCCGTCATGCCGCCCCACACACCGAACTCCACGCGGTTGTCGAGGGCGTCGGCGAGGCACTCGGTCCGCACCGGGCATCCGGTGCACACCGCCTTTGCCCTGTTCTGTGCCGCTCCCTGCACGAAAAGTTCATCCGGATCGGTAGTGCGGCAGGCCGCCTGCGCACTCCAGTCAGCTACCCAGCCCATACCGGCGCCGTCCTCTCCCGAATCGAGGCTCCCCCACGGCGGCAGCGGCATATTCACCGCTGCCAGTTGGGACGTTACGGAAGGTGGGCACAGCGCAACACCCCCTTCGGGCCCAATCTTGGATGGCCCGAACGGACTATGCGTGCGCGTCAGATCACCCAGGGGAGTGATCGAAGGACATGCGTGTGATAGCGGACATATCCCATGGATACGCCCGTCCTTGACGGTCCCACTTCGGACACCGTGTGACGCATGATCCGGAAACGGACACGAGGTTCCCCTGTTTCGGGTTCAGGGGAATTCATGCCTATGTCACACGCGGGTCTTGATGCCGGACCGCACTGCTGTGACAGTTGGGAGCAGCTTAGGCCAAGGCATATACGTGTGTCCGGCGAATGAGAACGTAGGCTGCCCCCATGGCAAAGAAGCGCTCGGGCGGTGGTCTGACCGGGACCCAGCAGGCCGCCAAGTTCCTCGGTGTCAGTGTGCTCGCGGGAGCCGTGCTGGCAGGGATCGCCCTGCCCGCGGCCGGCGCGCTCGGGCTGGCCGCGAAGGGCACGGTCGAAGGGTTCGACGAGATCCCCTCCAACCTGAAGACCCCACCGCTGAGTCAGCGCACCACGATCCTCGACTCCGAGGGCGGTCTCCTCGCCACGGTGTACTCGCGGGACCGGAAGGTCGTGCCGCTGGAGAAGATCTCCCCGCACATGCAGAACGCGATCGTCGCGATCGAGGACGGACGCTTCTACGAGCACGGGGCCATCGACCTCAAGGGCGTGCTGCGCGCGATCAACCGGAACGCGCAGGAGGGTGGGGTCGCGCAGGGCGCGTCCACGCTGACCCAGCAGTACGTGAAGAACGTCTTCGTCGAGGAGGCAGGTGACGACCCCGAGAAGGTCGCGCAGGCCACCCAGCAGACCATCGGCCGCAAGGTCCGCGAGCTGAAGTTCGCGATCCAGGTCGAGGAGGAGCTGGGCAAGAAGAAGATCCTGGAGAACTACCTCAACATCACCTTCTTCGGGCAGCAGGCGTACGGCATCGAGGCCGCCTCCCAGCGGTACTTCTCCAAGCACGCCGCCGACCTGAGCGTGGGCGAGGCGGCGATGATGGCCGGCCTCGTCCAGTCACCGAGCCGCTACGACCCGATCAACGACATCCAGGAAGCCACCAAGCGCCGCAACGTGGTCCTCCAGCGGATGGCGGACGTCGGCGACATCAGCCAGGCCGAGGCGGACAAGGAGAAGGCGGCCCCGCTCAAGCTGAAGGTCAAGTCCCCGAAGAACGGCTGCATCACCGCCGTCGACGGCGCCGGCTTCTTCTGCGACTACGTCCGCAAGACGATCCTCTCCGACCCGGTCTTCGGGAAGACGGCCGAGGAGCGCCAGAAGCTGTGGAACCTGGGCGGTCTCACCGTCAGGACCACGCTCAGCCCGCGCGCGCAGGCCGCCGCCAACGAGGCCGCCGTCGCGAAGATCAACAAGGACGACCCGGTCGCCACCTCGGTGGTGCAGGTCCAGCCGGGCACCGGCAAGATCCTCTCGATGGGCCAGTCCCGCCCGTACGGCCTGGACCAGAAGAAGCACGAGACGACCATCAACCTCGCCGTCACGAACAAGATGGGCGGCAGCACCTACGGCTTCCAGGTCGGCTCGACGTTCAAGCCGTTCACCGCCGCCGCGGCGCTGGAGAAGGGCATCAGCCCCGCGCAGTCCTACAGCACGCCGTGGAAGATCAAGGTGAACGAGAGCGGCTTCCGCGACTGCAAGGGCTCCCCCGGTGCCAACAGGGAGTGGGAGCTGCAGAACGAACTGGAGTCCGAGGCCGGCAGCTGGGACATGACGAGCGCGCTCGGCAAGTCCATCAACACCTACTTCGTGCTCCTCGAGGAGCAGGTCGGGCTGTGCGAGACGGCCCAGATGGCGAAGAAGCTGGGGTACGCGCGCGGCGACGGCAAGCCGCTCGACGTGACGCCGGCGCTCACCCTCGGCAGCCAGGTCAGCACCCCGCTGGCGATGGCGTCCGCCTACGCGACCTTCGCCAACCGGGGTCTGCACTGCACCCCGGTCGCCATCGAGTCGATCAAGGCGCCCAACGGCGACAAGCTCAACGTGCCGCAGACCAAGTGCACGCGGGCGATGAGCGAGCGCACCGCCGACCTGGTCAACCAGATGCTGAAGGGCGTCGTCGAGGACGGCACGGGTACGAAGGCCGGCCTCAGCGACCGTGACAACGCGGGCAAGACGGGTACGACGAACGACCGCAAGGACGCCTGGTTCGTCGGCTACACGCCCAACCTCTCCACCGCGGTCTGGGTCGGCGACGACATCGGCGAGCAGCAGCCGATGTTCAAGATCACCATCGGTGGCCAGTACTACGACAAGGTCTGCGGCGGCTGCCTCCCGGGCCCGATCTGGCGGATCGCGATGACGGGCGCGCTGGACGCCGGCGAGACGCCTTCCTTCGCCCCCATCTCCGTCCCCCGGGCCGAGAAGCCCAAGGACAAGGAGAAGGGCGACGAGGGCCCGAACAAGCCCCGGAAGCCCGGCGACACCACCGGGCCGCTCCCCGGGATCACGCTCCCGACGGACCTGTTCGACGGCGGCGGACGCGGCAACGGCAAGCCCAACGGCCGCTGAAGCACCGGACCGACACGAGGAAGGGCGCCCCACCTGACCGGTGGGGCGCCCTTCCTCGTACGTACTCCCGTACTCCCGCTGCTCCCGCGGATCAGCCCGCGAGCAGCTTCTTCACGGAGGCGGCGACCCGCCCGCCGTCGGCCTGACCGGCCACCTTCGGGTTCACGATCTTCATGACGGCGCCCATGGCGCGCGGCCCCTCGGCGCCCGCCGCCTTCGCCTCCTCGACGGCCGCCGCGACGATCCCGTCGAGCTCCTCGTCGCTGAGCTGCTTCGGCAGGTACGCGTCGAGGATGACGCCCTCCGCCTTCTCCCGCTCGGCGGACTCGGCACGGCCGCCCTGGGCGAAGGCCTCCGCGGCCTCGCGGCGCTTCTTCGCCTCCTTGGCGATCACCTTCAGCACCTCGTCGTCGGAGAGTTCGCGCTTGGACTTGCCCGCGACCTCCTCCATGGTGATCGCGGTGATGGTCAGCCGCAGGGTCGAGGAGCGCAGTTCGTCGCGCCCCCTGATCGCGGCGTCGAGGTCGGCCTTGAGCTTCTCCTTGAGCGTGGTCATGGGGTCAAGTGTGGCAGGTGCACCACCCCACCCGCCCGCGCATTTACGCGCCACGGGTCTGCGACGATGGGGGAATGCGCGCACGGTACGGGATCCCCCTGAAGATCACGGCAGGCCTCACGGCGACGGCCGCCGCAGGAATCGTCTACGCGGCCGGTTTCGAGGCCCGCTCGTTCCGGCTCCGCCGTGTGACGGTCCCGGTGCTCCCGCCAGGCATGAGCGACCTGCGGGTCCTCCAGGTCTCCGACATCCACATGGTGAGCGGGCAGCGCAAGAAGCGGGCCTGGCTCCAGTCCCTCGCGGGGCTCCGCCCGGACCTGGTCGTCAACACCGGCGACAACCTGTCCGACCCGGACGCGGTGCCGGAGGTGCTCGACGCGCTCGGCCCGCTGATGGAGTTCCCCGGGGTGTACGTCTTCGGGTCCAACGACTACTACGGGCCCAAGCTGCGCAACCCCGCCCGCTACCTGATGGAGAAGGCGCAGGGCCGCCACGGCCTCAACGGCAACAAGCCCGTCGTCGGCGCCGTCCACAACCCCTGGGAGGGGATGCGGGACGCCTTCGACGCGGCGGGCTGGCTGGACCTCACCAACACCCGGGGCCGGCTCAAGCTGCCGGGGGCGGACCTCGCGTTCACCGGGCTCGACGACCCGCACATCAAGCGCGACCGGTACGAACGGGTGGCCGGCGGCCCCGACGGGGCGGCCGACTTCACGGTGGGCGTGGTCCACGCCCCGTACCTGCGCTCGCTCGACGCCTTCACGGCCGACGGGTACGAGCTGATCCTCGCCGGGCACACCCACGGCGGCCAGCTCCGCGTCCCCTTCTACGGGGCGCTCGTCACCAACTGCGACCTGGACACCGACCGCGCGAGGGGGCTCTCCACCCACACGGCCGCCGGCCGGACCTCGTACCTCCACGTCTCCGCGGGCTGCGGCACCAACCGGTTCACCCCGGTCCGCTTCGCCTGCCCCCCCGAGGTCACCCTGCTCACCCTGACGTCCCGCGCCTGACCACCCCCGGCGGGAGGCGTGCTCCCGCCGGGACCGCATCCGACCTGCGCCGCGACCCCCCGAACAACGGATTTCGCCTCAGCGCGCGCGTGGGCTAAAGTAAGCGATGTCGCCGCGACGTGAACAACAGAGCAGTGACATCGGGGTGTAGCGCAGCTTGGCAGCGCGCTTCGTTCGGGACGAAGAGGTCGTGGGTTCAAATCCCGCCACCCCGACAGCTGTAAGACCAGATCAGGGGCCTGATCCGCGAGAGCGGGTCGGGCCCCTGAGTGGTTTCCGGCGGTCTTCCGGGCGGGAGGGACAGGCCCCTCGGGTCTCCCCGAGGGGCCTGTCCCTCAGCCGTCAGGGGCGCCCGGCGCTTCTCGCGGACCGGGAAGACCGCCACCAGCGAGAAGTGATCATGAGGATCGTGGCCGTGGCATGACTGACGATCGCGGTGATCACGAGCGCGGGGCCGACGACCGGCGCGTCAGATCACCGGCGGGCGGCCCAGGCGGGTCATGTGGCGGACCGTGGACCAGCGCATCGGGTGCCGGGGGCCGCCGGAGCGCCGTACGCCCTCCGCGAAGCCCGCGAACCAGGACGCCAGGCCCGGCAGGGAGCGGGTGCGGGCCAGCGTGAGCAGGGTCCAGACGCCCAGGTAGACGGGGACCAGCGGGGCGGGCAGGTTGCGCTTGGCGAGCCAGACCCGGTTGCGGGCGGTCATCCGGTGGTAGACGGCGTGCCGGGCCGGACTGGTCTTCGGGTGCTGGAGGAGCAGCGCCGGCTCGTAGATGACCTTCCAGCCCGCGTCGAGGGCGCGCCAGGCCAGATCGGTCTCCTCGTGGGTGAAGAAGAACTCCTCCGGCCAGCCGCCGATCTCGTCGAGCATCGTCATCGACAGGCCGTGGCCGCCGCCGAGGAAGGTCGTGACCTCTCCGCCGCGCATCGGGTCCTTCGCCCCGAGGCGCGGGATGTGGCGCCGCTGCGTCTCGCCCGTCTCGTCGGCGATACGGAACGACACGACGCCCAGGGCCGGATCCCCCTCGTACAGGTCGGCCAGGCGCCGGAAGACGTCCGTGTCGACGAGCAGGCCGTCGTCGTCCAGGTCCACCAGCACGTCGACGTCGCCGAACGCGCGCAACGTCTCGATGGCGACGTTCCGGCCGCCCGACACACCCCTGTTCTCGGGGAGTTCCACCCCCGTCACGCCCTCGGGGAGCTCCGGGAGCGTCCCGGTTCCGTTGCCCACGACGACGATCCGGGCGGCGGGCTCGTCCTGCCGGGCCACGGCGTCGAGCAGCGCCCGCAGCTCGACCGGGCGCGTGCCCATCGTCAGTACCGCCACACCCACACGAGGTCGTGTCACGACCCACTCCGTTCCACGCTCACCGACGTCCGCCGGCACTCACTCCGGGCCGCGATGCTAACCGGACGCGCCACCCCTCGTTCACCCGCACCACGGTCTTCGTCCACCGGACGAGTCCTCGGCCACGGGATCGCGGCCTCGGGAGCGCCGTACGCGGGCGTCCACCGCGGGGTAGGGGCGGGACGTGGGGGGAGTGCGGCGAAGAGCATCGCCGCGCGGCTCTACGCTGGTTCCCTTCCGTCAAGTTGATCGATCGTCGAAAGGGTGGTCTCCAGGTGCTGGTCGCGGACCGATATCGGCTTCACGTGTGTATCGGCCGGGGCGGCATGGGCGAGGTGTGGCAGGCCACCGACGAGGTGCTCGGCCGGTCCGTTGCGGTCAAGCTGATGCTGGCGCAGTCGACCGACCCCTCCGCCGGTGACCGGTTCCGGCTGGAGGCGCAGACCGCCGCCCGGCTGAGCCACCCGCACGTGGTGGGCGTCTTCGACTTCGGTACGTGGGACGGGAAGCTGTTCCTCGTCATGGAGCTGGTGGAGGGCGACAGCCTCGCCGGGAGCCCCTCCGATCCGCTGGTGCTGCCCGCCGAGCGGGTCGCCGTGGTCGCCGCGCACGCCGCCGCCGGGCTCGCCGCCGCGCACCGGCAGGGCGTCGTGCACCGGGACATCAAGCCGGGGAACCTGCTGATCGACGGGGACGGGACGGTGAAGCTGGCGGACTTCGGCATCGCGCGGTTCGTCGACGACCCCTCGGCCGCGCTCACCACGACGGGGCAGATCGTGGGCACGGGGCTCTACCTGGCGCCCGAGCGGGCCCTCGGGCAGCCCGCCTCGCCCGCGTCCGACGTGTACTCGCTCGGCTGCGTGCTCTATCAACTCCTCACCGGCCGCCCGCCGTTCCGGGCGGACACCGCGACGGCGCTGCTGTACCAGCACATCGACACCGCTCCGATGCCCCCCGGCCGGCTCGGGGTCGTGCTGCCGCCCGAGTTCGAGGCGTACCTGCTGAGCCTGCTGGCGAAGCAGCCGGAGCAGCGGCCCCCGGCGCAGGCCATCGCGGACTGGTTCTCCTCCGGCGCCTGGCGCGGCTACCCGCACGCCGCCCCGGCGCGGCCCGGCCCCCCCGCGTCGCACCACCGTCCCGGGCCGTCGCGGGGCGCCGCCGCCACCCGTCCCCCGCATGTGTCCGCGCCGATGTCCTCCCCCATGTCCACGCCCATGCCGGCGCCCGTGACCGTGCCCGGACAGGGCCACAGACCCGCCGCGGCACCGGCGCGCAGACCCGCGCCCGCCGGCGCGTCCGCGTCCCGGCGGCGCGAGCGGCCCGGTGCCGCGGGCGGGGGGCTCGCGGAGCTCTCCCGGCGCCGTCCCCGGAAGACGGCCGCGGTGGCCGGAGCCATCGCCTTCGTGGTCTTCCTGGTCATCGGGATGGCCTGGCTCTCCTGAGCCGACGGGCCGGCGGTGGTCCCAGGGCCCTCAGTACGCTCTCGGCGCCATCACCTGCGGCTCGTCGTCCGGCGACGTGATCAGCAGGCAGCGCGGTACGCCGGGCCCCGGGGCCGCCCGTACGCTCACCGTCGTCGGAGGGTCGGTCGGCAGCTCGACCGGGACGGTGACCGGCCGGTCGCCCTCGCCCTTCGCGTAGCCGGTCTCCTTGCCGTCGACGAGGACCTCGACGACGGGGTGGTGCCCCGTCTGGACGGTCGCGGAGACCGAGTGGCCGAGGTGGTCGATGTGGAAGTGGTGCCGTCGGCTCATGGGTCACCTCCGTACCCCAAGCGTAGGTACGGAACGCCGCTCCCGCAGGCCCCGCAGGCCGGGCTCCGTCCTCAGCGGCTCGCCCAGGCCAGCACTCCGAGCAGGATCAGGGTCAGGCAGACCCCGAGGTTCACCACCTTGTAGTGGAGGAAGACGGCGACGAACTCGCGGATGGTCGCCGTCGGCCAGAAGTAGGCGGCGGTCGGCGAACCCACGACCTGGCCGTCCACCCCGGCCCTGCGGGCCGCGAGGGCGGCTCTGAAGGCGTGGTAGTTGTTGGTGACGATCACGCACGAGGAGCCCGGCCGGTCCCGCTCCATCAGCTCCTTGCTGAAGAGCATGTTCTCCTCGGTGTTCCGCGAGCGGTCCTCGCGCACCACGGCCGCCGCCGGGAAGCCCCGCTCGACCAGGTAGTCGGCCATCGCGTGGGACTCGGGCAGCTCCTCGTCGGGACCCTGCCCGCCGGAGGCGATGAGGACGGGCGCGGCCCCGCCGCGCGCGGCCAGCCGCTCGTACACCTGCCGTCCCCGGTCCAGACGGCTCGCGAGGAGCGGCGGTACGCGGCGCCCGCCGATCAGCCCGGAGCCGAGGACCACGACGTAGTCGGCGTCGCGGCGGATCCGCAGCCGGCCGTACAGGTACGCGTAGCCGACGAAGCAGGCGAAGAGGAAGGAGACGTACCCGAGGACGCACAGGGTGGTGAGGACGGTCATGGTCAGGGCCCACGACCCCGTCGTGCCGGCGAACACCGCCAGGACCATCACACCGAACATGCCGAGTCCGGCGAGGAGCGAGAGCAGGTTCGCCGGGCGTCTGCCCTCCTTGCGGATCATCTTCACGCCGTTGGCGCAGAGGAGTCCGGCGAGGACGACGGGGCCGAGGCCGAGCACAAGGAGTGCGACCACCATCACCGTCTCGGCGACTCCGGGCGGGGCCTCGTCGACCTCCGCGAGGAGCCCGATCCCGAGGAAGGTGACGGCGAGACCGAGGTACACGGCGTTGCCGAAGCGGCGGCGGTCGCGCAGCACACCGATCCCGAAGAGCAGCAGGAAGAACACGGCCGCGGCCAAGGCGAACATTCCGTCATCGTAGACAGCGCGACCGACAACGGCTCCCGCTCATGCCCACGCGTACGCCCCGTTCACGCCCCCCGCTCACGCCTCCCGGGCGCCGCTACGCCGTCTCCGCCAGGGCGAACAGGCCGATCCTCGCGCCCTCTTCGTACGCCCGCCGCAGCTCCGGATCGTCGAGCAGGCCCCGCAGCGCCGTCTCGCTGCGGTCCCTGGTCCTCGCCCAGTACTCCGCCGGCCGGTACGAGACGTCGAAGACCGAGGTCCTCAACAGGTTGACCGCGCCCAGGAGATGCGCGGCAGACGCCGGTCGGCCCGTCAGGAGGCGCAGCTGCGCGAGGAGTTCCGCCGCACAGGCCGCCCCCACCGCCGAACCGAGCACCAGATGGCCGCGCAGCGCCCGCCGGGCGTGGTCGGCGGCCCGCTCCCGTTCCCCGTCCCAGGCGAGGAGTTCGGCACGCGCGTGGTGCGTCCACGCCTCCGCCCACAGGTCGCGCCCCGCCCAGGCCCGGCGCGACGGCGGTTCGAGCACCAGCTGGTCCAGGGCCTCCTGGGCCGCCTCCGGGTCGGTGTGGCAGAGGGAGAGGGCCAGCGCGGCCCAGCACAGCTCCCGGGTCGGCCCGAACTCCGGGCACTCCCCCATCAGGGCCAGCGCGTCCCTGAACTCGGTCTCCGCCGCGCGCGTACGCCCCTGGTAGAGGGCGGTCGCGCCGCGCAGATGGGCCAGCAGGCCGAGGGCCCGCTCGTCCCGCCCCCGTACGGCCGCCGCCCAGGCCCGTACGAGCAGCGGGTCGGCGTCCTCGGGGCGGCCCGACTCCAGTTCCAGGAAGGCGGCGAGCCACAGGGCGCGGGGCGTCGGCTGCCCGGTGTGCAGGGAGAGGGCGTGCCGCAGCCGCATGCGGCCCTCGGCGACCCGGCCGCAGGCGACCCAGAGGAACCACAGGGAGACGGCGATCTCGACGGCCGTCTCCGCCTCGGCCTCCGACGGGACGGGCGCGGTCGTCGGGTCCATGGCGGCGGCCAGGTCGGGGAGTTCGCGCAGGGCGAGGTCGCGGGCGTCGAGCTGCCGGCCGCTGTGCCACCGGTCGGCGGCCCGCCGGGCGAGCTTCACGCACCACGACCGGTGGTGCTCGACGACGGACCGGCGCCCACCGCGCGCGGTGAGCCGACGGGCGCCGACGGCCCGCATGGGGTGCGGCATCCAGTAGCGGGGGGCGTCGCTCTCGCCGTCGAGGAGGTCGTCGACGGGGAGGAGGGCGGCGGGGGCCAGGCGGTCGAGGACCGCCGGGATCACCGCCGGGGGCAGGGCATCGGAGGCGCACACCTCGCGGACGGCGTCCTCGCCGAAGGCTCCCTCGAAGACGGAGAGCCGTTCCCACAGGAGCTGTTCGTCGGGCCGGCAGCGGGCGTATCCGCGCTCCGCGGCGGCGAGCTGCTCGGGGGACACCGGTTCGCCCCAGAGCAGTTCCGTCCTCGGTGGTTCCCCGGTCGCCATGTGTCCTGTCCCCCGCTCGTTCCGTGCCCGCGTTCTTGCCGCGTCCGTGCCCGCGTCCGTGGTGTGCGTTCTCGCCCGCGTCCGTGGCGTGTGTTCCGACGTGTGAGCCGGCCCGTATGCCGCCGTGTGTCGGAGTCGATGGCGAACGATCGCCGTTGCGGCTTGAATGCAGAGGCCCCGGTCCACATCCTGGGGCGCTCCGGGACCCACATCCACGGATTCCCAGGGATCGGCCAAGGAGGAAAATGCGTACCGGGGAATCCGTCCTGGGAGAGGCGGATCTTTCGCTGATCCACGCACTGCAGATAGCCCCGCGTGCCAGCTGGACACAGCTCTCGGCCGTTCTGGGGTCGAGCCCCGACACCCTCGCCCGGCGCTGGGAGCACCTCACGGCCCACGGGTACGCCTGGAGCTCGCTGCTCGCCGCCCGCCGCGGCACGGACGCCATGCTCTACGCCTGGATCGAGCTGGAGTGCGCCGCGGGGAACGCCGAGGCCACCGCGGCCGAGGTCTCGGGCGATCCCCGGACCCTCGGCGTGCACCAGGTGACCGGTGACGCCGATCTGGTCCTGCTCGTGGCCTGCCCCGACCTGTACGACCTCGACGCCTACCTCGCCGGCCGGGTGCGGCGGCTGCCCGGCGTGATCCGCGCCCGCACCCACGTCGTCACCCGCCTGCACAACCGCCCGTACCGGTCACGGATCGAGCAGCTCACCCCGGGCCAGGTCCGGCTCCTCACGGGGATCACGGTCGGGGACCGGCGGCCACGTGCGCGCGTGGGCACCGGGCCGAACCTCACGGAGCTCGACCACCGGCTGGTCGCGGAGCTGGCGGGGGACGCCCGGCGCAGCGCCGCCGAGCTGGCCCGGCAGTGCGGTACGAGCGAGTCGACGGTACGGCGGAGGCTGGACGTCCTCACGGCGGGCGGTGTCCTCCACCACCACTGCCTGCCGGCCCCGAGGTTCTCCGGGCGCCCGGTGTGGGCGATGGTCACGACCGACGTACCGCCCCTCGAGGTGCCGGCGACGGTGGCGGCCCTCGCCCGGCTGCGCGAGACCCGGCTGGTCACCTCGGTCACCGGGCCGCACAACCTGGCCGTCGCGCTGTGGCTCCGTACGGTCGACGAACTGCACGACGTGACGGCGGCGCTCGTACGGGCCGCCCCTGCGCTGCGGATCGCGGGCACCGCGCTCTCGCTGCGCACGCACAAGATCGGGGCGCAGGTCCTCGGCCCGGACGGACGCCGGACGCATCACATACGCCCCGAGACACCGTCCTGACAGGCCCGTCCGAGGCGTGTTCTGATGAACGGCATGGAGTTCGCCGTGTTCGCGACGCTGCCCGGTCTGGTCATCCTGCTGACCGTGATCGCCTTCGCCGATCAGATCCTGCGCATGACCGGCCGCGGCAAGCGCAGGGGCCAGGTCTCGTCGACCGGGTTCGAGCAGCTGCACGCCACGTTCTCGCAGGGCAAGCAGAACGAGCTCAAGGAGCGTCAGAGCGCCCTGGTGATGCGCGACGACGAGGAGGACGGCGCCCCGCCGAACCGCTCGACGGTGGACCTCAGGGGCGGGCGGGCCGTCATCAGGCTCGGCGGCCCGGGGTCGTAGGGCCCGCTCAGACCGGCCTCGACGCCTTGACCGAGTACATCAGCGGGATGCGGGGGCGGTCCGGCGGGAAGCGGTAGTAGCCGTCCTCGTGCCGCTGGAGCGCGCCGTAGCGGGGGACCAGCGAGGCGTCGTGCTCGTGCAGGAACTCGATCCGCAGGCCCGCCCTCGCGAGCGCGGTGACGACCTCGCCGACCGGGTGCACCCACTCCACGCTGCGGTTGTGGACGGTGGCGGCGTCGAGGTCGGCGTAGGTGCCCGGGGTGGTGTCGACCCACGGGTCGCGGACGAAGTAGTCGTGCACGACCCGGCTGCCGGTCTCGTCGTCGAGCGAGTCGGTCAGCGGATGGAACTCCGCCACGTAGAGGAAGCCGCCCGGGGCGACGAGCGAGGCGGCGGTCTCCGCCCACCGCTCGATGTCGGGCAGCCAGCACAGCGCCCCCGTGCCGGTGTAGACGATGTCGTACGCGCGGTCCGGTACGGCCTCGGCGGCGTCGTACACGTCGGCGGCGACGAAGGCCGCGCGCTCCTGGGTGAGGCCGAGGTCGGCGGCGAGCGAGCGGGCGGTCTCGACGGCCGGCTCGGAGAAGTCCAGGCCGACGACCTGCGAGGCGCCGCGGCGGGCCCAGGAGAGGGTGTCGAGGCCGATGTGGCACTGGAGGTGCAGCAGGGTGCGCCCGGTGACGTCGCCGACCTCCGCGAGCTCGAAGTCCCGCAGGGCGTCCCGGCCCGCGCGGAAGGCGTCGAGGTCGTAGTACTCGCTCGCGGCGTGGATCGGGACGCGCTCGTCCCAGCGTGCGCGGTTGCCCTCGTGCCAGTCCTCTGGGGTCGGGGAGTACATGTCGGCGAGGTTATCCACAGGTTCGGGACCACGCGACCCGATTGCCCGCCGCGCGGAGCATGATGGGTGCCATGACTGAGAGCAAGGCGATCGACACCCCCGTCTGGGAGCAGCGCTTCCGCGCGCCGCGCGTCTCCCTGCCCGAGTGGGCCGAGGAGGCACCGGACCGCTCGCTGTTCGTGTCCAACGCGACGGGGACGTACGAGTTGTACGCGTGGGACCGGGCGAGCGGGGAGCAGCGGCAGGTCACGGACCGGCCGAACGGCACGACGGACGGCACGCTGTCACCGGACGGCGCCTGGATCTGGTGGTTCGCGGACACCGACGGGGACGAGTTCGGGGTGTGGATGCGCCAGCCGTTCGGCGGCGGCCCCGACGAGCCGGCCGTGCCCGGCCTCGGCGCCTCCTACCCGGCGGGCCTCGCCATCGGCCGGGAGGGCACGCTCGTGGTGGGCCGCTCCACGGACGAGGACGGTTCGACGGTCCATCTCGTGCGCCCCGGGGACGGTGCCCCGGTGGAGATCTACCGGCACCGGGAGTCGGCCGGGGTCGGGGACCTGTCGTACGACGGTTCGCTGATCGCGATCGAGCACACCGAGCACGGGGACGCGATGCACTCGGCGCTGCGGGTGCTGCGCGCGTCGGACGCGGGTGTGGTCGCCGAGCTCGACGACACCAAGGGCGGTACGGAGGAGCTGGGGCTCGCGGTCCTCGGCTTCGCGCCGGTGGCCGGGGACACCCGGCTGCTCGTCGGGCACCAGCGGCGCGGCCGCTGGGAGCCGATGCTCTGGGACGTGGTGGCGGGCACCGAGACGGACCTCGCGCTCGACCTGCCGGGGGACGTGTCGGCGGAGTGGTATCCGGACGGCTCCGGTTTGCTGATCGTGCACAGCTTCGAGGCCCGCAGCGAGCTGTGGCGGTACGAGATCGCCACGGGCGCCCTGGTGCGGGTGGAGACCCCGGCCGGTTCGGTGTCGAGCGCGACGGCCCGTCCCGACGGCAGCGTGGAGTACCTGTGGTCCTCGGCGGCCGAGCCGCCGGTGGTGCGCTCGACGGACGGCGGTGTCGTCCTCGATCCTCCGGGCCCGAAGGCACCGCCGTCGGTGCCGGTGGAGGACGTGTGGGTGGAGGGCCCCGGCGGCAGGGTCCACGCGCTCGTGCAGCGTCCGGAGGGCGAGGGTCCGTTCCCGACGGTGTTCGAGGTGCACGGCGGTCCCACCTGGCACGACAGCGACGCCTTCGCCTCGGGCCCGGCGGCCTGGGTGGACCACGGGTACGCGGTGGTGCGGGTCAACTACCGGGGCTCGACGGGGTACGGCCGGGAGTGGACGGACGCGCTCAAGCACCGGGTCGGCCTGATCGAACTGGAGGACGTGGAGGCGGTCCGCGCCTGGGCGGTGGCGAGCGGCCTCGCCGATCCGGCGCGGCTCGTCCTGTCCGGCGGCTCCTGGGGCGGCTATCTGACGCTCCTCGGCCTCGGCACGCAGCCGGACGCGTGGGCGGTGGGTCTCGCGGCGGTCCCGGTCGCGGACTACGTCACGGCGTACGAGGACGAGATGGAGGCCCTCAAGGCGCTGGACCGGACGCTGCTCGGCGGCTCGCCCGACGAGGTGCCCGAGCGGTACGCGGCCTCGTCGCCGCTGACGTACGTGGACGCGGTGAAGGCCCCGGTGCACATCTCGGCCGGCGTCAACGACCCGCGCTGCCCGATCCGCCAGATCGACAACTACGTCGACCGGCTCGCGGCCCGGGGCGCGGTCCACGAGGTGTACCGGTACGACGCGGGGCACGGCTCGCTCGTGGTGGAGGAACGGATCAAGCAGGTCGCCCTGGACCTCGCGTTCGCCGCGAAGCACCTGGGGACCCGGCCGACGGAAGGCTGAGCCGGTTTGCGTACCGTGGGGGCGTGTACCGGTTCCTGAGAACGCCCCGCTGGTGGGGGATCAACGTCTTCGTCCTGCTCGCGATCCCGTTCTGCGTCTTCATGGGGACCTGGCAGCTGGGGAAGTTCGAGGATCGCGTCGACTCCCATCGGGAGGCCGAGGAGCGGCCCGCCGCGAGCTCGCTGAAGGCGGAGCCGCTGGATTCCCTGCTCCCGGTGGACAAGGAGACCTCGGGCCGGTCGGCCGAGGCGCGCGGCCGGTTCGGGGAGCAGTTCCTCGTCCCGGACCGCGAGCTGGACGGCCGGACGGGCTCGTACGTCCTGACGCTGCTGCGGACGGACGACGGCCGGTCCCTGCCGGTGGTCAGGGGCTGGCTCCCCACGGACGCGAAGGCCCCCGCCCCGCCGTCCGGCGAGGTCACGGTGGTGGGTGCGCTCCAGGCCTCGGAGAACCCGGGCACGAAGGGCGTCCGCGCGGCCGGCGGGCTGCCCGAGGGGCAGCTCGGCATGATCAGCGCGGCCACCCTGGTGAACGTGGTCACGGACGACGTCTACGACGCCTGGATCACCCTCGCCGACGCCCCCGCCGGCCTCACCCCGGTCCCGGCGGCCGCGGCGACGGGCACGGGCCTGGACGTGAAGGCCTTCCAGAACCTCGGCTACACCGCGGAGTGGTTCGTCTTCGCGGGCTTCGTCCTCTTCATGTGGTTCCGCCTGGTGCGCCGTGAGGCGGAGGCGTCCCGCGACGAGGCCCTGGGCCTGTAGCGGCCGGGGGCCGGGGCGCCCCGTCGGCGCGCCCCGGGCCTCAAGGGCCTCTAGGAGGCGTCCAGGATCCCGGTCCGGTAGATGGTGCCCGCGCAGGCGTCGGGGATGGTCGTCGACGCCGAGGGGCCGCCCGGCTCCGCGACATGGCTGACCAGGACGCTGCCGTCCGCCGGGCCGTCCTCGCGGAGCAGCTGGGGTGCCGCGTCGGTGTCCGCTCCCGTGCCCGTGTCCGTACCGGTGCCCGGTCCGGTGCCGGAGCCGCCGGAGCCGGTGCCCTCGCTGGGATCGGGGCTGGCGGTGCCGCCGGTCGGGGGCTCCGACGTGGGCGGTACGGTCGGCGGCTCGGTCGTCGGGGTCGGGGTCGGGGTGGGCGTGGTCCCGGTCGTCGGACAGGTCTCGCTGGGCACCCAGACGAACTTCACCTCGTACGAGCCGCTCGGCTTCAGGACGAGCGGGGAGGACTCCTGCGAGGGGTCGGGCAGCCCGCTCCCGCCGTCCCCCGAGGTGTGCCGGACCACCGAGATCCGCGCCGGGTCGGCCGCGCCGCGGGCCTCGAAGCCGACGACTCCGCTGCCGTCCACGACACAGTCCTGGCCGGAGATGTTGGCGATGCGGAAGGAGCCGTACACCTTGCCCTCGCCGTCGGGTCCGCCGGCCTCCGCCGCGCTGACGCCCAGCTGGCCGGCCCCGCACCGCGGCAGGGAGCCGGTGTCCGCGCCCGGTGTCTCCTGCGGGCCGCTGCCGGAGACGCCGGGACCGGGCCGCTGCGGCTTGTCCCCCGCTCCTTCCGCCGCGCCCCGGCTGGGGGACGCGCTGCTCGCGGGGGGCGAGGCGCTCTGGCCGCCCTCGATGCCGGTCTCCGCGCCGGTGCCGCCCTGGGCCTCCTCGCCGTGGCCCGCGTTCACCGGGTTTCCGGCGGCGGAGACGCCGCCCGAGGCGGCGACGTGCAGGAAGGCGGGCACGGCCGTCCCGATGAGGACCGCCGCGGCGGCCGCGCCCACGACGGCCTGCCGCTTGCGGGCGCGCCGCGCGGGCACGGCACGGCGCAGGTGCTCCAGCGAGCCGGTCGACGGTTCGAGACCGGACACGGCGCTCTGGAACAGCCGCCGCAGCGCGAGTTCCTCGTCGCCTTCGCCCTCGCCGGGGCCGGGCTCGATGTTCACCATGCGCTGTCCACTCAGGTCGTCATGTTCTTCTCGGGCGTCACGCGGCACGGGGGTGCCACCGGCGCCCGCCCCACCGGCGCCCATGTCACCGGCGCCCGTGCTCTCGTCGTCCTTGCCGAACCCCTCGTCCTTGCCGGGCTCCTCGCTCATGACGTCGCTCCCATCGCGACGCGCAGCGCCGCGATGCCCCGCGAACCGTACGCCTTCACCGAGCCGAGGGATATCCCGAGCGCCTCGGCGACCTGCGCCTCGGTCATGTCCGAGAAGTACCGCAGGGCGAGCACCTCACGCTGACGCCGCTGGAGTCCGCGCATGGCCTTGATGAGGTCCTCGCGCTCCAGCTGGTCGTACGCGCCCTCCTCGGCACTGGCCATGTCCGGCATCGGCTTGGACAGCAGCTTGAGGCCGAGGATGCGGCGGCGCAGCGCGGACCGGGAGAGGTTCACGACGGTCTGGCGCAGGTAGGCGAGCGTCTTCTCGGGCTCGCGCACCCGCTTGCGGGCCGAGTGGACGCGGATGAACGCCTCCTGGACGACGTCCTCGCAGGAGGCCGTGTCGTCGAGGAGCAGCGCGGCGAGACCGAGCAGCGACCGGTAGTGGGCGCGGTAGGTCTCGGTGAGGTGGTCGACGGTGGTCCCGGCGGCCGAGGCGCTTTCGGCGCTGGCCCGGGGCGACGGGATGCCGTCCACGGAGCCGGCGCGGGATCCGGTGGGCACGGGGGCGATCACCGGCATCCCGCCGAGGGCACGCGGGCGCCTGTAGGGGCCGGGCGCCGGTCCGCGTACGGGGACGACGGCGACGCTCCGCACGGGGAGCACCGCCGTGCCCGCGCCGCGCAGCGGAGCGATGGTCGCGATGTCGAGTACCTCTGCCACGCCTGTTGGACACGCTTCCCCCCGGCAGGGTTGTACGCGTGCGCCGTCCTTTTCGACGGCGCGTCCTTTGTCCTCATGCGTAACCGTTCTCCCCCGATGCCCCGCCCTCACAGCGTGTCCGCGCCCCACGACCGTGGGTGAACGCAGAGACGCCTCCACCTGGCCACTGGTTGCAGCAAGGGGGAAGAGCATCGTCGACCACGGAATCACCGCAGTTCAAGAGGTATCTGACGCCTTTTTACTCACAGGTCGTTCACAGAGCCTACAAATCCGTGACAACCGATTCCGCGATCTGCAGCGCGTTGAGCGCCGCGCCCTTCCGCAGGTTGTCGGCGCAGACGAAGAAGTCGAGCGCCCGCTCGTCGTCCAGGGAGCGCCGCACCCGTCCGACCCAGGCCGGATCGGTGCCGACGACATCGGCGGGGGTGGGGAAGTCGCCCGCCGCGGGGTCGTCGAAGAGCACGACCCCCGGCGAGGTCGCCAGGATCTCGTGCGCGCGCCCGACCGGCACGGGGTGCTCGAAGCGGGCGTGCACGGAGACGGAGTGCCCGGTGACGACGGGCACGCGCACACAGGTGGCGGCGACCCGCAGGAAGGGCAGCCCGAGGATCCGGCGGGTCTCGTCCCGTACGCGCTCCTCCTCCGAGGAGGCCCCGTCGGCGCCCGCCGTGCCCGACCACGGCAGGACGTTGGACGCGAGGGGGCCCGGGAAGGGGCCGGTGCCCTCGCCGACGGCCCGCCGTACGTCCCCGGGCTGGGTGCCCAGGTCGCCGTCGGAGGCCACCAGGCCCAGCTGCGCCCGGAGCGCGTCGACGCCCGCCTGTCCGGCGCCGGCTCCGCTGGCGGCCTGCTGGGCGGTGACGACCAGTTCGGTGAGCCCGAACTCGGCGTGCAGGGCGCCCACGGCGACGATCAGCGCGAGGGTGGTGCAGCCGGGGCTGGCGACGATGCCCCGGGGGCGTACGCGCGCCGCGTGGGGGTTGGTCTCGGGGACCACGAGGGGGACGTCGGGGTCCGCCCGGAAGGCGGCGGAGGTGTCCACGACGACGGCGCCCTTGGCCGCGGCGACGGGCGCCCACTGCGCGGCCACCGCATCGGGCACCAGGAAGAGCGCCAGGTCGACGCCCTCCAGGGCCTCCTCGTCCAGCGCGAGGATCTCGCACTCCACCCCGCGCACGGCGGCCTTCCGGCCGGCCGAGCGCGGGGAGGAGAGGAGGCGTATCTCGCCCCAGACGTCCGCGTGGTGCGTGAGCATCTGGAGCATCACCGAGCCGACGGCTCCGGTCGCACCGACGACCGCGAGCGTCGGCTTCGGCGTCATCGGCCGGTGCCTCCGTAGACGACGGCCTCGTCCGAGTCGCTGTCCAGGCCGAAGGCGCTGTGGACGGCGCGCACGGCCTCGTTGACGTCGTCGGCGCGGGTGACGACCGAGATGCGGATCTCGGAGGTCGAGATGAGCTCGATGTTCACGCCCGCGTCGGAGAGCGCGCGGAAGAAGTCCGCGGTGACGCCCGGGTTGGTCTTCATCCCGGCGCCGACCAGGGAGATCTTGCCGATCTGGTCGTCGTAGCGCAGCGATTCGAAACCGATCGCGCCCTTCGCCTTCTCCAGGGCGTCGATGGCCTTGCGGCCCTCGGCCTTGGGGAGGGTGAAGGAGATGTCCGTGAGGCCGGTGGAGGCCGCGGACACGTTCTGCACGATCATGTCGATGTTGATCTCGGCGTCCGCGACGGCCCGGAAGATGGCCGCGGCCTCGCCCGGCTTGTCCGGCACACCGACGACGGTGATCTTCGCCTCGGAGGTGTCGTGGGCGACGCCCGAGATGATGGCCTGCTCCACCTTGCGGTCCCCTTGCGGCTCGTTGCTGACCCAGGTGCCCTGCAGTCCCGAGAAGGACGAGCGGACGTGGATCGGGATGTTGTAGCGGCGCGCGTACTCGACGCAGCGGTGCAGCAGCACCTTGGAGCCGGAGGCCGCGAGCTCCAGCATGTCCTCGAAGGAGATCCAGTCGATCTTCTTCGCCTTCTTCACGACGCGCGGGTCGGCCGTGAAGACGCCGTCGACGTCGGTGTAGATCTCGCAGACCTCGGCGTCGAGCGCGGCGGCCAGCGCGACGGCGGTCGTGTCCGAGCCGCCGCGGCCGAGCGTGGTGATGTCCTTCTTGTCCTGGGACACACCCTGGAAGCCGGCGACGATGGCGATGTTGCCCTCGTCGAGGGCGGTCCGGATCCGGCCCGGCGTGACATCGATGATGCGCGCTTTGTTGTGGACCGAGTCGGTGATGACACCGGCCTGGCTGCCCGTGAACGACTGGGCCTCGTGGCCCAGGTTTTTGATCGCCATGGCCAGCAGGGCCATGGAGATCCGCTCTCCGGCGGTCAGCAGCATGTCGAACTCTCGTCCGGCAGGGATCGGGGATACCTGCTCGGCGAGATCGATCAACTCGTCCGTCGTGTCGCCCATCGCGGAAACCACGACGACCACCTGGTGGCCGTTCTTCTTGGCATCCACGATCCGCTTGGCGACGCGCTTGATGCCTTCGGCATCGGCAACGGAGGAGCCTCCGTACTTCTGCACGACAAGGCCCACGTGCGCTCCTCGCTCAGTGTGTGCCGCAGCCGGCGCTGCGATCGCCTCAGTCTAACGAGGGACCCGCGAACGCCTCTGTGATATCGAATGCTGAGACGACGCGCTCACGGAGTGATCAGAACGTCACTTCCCGAGCGGACGCCGCTTCCCGGACGGGCATCGCTTCCCGGACGGGCATCGCTTCCCGGGCGGGCGTCACTTCCTGAGCGGACGCATCCCGAGCGGTGTCCCGATCTCCTCCACCATCACGCGCCCGGCCTCCTCCGCGAGGTCGTCCTCGGTGATGTCCTCGTCGATGTCGAGGCCGTCGAGCGCCGCGAGCGGCTGGTCGAGGCGGACGTGGGCGACGAGGGACTGGAGGGCCCGGAGGGTGGCCGAGGCGGTGGGGCCCCAGTTCGAGAAGTACGAGAACTGCCACCACCACAGGGCCTCGCTGGTCCGGCCGGCCCGGTAGTGGGCGAGGCCGTGCCGCAGGTCGGTGACGATGTCGGCGAGGTTGTCGGAGATCCGGGCCGGGACCGGGGCCTTGCGCGGCTCGTACGGGTCGAAGACCTCGGAGAAGACGTCCACCGGGTCGAGGAGCACCGCGAACCGCTCGCGCAGGTCGTCCGCGTCGGGCTCGGGGCCCGTGTCCGTCTCGTACCGCTCGTCCGGGACGATGTCCTCGTGCGCGCCGAGCCGGCCGCCCGCGAGGAGCAGCTGGGAGATCTCCAGGAGCAGGAAGGGGACCGCGCTGTCCGGCTCGTCACCCTTGGCGACCTCGGTCGTCGCGACGATGAAGCTTTCGATGGAGTCGGCGATCTGGACCGCGAAGTCGTCGGGGTCCCGCGTGATCGCGTGCAGCGTGGGGTCAGACATCGAGGAGCCTCCCTGAGAGCGCGCCGGCCCGGTCGTCATACATCTAGCAGCCTCCGCCCCTCGAAGGCACGGCCGAGGGTCACCTCGTCGGCGTACTCCAGGTCGCCGCCGACCGGGAGGCCGCTGGCGAGCCGGGTCACCCTGAGTCCCATGGGCTTGATCATCCGCGCCAGGTAGGTCGCGGTGGCCTCGCCCTCCAGGTTCGGGTCGGTCGCGAGGATCAGCTCGGTGACGGTGCCGTCGGCGAGCCGCGCGAGCAGTTCGCGGATGCGCAGGTCGTCCGGGCCGACGCCCTCGATCGGGCTGATCGCGCCGCCGAGGACGTGGTACCGCCCCCGGAACTCGCGGGTCCGCTCGATCGCGACGACGTCCTTCGGTTCCTCGACCACGCAGATGACGGTCAGGTCGCGGCGCGGGTCGCGGCAGATGTTGCACTGTTCCTGCTGCGCCACGTTGCCGCAGACCGCGCAGAACCTGACCTTCTCCTTGACCTCCAGGAGCGCGTGCGCGAGACGCCGGACGTCCGTGGGCTCGGCCTGGAGGATGTGGAAGGCGATCCGCTGGGCGCTCTTGGGACCGACGCCGGGCAGCCTGCCCAGTTCGTCGATGAGGTCCTGAACCACGCCTTCGTACACGGAACGCCCTTTCAAGGGTGTGCTTGATTCTTACGGTAGTAGCTGTGGGCGGGCCTTAATAGCCCAGCGCCGGGACCGGGCCGCCGGAGGGCCCGGAACGAGGGATCAGAAACCGAGGCCCGGCATGCCGCCCATGCCCTGCGCGAGCGGGCCGAGCTTGGCCTGCTGGAGCTGCTGCGCGTTGTCGTTGGCGGCCTGGACGGCGGCGACGATGAGGTCGGCGAGCGTCTCGGTGTCCTCCGGGTCGACCGCCTTGGGGTCGATCACGAGGCCTCGCAGCTCGCCGGAGCCCGTCACGGTCGCCTTGACCAGGCCGCCGCCCGCCTGTCCGTCGACCTCGGTCGCGGCGAGCTCCTGCTGGGCGCGGGCGAGATCCTGCTGCATCTTCTGGGCCTGCTGGAGAAGCTGCTGCATGTTGGGCTGACCACCACCGGGAATCACGGTCACTCCTGAGGTTCGGTACGTCCGTATGTCGGTACGCCGAGCCTACGTGGTCCCCGCCCGCCCCGCCTCCATCACTCTTTCGAGTGAGAAACTGCGGGCTCCTCTACCTGATCAAGACCCTCTTGCGGGCGGAAATCCCGGGATTCCGGGCCCATCGCCCACCATTCGGCGGTAGGAAGGGCAGGCACCACGTGCACCGCACGTCACAGAAGGACACGAGCGCTGAGCTGAACAGAGGAGTCCCCCGGTGAGCCAGCAGCCGGAGACGCCACCACCGGGGCCCCCCGGGGGAGACGTCCACCGCGATCTGACCGGTACGCCGTTCCCCCTGGGTGACTGGGGCGAGCCCGCCGAGCGGCTCGACGAGCTGTACCGCTGGGTGGAGTCCAACGCCTTGCGCACCGTCGAGTGGTACCTCTCCGACCGTGTCCGCAAGCGCCTCTGCGCCCGGATCCTGCGGATCGGCACGGCCGCCGGGGTGACCGCGGGTGCCGCGCTGCCCCTGCTCGACCTGACCGGGGTCGTGGAGGGCGCCGCCGCCCTGGGCTACCTCTCGCTGCTGCTCGGTGCCGCCTGCCTGGCCTGCGACCGGTACTTCGGGTTCACCTCGGGCTGGATGAGGGACATGGCGACCGCCCAGGCCGTGCAGCGCCGTCTCCAGGCGCTGCAGTTCGACTGGGCCTCGGAGAGCGTCCGGGAGGTGCTCGGCCCCACGGAGGGCACGGCCAGCGAGGCGGCCGAGCGGTGTCTCGGCGTGCTGCGCCGCTTCTCGGAGGACGTGACGGAGCTCGTACGGGCGGAGACGGCGGACTGGATGGTCGAGTTCCGCTCGGGCCCGGCGCCGCTGGCGCTCCAGTCGGTCGGCGTGATGCCCGCCAGGGCGGAGAGCTCCCACCCCTCGGGCCGCTTCCCGCTGCCGCCCGGCACCCGGCCCAACATGCCGCGCCAGCGTCCCCCGGAGACCCGGTAGGGCCGGTCCGGGGGGCCGGAAACAGGCGGACGCCTCGGCTCAGGACGATCGCGGACGCCTCAGCTCAGGATGATCATCGAGCCCTGTGCCAGGCTCCGGGTCGCCGCCGCGTGCAGCCCCAGCCACACGTGGCGCTCCCGCGCGAAGGGGCCGCCGTCCAGCGGAATCGGTACGGCCGGTTCCTCCAGGGTGGTCGGCCGCTCCGGCGGTACGGGGGGCGCCGGCGGGTTCGCCGGGTCGATGCCGATCGAGGGCGCCACGAACTCCAGCTCGCGGAGCAGCCCGTACGAGGAGCCGAGCGGCCCGCCGCCCTCCAGGAGCTCGTCGCTGGCGAGCGGCACCGGGAAGTCGACCGGCACGTACGAGCCCGCGTGGTCGTAGTGCCAGACCAGGTGCGACTGCTGGGCGGTCGGCTCGAACATCTCCAGGAGCTGTTCGTAGTCCCCGCCGAGCTCGCCGACCGGTTCGACCGGCAGCCCGCACATCCGGAGCAGGTAGGCGCGCCGCAGGAAGTGCAGGGCCTCGTAGTCGAAGCCGGCGACCGGGGCGACGTCACCGGAGAGTCCCGGCATGTACGCGTAGACGGGCACGGTCGGCAGCCCGGAGGCGCTGAGCACGGCGTCGTACGCGGCGATCTCTTCGGCGAAGGGGTTGTCGGGGCTGTGGCACAGCACGTCGACGAGGGGGACCAGCCACAGGTCACAGGCCAAGGGAGGCTCGCTCTCCGTCAGTTGCGGGAAAGTCGCGGGAAGTCACGGGGGACGCTCGGGATTTCGCGGGGACGGCCAGGTTAGTCGGCGTCCCACGGACACCGCTCACCCGCTGAGGACCTGCCCCCGGAGACCGGCCCTCAACCGCCCCGCCGCTCCAGGCGGTCCGCCCACTCCATCGAGTGCGCGTTGTACGCGCGCACGACCGAGACGGCCGCGGCCGCGTCACCGCGGGTGATGGCGTCGACCAGGTCGATGTGGCCGCTCCAGAGCCAGCCGAGCATGTCCCGCTCGGAGCGCAGGTACGGCACGGAGAAGACCCAGGCCTGGACGCGGAGCCGGTGCAGGAAGTCGGCGATGTAGTCGTTGGCGGCGACCAGGCGGCCCAGCTCGCGCCAGTAGCGGATGTCGTACCCGATGAGGACGTCGAGGTCCCCGGCGCGGGCCGCGCGGGCCGCCGCCTCGCCGCGGCGCCGTACGGAGACGAGCGCGACCGCGATGCCGGGCCCGGGTTCGGCGGCCGGGGGCGGTGTCGTCGCGGGCGCGTGGCGGCGGAATATGCCGTCGACCACGAGCATCCGGGCCTCGACCATCCCCCGGTAGTCGTCGATCGAGTACTGGTGGACGCGGAAGCCGCGGTGCTGGTCGGAGTCGAGGAGGCCCTGTGCGCAGAGGTCGACGAGGGCTTCCCGCACGGGTGTCGCGGACACCCCGTACTGCTCGGCGATCTGTTTGACGGTGAATTCCTCGCCCGGCTGGAGACGGCCCGCGAGCACTTCGTCACGGAGCGCGTCCGCGATCTGCTGTCGCAAGGTGTTGCGGGTGACAGCTCCGCTCGCGGGCATGGGCAGGCCCCCTCCGTCCGGCTTCGGGACACCCTAGTCCAGACGGAGGAAACCTCTCCGGTACTGCGGTTACGCGATGTGCTCGTCGGCCACCGCGAGGGCCGCGTCGAGGGCCGCGAGACCCTCCTTGACCTCGGCCTCCGAGACGTTGCAGGCGGGAACGGCGTGGGTGCGGTTCATCGCGACGAGGGGCCAGAGGCCGTTCTTCTTCGCCGCCGCGCCGAAGGCGGCCATCGGCGCGTTGGCCTCGCCGGCCGCGTTGTACGGGACGAGCGGCTCGCGGGTCTCGCGGTTCTTGACCAGGTCGAGCGCCCAGAAGACGCCCAGGCCGCGGACGTCGCCGACCGACGGGTGGCGCTCGGCGAGCTCGCGCAGGCCGGGGCCGAGGACGGTCTCGCCGATGTGGGCGGCGTTCTCGACGATCTTCTCGTCCTCCATCACCTGGAGGGTGGCGACGGCGGCGGCGCAGGCGAGCGGGTGACCGGAGTAGGTCAGGCCGCCCGGGAAGGGCCGCTTGTCGAAGGTGGCGGCGATCTCGGCGCTGATGGCGACGCCGCCGAGGGGCACGTAACCCGAGTTGACTCCCTTGGCGAAGGTCAGCAGGTCGGGCACGACGTCGAAGTGCTCGGCGGCGAACCACTTGCCGGTGCGGCCGAAGCCCGCCATGACCTCGTCGAGGATGAAGACGATGCCGTACCTGTCGCAGATCTCGCGGACGCCGGCGAGGTAGCCGGGCGGCGGGGTCATGATGCCGGCGGTGCCGGGCACGGTCTCCAGGATGATCGCGGCGATCGTCGACGGACCCTCGAAGGTGATCGTGTCCTCCAGGTGCTGGAGGGCCCGGGCGCTCTCCTCCGCCTCCGTGGTGGCGTAGAAGGGCGAACGGTAGAGGAAGGGCGACCAGAAGTGCACGACACCGGCGGAGGCGGTGTCGGAGGGCCAGCGGCGCGGGTCGCCGGTGAGGTTGATCGCGGTGTTGGTGGCGCCGTGGTACGAGCGGTAGGCGGAGAACACCTTCGTGCGGCCGGTGTGCAGCCGGGCCATGCGGACGGCGTTCTCGACGGCCTCGGCGCCGCCGTTGGTGAAGAAGATCTTGTCCAGGTCGCCCGGGGTGCGCTCGGCGATGAGTCGTGCGGCCTCGGAGCGGACGTCGATGGCGAAGGAGGGCGCGAAGGTGGCGAGTTTCCCGGCCTGCTCCTGGATGGCCGCCACCACGCGCGGGTGCTGGTAGCCGATGTTGGTGTAGACGAGGCCGCTGGCGAAGTCGAGGTAGCGGTTTCCGTCGTAGTCCCAGAAGTACGAACCCTCGGCGCCGGCCACGGCGAGCGGGTCGATCAGGCCCTGGGCGGACCAGGAGTGGAAGACGTGCGCGCGGTCGGCTGCCTTGACGGCGGCGCCGGCCTGGGGATCGGGTTCGATGACATGAGGGGTCATGCGCCAGAGGGTAAGGAACCGCAGGTGGGGAGGACCATGGCCATCTTGTCCACCGAGACCGGGGCGGACGCGACACGTTGTTCCTCCCTCCACCCCCATTGACAGTCTACTGTCGAACTGACAGTCTGCTGTCATGGGAACCGAGACTGAGACCAAGACCGTCCACCTCGCCGTCTACGACACCCTCGCCGACTGGGAGACCGGCCACGCCACGGCCTGGCTCGCCCGCGCCGGATACACGATCAGGACCGTCGGCCCGGTCGCCGGAGAGCCCGTCACCACCCTCGCCGGCATCCGGATCGTCCCCGACCTCGCGCTCGCCGACCTCCGCCCCGAGGACAGCGCCCTGCTGATCCTCCCGGGCGCCGAGAAGTACGACGAGGGCGACGAGCTCGCCCCCTTCACCGCGAAGGCCCGCGCCTTCCTCGGCGCCGGGGTCCCGGTCGCCGCGATCTGCGGCGCCACGGCCGGCCTCGCCAAGGAGGGCCTGCTCGACGACCGCCCGCACACCAGCGCGGTCTCCTTCTACCTGGCCGCCACCGGCTACAAGGGCGGCGACCACTACGTCGACGCGGACGCGGTGCGGGACGGCGACCTCATCACGGCGGGCCCGACCGAACCGGTCGCCTTCGCCCGCGAGATCTTCGCCCGGCTCGGCGCGTACGAGGGCAAGCGGGACGCCTGGTACCGCCTCTTCCACGACTCGGACCCGGCGGCCTTCGAGGAGCTGAACGCGTGAGCCGCGAGTCGCAGGACGCCCTCTCCCGCACGGCTCTCGGCGTCTTCCGCCTCAACGGCCAGTTCCTCGCCGTCTCGGAGAAGCTGGCCGAGCCGGCGGGCCTGACCGCCGCCTGGTGGCAGGTCCTCGGAGCCGTACTCCCGGAGCCCCTCCCGGTCGCCGGGATCGCCCGGGTCATGGGCATCACCCGGCAGAGCGTCCAGCGGATCGCCGACCTGCTCGTACGGGAGGGCCTGGCGGCGTACGAGCCGAACCCGGCCCACCGCCGCGCCAAGCTCCTCACCCCGACGGAGGCGGGCCGGACGGCGATCAGCCGCATCGACCCCGGCCACGCGGAGCTGGCCGCCCTGCTCCTGCGGGAGCTGGGCGGCCAGGAGGCCTTCGACGAGACGGTACGGGTGCTCGACCGGCTGTCGGCGGCCATGGAAAGGGTCAGCGAGCGCGTGCAGGGCCCGCAGGACCCTCCCGGAGCGCTCCCGACACGTACTCCATCGCGCGGGTGAACTCCGGGTCGGTCAGCCGCCGCGCCATCTCCTCCTCGGAGACGTCCTCGATGTGGGTCTGGATCCACCAGAGGTTGCCGAAGGGGTCGCGGACCCGGCCGACCTCGTCACCGAAGAACAGGTGCGTCACCTCGGTCACGGAGGTGCCGCCCGCCTCGACCGCCCGCCGGTGCACGGCCGCCGCGTCCTCCCCGTAGAGCCGCACGAAGGCGGGCGTCGGCCCCCAGCCCGGCGGGCTGTCGAAGGCCATGATCCGCCCGGTACCGATCCGCAGCTCCGCGTGCCCGATCGTGCCGTCCTCCAGGACGAACCGCCCCAGCTCCTCGGCGCCGAACGCCCGCTCCAGATAGTCGATGAGTCCGGCGGTGTCGCTGCCGATGACCCAGGGCGTGATGGTCGCGCAGCCGTCGGGGACGGCCTTGACCGCCTTGTTGTCGTCGCTCATGGAACGAGGCTAGGGAGCAAGTAGGCCAGTCCTCGTCCCAGTTGGCCCCGCGCGGCCATGCCGCCCTGGCCGTCGGCCCGGGCGGCGGAGGAACACGGGAGAAGGCCGGGGCGGCTCAGCAGTACAGGTTCGCCCCGGTGGGGACGCCCAGGATCTGGGTGAACTGCTGGTACTTGGTGACCCGGCTCTGGACCTGGGCCGGGTTCCTCCCGTCGCACTCCAGCGAGCCGTTGATGGAGCGGATGGTCTGGCCGAAGCCGGCACCGTTGACCATGGCGTTGTGGGCGGTCATGGTGCCGGGGCCGTTCTGGGTGTTCCAGTACCAGAGGCCCGTCATCATGGCGACGGCCGGTTCACGCTCCACCCGCCAGGGGTTGTTGAGGAGGTCGATGCCGAGGGCGTCACCGGCCGCCTTGTAGTTGAAGTTCCAGGACAGCTGGATCGGGCCGCGTCCGTAGTAGGCGGCCTGGCCGGCGGGGCAGCCGTAGGACTGCGAAGTGTCGCAGTAATGGGGGTAGTTGGCGGTGTTCTGCTCGACGATGTGGACGAGGCCGCCGGTTTCGTGGGAGACGTTCGCGAGAAAGGCCGCGGCCTCCTGGCGCTTGACCGTCTCGCCGCCGGTGGTGGCGAAGGCGGGATAGGACTTGAGGGCGGCGGTGAGGCCCGCGTACGTGTAGAACGGGTTCCTGTTCGGGAACATCTGGTTGAACTGGGCCTCGGAGACGACGAATCCGGAGGGGTCCGGGGTGCCTCCGCCGCCGCCCGTGCCGCAGGTGCCCTCGTCGCGCCAGACGTCCGTGGTGCCGGGGCGCTCGTTCTGCGTCCACCACTTGGCGTACCAGTTGTGGCCGTTGTACGAGGCGGTCATGCCGCCGGTGTAGACGCTGCCGGAGTTCCAGGCGCCCACGCAGGCGGGGGCGGCTCCGGCGGATGCGGCGGGGAGGAGTACGGCGAGTCCGACGGCCGTACAGAGAGCGGCCATCAGGGTGAGCAGCTTGCGCAGCATGCGTGCTTCCTTCCGGGTGGGGACCGGTGGGGGAGAGCACAGCGAAGCGTGATTGGTCTGAACCTGTCAAGGTCTAGACCAGAACTCGCACGTCGGCCCCGGGCTCGGAGGTCCGAACTCGGGGCCGCTGTCAGACACATGAGGCAGGTGAGACAGGTGAGAGGGTGCTGCTAGAACAGGTTGAAGTTCTGGAGACCGCTGTTGATCTGGACCGGTGCCTTGAACAGGCCCGAGGCGCTGCCCGTGCCCGAGTACCGGAACAGCTTGCCGTCCGGCTTGCGGCCGAGCAGGTCCGCCTTGCCGTCGAGGTCGACGTCACCGGTCGACAGGACCCGGTCGTACGTGTTCCAGCCGCCACCGATCTTCGCACGGCCGCCGAAGGGGGCCTTGTAGTCCCCCGTGCCCTTGTAGAGCCACAGGACACCGGTCTTGTCACGGGCGACGACGTCGGCCTTGCCGTCGCCGGTCAGGTCGCCCTGGCCCGCGATCTGGCTGTACGCGTTCCAGCCGCCGCCGACCCGCGTGCGCGTGGTGAGGCGGCCGTCCGGGTAGGAGAGGTAGCTCCACAGCACACCGGCCTTGTCGACACCGAGCAGGTCGGCCTGGCCGGCTCCGCCGATGCTGCCGGGCGAGAGGACCGTGGTGTAGATGTTCCAGCCCCTACCGACGGTGTCCGTGTCGATGGAGCCCGCTCCGGGTCCCCAGAAGTCCAGCCGGCCGTCCTTGTAGACGGTCCATTCGCTCTCGCCGTACCCGTCGTTGTCGTTGTCGGCGACGATGATGTCGGCGACGTCGGAGAAGTCGTCCGCCACGGGCCCTTCGGCGGTGAAGCCGCCGTTGCCCCCGGGGTACCACATGTGGAGTTCGCGGGTCTGCTTGTGGACGCCGTACAGCTCGAAGCTGGGCGTCACCGGCGCCTCCGCCGCACCGGCGGCGGAGGCCGTGCCGGCCACGGTCGCCGTCGCGACCGCGACGGCGGTGGCGACGAGCGCCGTCCTGAGCGCACGCCGACGTCGGTTGATGTTCATCAAGTTCCCCCTGGGACATTCCTCATCGGCGGTACGGTTCGCGACCGCCGGTGTGCCACAGCCTGCCACAGGGGTGATGGAACAAGATCATCGGTACGCGCCGGGCGCCCGTCGTCCGGACGCGGGCGCTCGGACCGTCCGTACGCGCCCCTCAGATCAGCAGCACGATCCGGCCGGGCCGGTGCCCCGCCTCCGCCCTGCGGTGCGCCTCCGCGGCCGTCTCGAGCGTCATGACGTCGGCCACCCGGGTGATCAGCTCCCGGTTCGCCACCTTCTCCAGGGTCTCCTTCAGGCGGGCCCCGTCCGGCTTGGCCCGGACGGTCTCGACGCGGATGTTCCGCTCGGGGGTCGGGACCCGGTCGGGGGCGAGCGCGAGGAAGACGCCGCCGTCCTTCAGGACCGGGAGGAGGCCCTCGCCGCCGAGCGACCCGTCGAAGACCGCGTCCACCCGGTACGGGTCGCCCTCGATGACCCGCGCCACCACCTCCTCCGCCGGACCCCGTGTGACCACGTGGTCCGCGCCGAGGATCCTCAGTTCGCTCTCGTCCCCCTCGTGGGCGACGGCCACCACCCGCAGTCCGGCGGCATGGGCGTACTGCACCGCGAACCGGCCCACCACGGCACTCGCCCCCGTCACGAGGAGCGTCGCGCCCTCCTGGAGGCGGAGCCGGTCCAGGCCCTGCTGGGCGGTCGCCGAGGCCAGCGGCACGGACGCGGCCACGGTGAAGTCCACGTCGTCCGGGATCGGGGCCAGCCACTCCGGGGCGGCGCGTACGACCTCCGCGTACGTGCCCTCGCCCGTCAGCTCCTCGTACCAGGGGATGAAACCGGCCACGCGGGTGCCTTCCGCCATCCCGGGCACGGGGTCGAGCAGCTTGCCCGCGAAGTCCGTGCCGAGGACGAAGGGTGGTTCGAGGTCGCCGACCGCGTTCGCGTACAGACCGGCGCGGATCCGCAGGTCCGCCTGGTTCACGCCGGCCGCCTTCAGCCGGACCCGGACACGCCCGGGGACGTCCCCCGCCTCCGGCTCCGGCCGACGGGCCATCCTGAGGACCTCGGGTCCGCCGTAGGCGGTCACTTCGACGACACGCATGGGTGCTCCTCGGACGAACGTCAGACGGAAGGCCCCCTCGTCGCCATTACACCCACGCCCCCCACCCCCGGCAACCTCTGCCCGTCCACCTGAACGAACGGAGAAGTCCAGGTGGCCGCCCGCTACACCGCCCCCGCGTTCGCACAGGCGTCCGTACCGTCCCGGCCATGGAATGGATAACCGCGGAGAACGTCATCGCCCTGGGGACGGCGCTCCTCGGTGTCCTGGTCTCGGTCGCGGTCGTCTGGATCGACCGGATCTCGCCGCAGCGCAAGCGGCTCGGCTACCGCGTGCAGCTCAACACCCCGCTCCACCGGGACGAGAACCAGGACAGCGAGGTCATGACCGTGCGGGAGGGCCAGGTGGTCGGGATGGCCCCGACCGCCAGCGAATCCACGCTCGTCCTCCTCCGCATCGAGAACGACCGGGACCTCGACATCAGCTCCGAGGACTACGGTCCTTCCGCCCACCCCCACGGGCTGAAGATCACCTTCGGCCTGCGGGACGTCGAGGGGGTCGTCGCCACCGTCCCGGCCGGCTGGGCCTCGATCCGGGACACCCTGGTGCGCGCCCCCGCGCTGGGCCGGAACGGCAACGCGGTCCTCGTCCCCAAGGTGGCCCTGGAGCGCGGACAGTACTTCAAACTGCTCGTCCAGCTCTCCGGCCGTGTCGCCGACAAGGACATCGACATCGAGGGGACCCTCCAGGGCGGCTCGATCCGGCGCAACAGGAG
The DNA here is from genome assembly GCF_042716635.1 of Streptomyces sp. NPDC058664. Lineage (NCBI taxonomy): Bacteria > Bacillati > Actinomycetota > Actinomycetes > Kitasatosporales > Streptomycetaceae > Streptomyces > Streptomyces sp. NPDC058664. The sequence continues at coordinate 62,258 of NZ_JBHXRW010000025.1, read as the reverse complement.
CACCACCCCCGACGAGAAGGCGGCCCGGTTCAGCCCGACGGCCCGCAACGTCACCGTGATCCTCACCGCCTGCGTGATGGTCCTGGCCTCGATCATCGTCCGGGAGCGGACCCCGCCGCCGATCGGCTGCGCCCGTGGCTCCCTCACCGTCACCGGCTCGACGGCCTTCGCGCCCGCCCTGCGCGAGGTCGCCGAGGCGTACGAGAAGGACTGCGAGGGCTCGACGGTGACCGTGGACGCGCACGGCTCGACCGCCGGGATACGGAAGCTCGCCGACGCCGGGGCGAAGACCGCGAAGGGCTCCCCCGCCGTCATCGCGCTCTCCGACGGGCAGAAGCCCGGCGGCTACCCGCGGCTGCGGGAGAGCATGGTCGCCGTCTCCCTCTTCACCCTCGTCCTCAACGACGGGATTCCCGTCGACGACCTCACCCTGGACCGGATCCGCCGCCTCTACCGGGGCGAGATCACCAACTGGAACGAGCTCGTCCCCGGCCTGGACCAGCCCGTCCTGCTGATCAGCCGGGACGCCAACTCCGGTACGCGGGAGGTCTTCCAGCGCCGGGTCCTCGGCCGCAACGAACCGGCCAACTCCTCCCGGGACTGCGAGCACCGCGACGACCCCGAGGCGAAGGTCATCCGCTGCGAACTCGACTCCACCGAACAGGTCCTGTCCACCGTCGCCCGGCTCCCCGGGGCCATCGGCTACACCGAACTCCGGTCGGCCGGCGGCATGAAGGGCCTGCACCGGGTGGCCGTCGACGGGCGCGGGGCCGTCCTCGACGAGATCGGCGAGTCCGGCTACCCGTACCGGGAGATCGAGTACGCCTACACCTGGGGCGAACCCCCGGCCGACTCGCTGACCTCCAGCTTCCTCACCTATCTGAGCCGGGGCCGCGGCCAGGACGTCGTCCGCGCCCACGGCCATCTGCCCTGCGCCACCCCGAAGGGACTGCGGATCTGTGGGGAGGGCTGACGGTCCCCGGGGACGGCTGACGCCCGGTCTGGCATGCTCTGACGACGTGGAGCCATTGAACCCGGAAGACCCGGCCGGAATCGGCCCGTTCCGTCTGCTCGGCCGCCTCGGGGTCGGCGGGATGGGCCGGGTGTTCCTGGCGCGTTCGGCCGGGGGGCGGACGGTCGCGGTGAAGGTGGTGCACGCCGAGCTGGCCGCCCAGGACGAGTTCCGGCGCCGGTTCGCCCGGGAGGTCGCCGCCCTGGAGCGGGTCGGCGGGACGGGCACGGCGCCCGTGCTCGGCTCGGACACCGCCGCCGAGTCGCCGTGGGTGGCCATCGGCTACGTGCCGGGGCCGTCGCTGCGGGCCGTGGTCGGCGACGAGTTCGGGCCGCTGCCGCCCGTGACCGTGAAGGCGCTGGCCGGCGGGCTCGCCCGCGCCCTCGTCCACATCCACGACGCCGGACTCGTCCACCGCGACCTCAAGCCGTCCAACGTGCTGCTCACCGTCGACGGCCCCCGGATCATCGACTTCGGCATCGCCCGCGCCGTCGACACGGTCGCCGAGGGCGGCGGCCTGACCACCACCGGGGCGGTCGTCGGCTCCCCCGGCTTCATGTCCCCCGAGCAGGTGCGCGGGGAGCGGCTCACCCCCGCCTCCGACGTCTTCTGCCTCGGCTCGGTCCTGGCCTACGCGGCCACCGGCCGCTCCCCCTTCGGCACGGCGGACAGCGGCGTCCACGCCACCATGTTCCGCATCGCCCACGACGAGCCCGACCTGACGGATCTCGCGCCCGAGCTCGCCGGTCTCATCCGGGCCTGCCTCGCCAAGGAGGTGGCGAGCCGCCCGACGGCCGCCGAGATCGCGGAGACCCTCCCGGTCCCCGACCCCTGGCTGCCGGCGGACGTACTGTCCCGGCTCGGGCGTCACGCGGCCCGGCTCCTGGAGGCGGAGACGGGGGACGGCTCCGCCACGGGGGCCGGGGACCCGACGCCGCCCACGCCCCTGCCGTCCGCCCGGTCCTCGGCACCGACCCGGCCCTCGGTGCCGGCCCCGGCGCCCCGCCGTCGCCGTACCCCCCTGATCGCCGGCCTCGCGGCCTTCGTGGTGGCGGCCGCGGCGGGGGTCACGTACACCTTCTGGCCCGACCCGGACACCGGCGGGGACGAGCAGAGGAACAAGGCCCGTGGCGACACGGGCAGCGTCTCCGCCCGCCCTGCCGGGATCGTCCCGGCCGCGTTCCTCGGCGCCTGGGAGGGCGTCCTCCAGGGCTCCCCCGACCATCCCAGGGAGACCGCCCGGATCGAGATCGGCCAGGGCGCGGCCGGCGCGAAGAACGCCGTCTACGTCCAGGTCGCCGAGAACCGCCTGTGCATGGGCCGCTCCCGGCTCGTCTCGGCCGACGAGGACAAGGTCGTCTACGGCGAGTCCGACGTGACGACCAGCGTGCCCGCCGAGCGCTGTGTCCCCGCCGCCCACCAGACCCTCACCCTCCGCTCCCCCGACGTCCTGGAGTGGACCTCCGGTGCCGCGAAGGCCACCTTCCGCAAGGCCCCCACCGGCACCGAGGTCATCCCCGCCGAGTTCCTCGGCACCTGGTCGCGCATCCCCGCGCCGGAGGTCTACGGCGAGAGCGACGACCGCTACACCTCACGGGTGACGATCACCCAGGGCCCCGTCGGCGCCCCCGTGATCAGCACCCTCGACGGCTATCCGCGCACCGTGAACGGCGTGACCACCGACGAGGACTGGTCCTGCGGCACCACGGCCGTCCTCGCGGCCGCGGGCAGCCTGCTGGTCGTCGGCCCCGCCACCCGGGACACCAACGCCTGGGACCGCGAATGCCAGGAGGGCCTCTCCCGCTACCTGGTCGTCGACGAGCTCGACGGCAAGGACCGGCTCCTGGTCTACCCGATGCTGGACGGCGAACCGAACGAGTACTACCGCTCCTGACCGCTCGCGTCCGCCGCCGCGCGGGCGTAGGCGCGGACCAGCGGACGGGTGTCGTCCGCGCGCCAGGCCAGGGCGAGGTGGCTGGGGGTGAGGCCGCCGACCGGCCGGGTGACGACGCCGCCGCGCGTGAGCAGCGGCGCGTTGCCGGTCGCGACCAGGCAGATGCCGACGCCGCCGACGAGGGCCTCGTACGCCTCGTCGGTGCTGCTGATCACGGCGCCGACGACGGGCGGACGCCCACCTCTGGCGTCCAGGGCCAGCCAGTGGTCGCGCAGTTCGGGTCCCCGGTCGGGGAGGGCGAGGAACGGCTCGTCGAGGAGGTCCGCGAAGTCCAGGCTCTCGCGGGCCGCCAGCGGGTGGGTCTCCGGAAGGGCGACGAGCCGGGGTTCGGCGGCCACCACCACCCAGCGGAACCGGTCCGCGCCGGCCAGCGGCAGCCAGACGAACGCCACGTCGCTGGTGCCGTCGGCGAGCCCCGCCGTCGGGTCGCCCCAGCCCACGTGGCGCAGTGCGAGCCGGGCCTCCGGGTGGGTCTCGGTGAGGCGGGAGCGGATCGCGGGCAGCAGTCCGCCGCGCCCGGGGCTGGTGCTCATCCCGACGACCAGGGTCCCCTCGGCGGCCTCCCGGGCCCGCCGTACCGCCTCGTGGCCCTCCTCCCAGGCGGCGAGCACGGCGCGGGCGTGCGGCAGCAGGGCCGTACCGGCGGAGGTGAGGGCCACGCCCTGCCGGTCGCGGTCGAAGAGGGGCGCGCCCAACTGCCTCTCCAGGGCCCGTATCTGCTTGCTGAGCGCGGGCTGCGAGACGTAGAGCTTCTCGGCGGCCCGGGTGAAGTGGAGTTCCTCGGCCACGGCGACGAAGTACCGCAGGTCCCGTCCGTGCACGTCCATGGTCATGCCCATGGGTTATCACGACGGATCTTGGACGGCCAACACCCCTCGGTCACATGCTGGTTGAGCACCGACCGACACGAACGAGGGAGTACGGACATGAGCAAGGTCTGGCTGATCACCGGCGCCAACAGCGGCTTCGGGCGCGCCTTCACCGAGGCGGCCGTCACGGCAGGTGACGTGGTCGTCGCCGCCGCCCGCCGGATCGGGACCCTGGACGACCTGGTCGCCGCCCACCCCGACCAGGTCGAGGCCGTCGCCCTCGACGTGACCGACACGGCGGCGATCGACGCGGTCGTACGGGACGTCGTGGCGCGGCACGGCCGTATCGACGTCCTGGTGAACAACGCGGGCCGCACCCACGTCGGTTCGGTCGAGGAGACCGACGATGCCGAGCTCCGCTCCCTCTTCGACGTGCACGTCTTCGGTCCCGCGGCGCTGACCCGTGCGGTCCTGCCCCACATGCGGGCCCGCCGCTCGGGGGCGATCGTGCAGCTCAGCAGCGTCGGCGGACAGATGTCGATGGCCGGCTTCGGGGCCTACAGCGCGACCAAGTTCGCCCTGGAGGGCATGTCGGAGGCGCTGGCGGCGGAGGTCAAGCCGCTGGGCATCGACGTCCTGATCGTCGAACCCGGCGCCTTCCGCACGAGCCTCTTCGGGAACCACAGCCTGAGCGCGGACGGCATCGCCGACTACGCGGAGACGGTCGGCGCGACCCGCGCGTTCGTCGAGACGGGCGGCGGCACGCAGGTCGGGGACCCGGCGAAGGCCGCGGCGGCGGTGCTCGCGGCCCTCGACGCGGAGGAGACGCCGCTGCGCCTCGCCCTGGGCGACGACTCGATCGACACGATCCTGACGCACCTGGAGCTGGTCCGCGGCGACCTGGCGGCCTGGGAGAAGGTCGGCCGGGACACGAAGCTGGACCAGTAGGAACGCCGGCGGGGAGACACCGAGGGCCCGCACCCCGGTGAACCGGCGTGCGGGCCCTTCGTCGCGCGTGTCCCTACAGGAACGAGTTGATCTCGATCGTCTCGGTGCGGCCCGGGCCGACGCCGATCGCGGAGATCGGTGCGCCCGACATCTCCTCCAGGGCCTTCACGTACGCCTGCGCGTTCTTCGGCAGGTCCGCGAAGGTCTTGGCCTTGCTGATGTCCTCGGACCAGCCCGGCAGCATCTCGTAGATCGGCTTCGCGTGGTGGAAGTCGGTCTGCGAGTAGGGCAGCTCCTCGACGCGCTTGCCGTCGATCTCGTACGCGACGCAGACCGGGATCTGCTCCCAGCCCGTGAGCACGTCGAGCTTGGTGAGGAAGAAGTCGGTCAGGCCGTTGACCCGGGTCGCGTACCGCGCGATGACCGCGTCGAACCAGCCGCAGCGACGGTCACGGCCGGTGGTGACGCCGCGCTCGCCGCCGATGCGGCGCAGCGCCTCGCCGTCCGCGTCGAACAGCTCCGTCGGGAACGGACCGGCGCCGACACGGGTCGTGTACGCCTTGAGGATGCCGATGACCCGGCTGATCTTCGTCGGGCCCACGCCGGCGCCGGTGCAGGCGCCGCCCGCGGTCGGGTTCGACGAGGTGACGAAGGGGTACGTGCCGTGGTCGACGTCCAGGAGCGTGCCCTGGCCGCCCTCGAAGAGGACGACCTTGTCCTCGTCGAGCGCGTTGTTCAGGATCAGCGTGGTGTCCGCGACGAACGGCTTGATCTGCTCCGCGTACTGGAGCATCTCCTCGACGATCTGGGCGGCGTCGATGGCGCGGCGGTTGTAGAGCTTGGCGAGCAGCTGGTTCTTGCCCTCGAGCGCCGCCTCGACCTTCTGGTTCAGGATCGACTCGTCGTACAGGTCCTGGACCCGGATGCCGACGCGGTTGATCTTGTCGGCGTAGGTCGGACCGATGCCACGGCCCGTGGTGCCGATCTTGCGCTTGCCGAGGAACCGTTCCGTCACCTTGTCGAGGGTGACGTTGTACGGGGTGATCAGGTGGGCGTTGCCGCTGATCAGGAGCTTGGACGTGTCCACGCCGCGCTCGTTCAGTCCGCTCAGCTCGGAGAGCAGGACCGCCGGGTCGACGACGACACCGTTACCGATCACCGGGGTACACCCCGGCGACAGGATTCCGGAAGGGAGGAGGTGGAGCGCGTACTTCTGGTCGCCTACGACGACCGTGTGGCCGGCATTGTTGCCGCCCTGGTAGCGCACCACGTAGTCCACTGAGCCACCGAGGAGGTCGGTGGCCTTTCCCTTGCCCTCGTCACCCCACTGAGCACCGAGCAGCACAAGTGCGGGCACAGGCGTACACCCCTTCCGGGTGGGGCATGTCCAAGGTCAGGGGCCGAGGCCGCCTCACCGGTGTGCCCCGGAATAGACGAAGCCCCTGGCGCAATAGCGCAAGGGGCTCTTGCACAAAGATGCTACCCGAGGAAGGACCGAGGTGTCGGATCACGACCAGCTGCTGGTCATCGTCGACCCGGTCGCCCGCCGAAGTGACGGCGAGTCCGTACGGATCGCGAAGGATGTCCTGTCCGCGGGCGCGGAAGCGAAGATCTGCCTGCCGGACACCCCGGAGGAATTCTCCCGGGCCCTGGCCAGGCGCGGCTCCCGGCGCCCCGTGGTGCTCGGTGACGACCGGGCGCTGCTGCGTACGGTGGCCCTGCTGCACCGGGACCGGGAGCTCGCCGGGGCCGCCCTCGCCCTCGTCCCGATAGGGGCCCCCGACGCCCTGGAAGTCGCCCACGCGCTCGGCGTGCCGCACTCCACCCCGGCGGCGGCGCGCGCGGTCCTCCACGGGGCGGTGCGGCGCCTGGACCTGCTCGTCGACGACAGCGACGGGGTCGTCCTCGGCGACCTGCTGGTCCCCGCCGTCCCCGCCCTGTCCTCGGTCCCGTCCGTCTGGGGCACCTGCCGCTCCCTGGTCCGGACCCTGGTCCGCCCCGCCCCCACGGCCCTCGCGGTCCGCACCCACCGGCTGCGGGTGGAGGCGGACGGGGTGCTGCTCACCGATGTCGACACCCCGGTCGAGGGCGTGACGGTCCGCTCGGTCGCCGGTACGGCCGAGGTGACCGTCCACCCCTCGGCCGCCCCGCCCCGGCACACCACCGCCGGCGTCCTCACGGTCTCGGGCCCGGACTTCCGCTACCGCGCGGACGGCCGGCTCACGGGCCCGGTCCGGCGCCGGACGTGGACGGTCCGGGCGGGGGCGTGGGGGCTGACGCTGCCGCGGACCGCCCCCTGAGGCCGTCGCCGGCGACCGGGGGCGGATGAGCGCGCGGGAACGGGCCGGGACGGATGAGCGCGTGGGAACAACCGGGACGGCCGGGGCTCTGGAGCGGTACCGGCCTCAGGAGTCCGGGCGCGACTTCCTGGAGGCGCTCCAGCGGTCCATGATCCCCGTCATCTCGCGCTGGAGGAACGCGAAGAACTCGGCCGTCTCCGCCGTGCGCGCGCCCGCCGCCGTGTCCGGGCCGAGCGTCTCGGCGCCGTCCCGGAGGATCTTCTCCCAGCGGGTGAGGACCTGGTCGCGGCGGGTGAAGGTCTCGTACCAGAGCTCGCTGTGGAGGACGTACCGCTCGCGTCGGGTGCCGGGGTCGCGTTCGCGGCTGACCATGCTGACCTGGCTGAGATAGCGGATCGCGCCCGAGACGGCCGCCGGGCTGATGCGGAGCTGCTCGGCGAGCTCGGCCGAGGTCATCGAGGCGGTCTCGGAGGCGAGGAGCGCCGCGAAGACGCGGGAAGCCATGCGCTGCATACCGGCTTCCGTCATCTCGGCGGCGAAGCGCTCCACGAAGCGGGAGACGGCCTTGTCGTCCGTCGTGCCGCCCACCTTGCCGCCCGCTCCCTCGCCCGTGTCGCCGTCGCCCCCGCCGGTCTTCGTCATCTCGCTCATCCTCTGACTTTATATGCTTCCTTAACTTCACAAGTTTGTGAAATGAGCGTACGTTCCACAACATGACCAAGGCAATCAGCATCGCCGGACTCCACAAGTCCTTCGGGCGTACGCACGCGCTGGACGGCCTCGACCTCGCCGTCGAGACCGGCGAGGTCCACGGCTTCCTCGGCCCCAACGGCGCCGGGAAGTCCACCACCATCCGGGTCCTCCTCGGCCTCCTGCGCCCCGACTCCGGAGCCGCCCGGATCCTCGGCGGAGACCCCTGGCAGGACGCCGTCGCCCTGCACCGGCGGATCGCGTACGTCCCCGGTGACGTGACCCTCTGGCGCAACCTCTCCGGCGGTGAGGTCATCGACCTGTACGGCAGGCTCCGGGGCGGCCTCGACAGGGCCAGGCGCGCCGAGCTGATCGAGCGCTTCGAACTCGACCCCACCAAGAAGGGCCGCACCTACTCCAAGGGCAACCGGCAGAAGGTCGCCCTCGTCGCCGCCTTCGCCTCCGACGCCGACCTGTTCGTCCTCGACGAGCCGACCAGCGGCCTCGACCCGCTGATGGAGGAGGTCTTCCGGAGCTGCGTCGAGGAGGCCCGGGGGCGGGGGCGGACCGTGCTCCTGTCCTCGCACATCCTCAGCGAGGTCGAGACCCTCTGTGACCGGGTCAGCATCGTCCGCAAGGGCCGGACCGTGGAGTCCGGTTCGCTCGCGGAGCTGCGGCACCTGACCCGTACCGGTGTCACCGCCGAGCTCGCCGCCCCGCCGAACGGCCTCGCCCACCTCCCCGGCGTCCACGACCTGTCCGTGACCGGTCTGCGGGTGGGGCTCCAGGTCGACACCGACAAGCTCGACGCCGTCCTGCGCGCCCTGACCGCGTCGGGCGTACGGAGCCTCACCTGCGCGCCGCCCACCCTGGAGCAGCTGTTCCTCCGCCACTACGCGACGGACGGGCACCACGCGACGGACGAGGTGGCGTCATGAGTGTCATGAGTACGGTCGCCCTCGCCGGCACCGGAACCCTCACCCGGCTCGCCCTCCGCCGCGACCGGCTGATGACGCCGGTCTGGGTCCTCGTCACCGGCGGGCTCGTCGCGAGCGGCGCGGGCTCCCTCGAAGGCCTGTACGGCACGGCCGCCGAACGGGCCGAGGTCGCCGCGTCCATGACCGCCAACAGCTCGATGCGCGCGCTCTACGGACCCGTCTTCGACGACTCCGTCGGCGGGCTCGTCGCCTGGCGCTTCGGCACCTTCGCCGCCGTCCTCGCCGCCGTCGCCAGTCTCGTCGTCGTCGTCCGGCACACCCGCGAGGAGGAGGAGACCGGCCGCCAGGAGATGCTCTCCGCCGGCGCGGTCGGCCGCCGGGCGCCGCTCACCGCCGCCCTTCTCGCCGCCCTCGTCCTCAACACCGCCGTCGCCCTCGTCGTCACCGCCGGCCTCGCCGGGCAGGGCGCGGCCGGGGCCCTCGCGCTCGGCCTGGCCATCGGCGGCACCGGCATGGTCTTCGCGACCGCCGCCGCGATCGTCGCCCAGCTCACCGAGAGCGCCCGGCTCGCCAAGGGCGCCACGGCCGCCGTCCTCGGCCTCGCCTTCGTCCTGCGGGCGGCCGGCGACTCCGGCACCGCCGACGGCGGCTCCCCCCTGACCTGGCTCTCGCCGATCGGCTGGGCCGAGAACGTCCGCGCCTTCGCCGGTGAACGCTGGTGGGTGCTCCTGCTGACCGCCGGGGCCGTCCTGGTCCAGACGGCGGCGGCGTACGCGCTGGCCGGCCGCCGGGACGTCGGCGCGAGTTTCCTCGCGACCCGGCCGGGACCGGCGGAGGGGCGCCTCGGTTCGGCGGGCGCGCTCGCCCTGCGGCTCCAGCGCGGCACGCTGCTCGGCTGGTCACTGGGCTTCCTGCTCGGCGGGCTCGTCTTCGGCGGCATGGTCGAGGGCGCCTCCGACCTCGTCGGCGACAACGAGCGGGCCCGGGAGATCTTCGAGCGGATGGGTGGGCAGAGCGCCCTCACGGACGCCTTCCTCGCCACCATGGTGTCGTTGTTCGGAATGGTCGCGGCCCTGTTCGCGGTCGGTTCGGTGCTGCGCGCGCACGGCGAGGAGACCTCGGGCCGGGCCGAACCGCTCCTCGCCAACGCCCTCGGCCGGCTCCGCTGGGCGGCCGGACACCTGGTGATCGCCTTCGGCGGATCGGTCCTGATCCTGGCCCTGTCCGGACTCGGCCTCGCCCTCTCGTACGGCCACGGCCTCGGCCCGATCCTGGGCGCCTCGCTCGCCCAGCTCCCCGCCGTGTGGACGCTCGCGGGCCTCGCGGTCCTGCTCTGGGGCGCCGCCCCGAAGGCCGCGCCGGCCGCGTGGGGCGTGGCAGGCCTCTGCCTGGCCCTCGGCTGGGTCGGCCCGGCGCTCGGCCTGCCGCAGGCCGTCCTGGACCTCTCCCCCTTCGGGCACCTGCCGAAGCTGCCGGGGCAGGAGACGGCGTGGGCCCCGGTCCTGGTCCTGACGGCCCTGGCGGCGGCCCTCGTCGGAGCGGGTCTCGCAGGGCTGCGGCGCCGGGACCTGGTGACCTGAGCCGCCGGTGACTCACACCTCGACCAGCAGCTCCTCGAAGCCCCGGATCACGTATCCCGGCTTCCGTACCGGCTCGGCCGCGAGCCTCAGCCCCGGCGCCCTCCTCAGCAACTCACCGAACACGGCGGTCAGTTCGAGGCGGGCGAGCGGGGCGCCCAGGCAGTAGTGGATGCCCGCGCCGAAGGTGATGTGGGGGTTGTCGGCGCGGGTCAGGTCGAGGTCGTCGGCCGTCGGGCCGAAGCGGGCCGGGTCGCGGTTGGCCGAGCCGAAGAGGAGGGCGACCTCGGAGCCGCGCGGGATGGTCACGCCGCCGACCTCGATGTCGTCGAGGACCCAGCGCTCGAACATCTGGAGCGGGGTGTCGTAGCGCAGAAGTTCTTCCACAGCTGTGGACAACTTTTCGGGATCCGGCCGGACGTCCTGCTTCAGCAGGGTCCACCAGCCGGTGACCGTGGTGTTCACGGTGGCCTCGTGGCCCGCGTTCAGGAGGAGGACGCAGGTGGAGACCATCTCCTGCTCGGTGAGCTCCTCGACCGCGATCAGGGACGAGATCAGATCGTCCCCCGGTTCCCGGCGCCGCCGCGCGATCAACTCGCGCAGGTAGTCCGAGAACTCGACCGAGGCCTCCACCGCCCGCCGGGCCGTCGCCTCCGAGGGGTTGAGCTCGAACATCCCGCAGATCGCCGCCGACCAGGGCCGCAGCCGTCCCCGCTCCTCGTCCTCCTCCGGCACGCCGAGCATCTCGGCGATCACCGCGACCGGCAGCGGCTCCGCGACCAGGGCCTGGAGGTCGCCGCCGCCCGCCGCCACCAGGTCACCGACGAGCCCGGCGGCGAGCCGCCGTACCGTCGGCGCCAGGTTCTCCACCGTCCTCGGCGTGAACGCCTTCGAGACGAGCCGCCGGATCCGGGTGTGGTCCGCCGCCTCCAGGTCGAGCAGCCCGTGGTCGTTCAGCGTGTGGAACGGCTCGTGCGCGGCGGCCGGCGGCCGCTGCCCGAACTCCTCGTGCGTGAAGCGATGGGTGTACGTACGGCCGAGGCGCCGGTCCCGCAGCAGCGCCGACACGTCCTCGTGGTGCGGGATCAGCCATTGGCGGGTGGGGCCGTGCCAGTGAGCGCGGCCCGCCGCCCGCAGCTCGGCGTACGCGGGGTAGGGATCGGCGACGAAATCGGGCGACCAGGGGTCGTATACGGCGTCCATGGCCGGACGCTACCCCCGGAACCGGCGCTATCCCCCGACCCTCACCAGACCCGCCTCGTACGCGAACACCGCCGCCTGCGTGCGGTCCCGCAGCGCCAGCTTCACCAGGATCCGGCTCACGTGCGTCTTGATCGTGGACTCGGCGACGACGAGGTGGTCGGCGATCTCGGCGTTCGACAGGCCCTGCGCGATGAGGACGAGGACCTCCGTCTCGCGCTCCGTCAGCTCCCCGATCCGCGCCATCGCCGGCGGGCGCGGGGAGCTCCCCGGCGCCTTCGCGAACTCGGTGATCAGCCGCTTCGTGACGGTCGGCGCGAGCAGCGCCTCGCCCGCCGCGACCACCCGCACGCCCTCCGCGAGCTGCCGGGCCGAGGCGTCCTTGAGCAGGAAGCCGGAGGCCCCGGCGCGCAGCGCCTGGTACACGTACTCGTCCAGGTCGAAGGTGGTCAGGACGAGCACCTTCGCGTCCGCGTCGGCGGCGACGATCTCACGGGTGGCGTCGATGCCGTTCAGCTCGGGCATGCGGATGTCCATGAGGACCACGTCGGGGTGGAGCGCCGCGACCTGCGCGACGGCCTCCCGGCCGTTGACGGCCTCCCCGACGACCTCGATGTCCGGCATCGCGCCGAGCAGCACCGAGAAGCCCTCGCGGACCATCATCTGGTCGTCGACGATCAGGACGCGGATCACCGGTCGCCCTCCTCACGGGTCTCGCGGGTCTCCTCACGGCTGACGGGGATGAACGCCGCCACCTCGTAGCCGCCGTCCTCCGTCGCCTCGGCCGTCATCTCGCCGCCCAGCATCGACACCCGCTCCCGCATGCCGGTGAGGCCGTGGCCCGCGCCCGGCGAGGGCTTGACGAGACCGCGCGCCGGGCCGTTGGCGATCCGCAGGCCGAGGCCGCCGAGGACATAGCTGACCTCGACCTTCGCCGCCGCGCCCGGCGCGTGCCGCAGCACGTTCGACAGGGCCTCCTGGACGATCCGGTACGCGGAGAGCTCCACGCCCTGCGGCAGCTCCCGCACGGCGCCGGTCACCGTCTTCCCGACGTCGAGGCCTGCCTCGGCGACGTTGCGGACGAGCGCGTCCAGGTCGCCGAGGGTCGGCTGCGGGGCGTCGGGCGCCTCGTAGTCCTCGGCCCGTACGACACCGAGGATGCGGCGCAGCTCGGTCAGCGCGGCGACCGCGTTCTCCCGGATGGTGCGGAAGGCCTGCTCCAGCTCCGGCGGCGGGTTCTCCACCCGGTAGGGGGCGGCCTCCGCCTGGATGGCGACCACCGACATGTGGTGGGCGACGACGTCGTGCAGTTCGCGGGCGATGGTGGTGCGCTCCTCCAGGACGGTCCGCTTGGAGATCTCCTGGGCGGTGACCGTCTGCTGGGCGGTGACCTCGCGGTTGGCCCGGCTGCGGACCTGGATCATCGAGACGGTGAGCAGGGCGAGGGCGGCGACGAAGAGCAGCGGGACGGAATCGGAGCCGCGTCCGCTCGCGAGGAACATCTCGGCGAAGAGGGCGTAGGCGGCCGTTCCCGCCCACATCCATCCCGCCGTACGGGGTCCGGTGCGGGCGGCGACCACGGTGAGGACCACCAGGTGGGCGGCGAACGAGTTCTCCGCCCAGGGCCAGCCGCCCCAGTAACCGCCGACGAGCGCCAGGAAGGGCGTCGAGCACAGCGAGGCCCAGTAGGCGAAGACCGGCCTGAGCAGCGTGGCCAGCACGATCACGGGCGGCACGCAGGTGAACACGAGCGACGTCGGCCCGATGGCGCCGTCGATCCGATCGGTGCCCAGCAGGAAGACGACGAAGGCGAGGAAGGCGACGACCGCGTGCGGCAGCAGCCCCGCGTAGACGCGTATCCGCTCCGGCAGCCGGCGCACCGGCCCGCTGTTCACGTCCATGCGCGGCAGCGGCCGGTAGGCGAAGGCGTCGTGGAAGAGTTCCTGGCGCAGCCCCCCGAGAGCCACCTGCACCAGGCGGAACTCGGGGCTGCGGCTCGTCTCGGAGGACTGTGTCTGGGTCACGCGACCACGGTACGGGCGGCGGGGAACCCGGTCGTCCCGCTCGATGCGGATCCTCCCGGGTCCCCCTTGAGGACTATGGCCCCCGTCTCCCGTCCGTCCCCCGGCTCAGAAGAGCGTCGGACGCAGCTCGCCGAGGGGGCCCTGGGTGTACAGCTGGGTGCGCGACGAGAAGGGGGCCTTCCAGTCGCCCGTGCCCGTGTAGAACCCGAGGGTGTGCGGTCCCGCCGAGAGGGCGTCGTTGACCAGGAGGTCGGGGCGGCCGTCCTTGTTCCCGTCGCCGACGGGAACGATGTCGGCGTACCGCTGCCAGCCGCCGCCGATCCTGGTGCGGGGCGCGAACGTGCCGTCGCCCTTGCCGAGGTACTGCCAGAGGACGCCGTCCCTGTCCCGGGCCAGGAGGTCCCCGGCGGGGCCGCCGCCGATGTTCCCGGTGGCGACGAGCTTGTCGTAGCCGCCCCAGCCGCCGCCGATCCGCTTGCGCGGGGCGAAGGGCTTGCCGGTGTCGCCGGTGGCCTTGTAGAGCCACAGGACGCCGGACCTGTCGGTGGCGACGAGGTCGGGCCGGCCGTCGCCGGTGAGGTCGGAACCGGCGGTGAGCCTGTCGTACACCTGCCAGCCGCCGCCCGCACTCGTGCGCTTGGCGAGGGAGGGGCCCGTGCCCTGGTAGAGCCAGAGGACGCCGGTCCGGTCCCGGGCGACGAGGTCGGCGTACTTCGAGCCGGCCAGGTCGCCGGTGGCGACGAGCCGGTCGTACACGTTCCAGCCGGCGCCCCGGTCCGTCAGGTCCCAGTCGGTGATCCACGGGCTGCGGAGCTGTCGCACGTCGTACGAGACGAGCCGTCCGGCGGCGGTGCGGGCGAGGAGGTCCGGGGAGCCCTTGTCCGAGTAGTCGTGCGGTGCCGTGCCGCTGTCGACCCGAACGGTTCCGGTCCGCTTCAGGGCGGGCCCGATGCCGTTCTCCGGGGTGGCGGTGAGCGTCCAGGTGTACTCGCCGTTCGGCGCGGCGGAGAAGTCGCCGAACACCCCGTTCCACTCGGCGATGAAGCCGCCGGTCCGGTCGTACGCGCCCATGAAGGCGCCCCAGCGCTGCCCGGTCCGCTGGTGGACGAGGGCGACGTCGACCCGGGCCTGGGGCCGGCTGATCCACCAGTGGATCGGGGCCCACGTCCCGGCCTTGCGGAAGTCCATGTCGGGGATCTCGACGCGCGTGTCGGCGAGCGCGGTGGAGACCGTGCTGGTGGCCACCATGGTCGCGGCCGGACGCCCGTCCGCACCGGGGGCGATCCGGTAGAAGCCCTCGCCGCTCGCGAGCGTCCCGCCCTGCGCGAGGGCCCCGTTCGCACCGCCCAGGACCGTCACGGTGCTGTCGAGCAGCTTGACCGTGGTCCTGTTGTCCTGGAGGGAGAGGGCGGTCAGCGGGTGGAGCGGGTTCGGCGCCTCGGCCGTGGCGCCGCCGGCCACGGTGTACGTGACCCAGCCGTCCAGCAGCCCGAGCGAGATCTCGCCGCTCTGGGCCGGCAGTACGTACCGGCTCGTGGTGGCCGAGCCCCGGAGGGCGGTCACCACCACCGAGCGCTGGTCGGGAAGCCGCTCCACCCAGGCCACGTGCGTGGCGGAGGCGGCGGCCGAGGCTGCCGCGTCGGCGGGCACGGCCCGGTCGTCCACGGCCTTCGCCGTCGCGAGGTCCACGACGGCGAGCCGCTGCCCGGCCGTTCCGTCGGCCGTCCCTCTGTAGCGGACGGCGAGGACACCGGGCGCGGTGAACCGCGCTTCCAGTCCCGTCGCGTCGGCGGGCAGACCGGTGATCCGGCGGTGGACCGTCTCGCCCTGCGGCTGCCGGGACACCAGGTGCAGGGTCTGGCCGGAGGCCTCGGTGGTACGCAGGAGGAGGGCGTCGCCCACCACCAGGAGGAAGGTGGCCGTCGGCCCCAGGAACGCGGTGTCGACGGCGACGGGGTCGCCGCCCGCCGCCATGTCGAACACCTGGTAGCCGCTCTGGTAACCGCTGCCCTCCAGCCGCACGACGAGGTCGCTGTGGGCGCTGCCCCGGTAGTACGGGGCCGGGGGCAGCACGGTGGTGGCCCCGCCCTCGTAACGGGTCCAGGAGGAGGTCCGCTGCTCACCCACGGCGACCCGGCTGAGGAATCCGGACGGCCCCGTGCCCAGCAGCCGGGCGTCGGGGCTGACGACGACGGGGGCTGCCTCGTCGACGGCGGACGGAGTGGTCACCGCTGTCGGGGCGGTGGCCGAGGCCGGGGCGGTGGCCGAGGCCGGGGCGGTGGCCGAGGCCGGGGCGGTGGCCGAGGCCGGGGCGGCCGCCGTCGCGGTCACCGCGAGGGTGACCGCGACGGCGGTGGCGAGCCGGTGGCGGAGTGCTCTGCTCACCGTGCTGCTCCTCATGCGACGTTGGTGAACTTGGTGCCCTCGCCCGCGTACAGGTTCGTCGCCATCCGGCTGAAGGGGGCGGTGGCGGAACCCGTGGAGCGGTAGACGTACGTGCCGCCCGTCCCGTACGCGATCAGGTCCGGGCGCCCGTCGCTGTCGACGTCACCGGCGCCGACGAGCTGGGAGAAGGCGCCCCAGCCGCCGCCGACCCTGGTGCGGGCGAGGAAGTTGCCCCGGCCATTGCCCTGGTAGAGCCAGAGGACACCGGCCGTGTCCCGGGCGACCAGGTCACCGGTGGCCGTGCCGGCGATGTTCCCGACGGCGGTGAGCTGGTTGTAGGCGCCCCAGCCGCCGCCGACGCGGACGCGGGTCGCGAACGGCTTCACGACGTCGCCCGTGCCCTTGTAGAACCAGAGCACGCCGGACGCGTCCGTGGCGAGGAGGTCGGTGCGGCCGTCGCCGTCGAGGTCCGAGCCGCCGGTCAGCTTGTTGTAGACGCCCCAGCCGCCGCCGACCCTGGTGCGGGTGGTGAAGGTGCCGTCGCCCTTGCCGAGGTGGTACCAGAGCACACCGGAGGCGTCGAGGCCGATGAGGTCGGCGACCTCATTGCCCGCGAGGTCGCCGACGGCCTCGATCTGCTTGTACGTGTTCCACCCGGCACCGATCCGGCTGCGCCCGGCGGTCTCGACGTGGCCGTCCGCCGGCCGGTCCCGCAGGTCGTCGCGCCACAGCACGCCGGAGGCGTCACGGGCGAGGACGTCGGTGGAGCCGTTGTTGGTGTAGTCGTGCGTGTTGACCATGCGGACGACGTCCATGCGCCAGCCCTGGCCGGCGGGTTCGCCGGAGCCGTCGAGCGCCGTCGCCTCGGCCCACACCCCGTACGAGCCGTTCGGCGCGTCCACCCCGTCGATCACGCCGTCCCAGGTGAAGGAGAAGCGGGTGCCGGTGGCGGGAGCCTGCACGCGCGTGTGGAACTCCTTGCCCGTGACCATGTGCGTGAGCGTGAGGTCCAGGTGGGCGTCGGGGCGGGACAGCGTCCAGCCCAGCGTCACCTTGCCGCCGGTCTCGTCGAGGTTCACCCTGTCGGCGATGTGGACCTGCTCGATCCGCAGCGGCTCGGTCATGTCCGCCACCTTGGTGACGGTCGGGGCGCCGCTCTCCGAGGCCACGATCCGGAACAGCCCGGACCCGTCGGCGGCCCGCCGACCGCTGATCACCGCGCTGCCGTCGCCCGCGCCGGCCGAACCGGTCGCCTTCTCGGCGATGTCGATCGTCTCGCCGCCCGCCAGGGAGACGGCCTTGACCGTCCTCCAGGCGTTGCCGTACACGAGCCAGCCGCCCACGAGCTCGGTGCTGTACTCGTCGTCGGGACCCATAAGGGTCCGCTTCTGCTGGCGCGTCCCGCGGTCGACGGACACGACGTACCGCCCGGTGCCCCGCTCGAACTCCGTCCAGGCCACGTGCGAACCGGAGAACAACAGCTTGGCGGTGCCGTAGCCGGACTCGGCGGAGGCGTACGTCTCGGAGACCGTCCCGGCTGCCGCGTCGATCACGGCCCGGCCGCCGGTCCGCGCGCCCGCGGGGCCCGTCTCGTACCCGATGAGGGCGAGGCCGTCCTGGACCGGCGCGGTGGTGAAGAAGTGGTCGGCGTCCGCGGGAAGCCCCGCGATCTTCCGGCTGCTCGTCGCCGTGCCGTCCTTGGTCACGACGTGGAGTTCGGCCGTGCCGTCCTCCTTCGTCACCTGTGCGAGGACGCTCGTCGGGCTCAGCACGGCCACGTGGTTCGCACCGAGCGCGCCCAGGTCGATGTCCACGCCCGGGGCGGAGGGTTCGGCCATGTTCCGCAGGGTGAGCGAACGCATCTCGGGGAAGAAGGTGTCGTCGCCCAGGACGACCACGTCGTTGCCCGACATCGCCCAGCCGCCGCCGTCGGGGACCCGGAGCGGGGTCGGCTCGCCGCCGCCGTACGGCGTCCAGAGGAGCTCCCCGGAGACGTCGGGGTCGTAGGTGAGGAAGCCGGTGGTGCCGGTTCCCGTGACCCGGACAGCCGTCGGGAAGGCGGGGAGGGAAGCGGGCTGGTCCGCCGGGGCCTGAGCCTGGACCGCGCCGGCCGCGAAGGCCGTCGGCGCGGTGGCCAGGGTGCCGGCGCCGAGGGCCGTGACGGCGAGGACGGCCGTGACGGCCGCGGCGAGGCGGGTGGAGCGGGTGCCGGTGGAGCGGAACTGCAAGGTGAACCCCCACAAGAAGATCGGACACGGGAGTGCCGTGCCCGATCAGACTCGTGATCGGTTCGAAGGGTTGTACGGGACGTTCGGCCTCACCAGGCCAGTTGGGTGAGCTCCTCCGCCACCACCGCGCACGCGTCCGCCGCCGGGTCGATCAGGGGAAAGTGGCCGACGTCCTCCAGGAGCGTCAGGCCCACCGTCTCGCCCGCCCCCGCCGCAGCCTCCGCGAACGCGTCCGCCACCGCGTACGGCACGTCCAGGTCCTCCCGTCCCTGCACGACCGTCGTCGCGATCCCGGTCGGCAGCAGCGCCGACGGGTCGGCGTACGCGGCCCGTTCCTCGTACGCGGACGGGTCGCCGAGCAGTTCGGTGACCGCGCCCCCGCAGACGCCGAGTTCGACGGCCCGGCCGAAGTGGGCGATCGGGGCGAGGGCGACGACTCCGCGCAGCGCGGGCGGGGCGGGCAGTCGCCAGGGGGAGCCGGCGGGCAGCACGTGCCGGGCGGCGGCCCACAGGGCGAGCTGGCCGCCCGCCGAGTGGCCGGTGAGCACGATCCGGCCGGTGTCGGCCTGCGGCAGGTGCGCGGCGGCGAGCTCCGGTACGGCGTCGAGCGCGGCGGCCACGTCGTCGAAGGTCTCCGGCCAGCGCCCGGCGACCGGGGCCGCGCCGCCCTGCCGGGGGACGTCGCGGCCGCGCCGGTACTCGACGTTGGCCACGGCGAAGCCCCGGCGGGCCAGGAAGTCCACGAAGGGGGTCAGGTGACGCCGGTCGTACGGTGCCCGCCAGGCGCCGCCGTGCAGGGCGACGACGAGCGGCGCCCGGGTGCGGCCGTCGCGCGGCGCGTAGAAGTCGATCACCTGGTCGGGGTGGTCGCCGTACGCGGCGGAGGCGTCCGGGGCGACGGCCGGGGGCGAGAAGGCGGACGCCTCTTCGGCTGCGGCACGTGCGGCGGCGCGCGCGGCGGGGTCCGACATGCTGTTCCAACCTCTCCGATACACGGCCGAATTGGCCTGACCTGCGGGGACGGTACCAGGCGTGGAGCCCCCGCAGGTCAGGCGATCATCGGTCCTCGCGTCCTCAGGAGAGGTCGGCCAGGACCTCCGCGAGGACCCGTGCCGCACGCTCCGCGTCCGCGAATCCGACGTACAGCGGAGTGAAGCCGAACCGCAGCACGTCCGGGCGGCGCAGGTCGCCCACGACACCGCGCCGGATCAGTTCCGCCATGACGGCCGGGGCGTTCTCGCAGGCCAGGGCGATCTGGCTGCCGCGCTCCTCACGCGCCTCCGGCGTCACGAGGTCGACGCGGCCCTCGGGCACGTACGCGCGGACGCACTCCAGGAAGAAGTCCGTCAGCGCGAGGGACTTGGCGCGTACGTCCTCGACCGCGACGCCGTCCCACACGTCGAGCGCCGATTCGAGCGCGAGCAGGGAGAGGATGTCGGGCGTCCCGACCCGGCCCCGTACGGCGCCCGCGGCCGCCTCGTACCCGGGGGTCATCGCGAACGGGTCGGCGTGCGAGTTCCAGCCGGGGAGCGGTGAGTCGAAGGCGTCCTGGTGGCGCTCGGCGACGTACAGGTAGGCCGGCGCGCCGGGCCCGCCGTTCAGGTACTTGTACGTGCAGCCGACGGCCAGGTCGACCCCGTGGGCGTCCAGGCCGACGGGCAGGGCGCCCGCGCTGTGGCACAGGTCCCAGACGGCGAGCGCGCCCGCCTCGTGGAGCGCCGCGGTGAGGCCCGGCAGGTCCTGGAGCCTGCCCGTGCGGTAGTCGACGTGGTTGACGAGCGCGAGGGCCGTGCGGTCGCTCACCGCGTCCGCCATGTCGGCCGGGTCGCACGCCACGATCTCGTGACCCGTCATCCGCGCCGCGGACCGCGCGATGTACCCGTCCGTGGGAAAGGTCGTCGCGTCGACGAGGATCTCGTCCCGGTCGTCACCGTTGATCCGGACCGCCGCGACGACCGCCTTGAAGACGTTCACGCTGGTCGAGTCGCCGACCACGATCTGCCCCGGGGCGGCGCCGACGATCGGCGCGATCCGGTCGCCGACCCGCTCGGGCGCCGTCCACCAGCCGGACTCGTCCCAGGAGCGGATGCGCAGCTCGCCCCACTCGCGGGTGATGACGTCGGCCATGCGGGCGGGGACGTGGGCGGGCAGCGCGCCGAGGGAGTTGCCGTCGAGGTAGACGGTGGCCGCGTCGAGGGCGAACTTCTCGCGGTGCTCGGCGAGGTCGTCGGCGGCGTCGAGGGCGCGGGCCCGGTCCTTGAGGAGGTCAGACATGGCTGCGCGCCGTCCAGAGCTCCGGGAACACGTTCTTCTGGGCCCGCTTCTCCAGCCAGGCCACGCCGGCCGAACCGCCGGTGCCGGTCTTCGCGCCCATCGCCCGGCGGGTCGCCACGAGGTGGTCGTTGCGCCAGCGCCAGATCAGTTCAGCGACGTCGCTGAGGGCCTCGCCGAGCCGGACGAGTTCGCCGTTCTGGTCGGCGTCCGCGTAGATCCCGGCCCAGACGGCCTCGACCTCGGGGGACGGCTCGTACCGCTGCGACAGGTCGCGGCCGAGGACGGCCCGCGGTACGGGCAGGCCGCGCCGGGCGAGCAGTCCGAGGACCTCGTCGTACAGGCTCGGCTCGTGGAGGGCCTTCTCCAGCTCGGCGTGGACGCGGGGCGCGCCCCGGTGCGGGACGAGCATGGACGCGGACTTCTCGCCGAGCAGGAACTCCATCCGCCGGTACATCGCGGACTGGAAGCCGGAGCCCTCGCCGAGCGCGGACCGGTAGGCGTTGAACTGGGCGGGGGTGAGCTGGGCGAGCGGCCGCCAGGAGTGGTTGAGGGCCTCCAGCTCGCGCACGGAGCGCTTGAGCGCGTCCATGGCGACGGGGACGCGGTCCTCGCGCAGGGCGCGGCTCGCGGTCTCCCACTCGTGGACGATGACCGTGAACCACAGCTCCATGACCTGGGTGGTGACCAGGAAGACCATCTCGCCGGGGTCGTCCGAGCGGAGGTGCTGGAGGTGGGTGAGGACGTCCGCCTGGACGTAGTCCTCGTACGGCGTGGTACCCGCGAAGTCGAGGTTCGGGTCGACCGAACCGGCTCCGGAATCGGGAGAACCCGGGAAGGTGGGTGACATTTCTGTCTCCTCGATACGAACTACCGGGTAGCGGTCTGCTCCACCGCGTCCACGTCGTTCCGTGTGGCACGGGAGCCCCGGTCCCCTCGGGAGGCGCGCTTCGTCGCGCGGCGTCCCAACCGCATCATGACACGATCGGGCCGGTGATGTAGCTCCCGTCTTCGTCATACGGATACGCGTTCGACCGACAGCCGTTCAGACCCTTGATCTGCTGCATCATCGCGGGGGCGAGCTTGCCCGGACCCGGGCAGCCCATGTGCTGCCGGATGCCGATCTCGTGCCCGACCTCGTGGTTGATGATCAGATGCCGGTACTCCGCGGCCGGCCCGGCGAAGGTGGGCGAGCCGATCATCCACCGCTTGAGGTTCACCACGACCCCGTCGGTGGTCTCGCAGTTCAGCTCGCCGCGGGTGTTGAGGCCCTGCCGTGCGCAGAGCGCGTCGGCCGTGTCCGGGGTGGCGATCCGGATGACGAAGTCGGCGTTCTCGGAGACGAGCTGGAACCGGCCCCTGCCGTGCGCGGCCCAGCCGCGCGGATGCGCCAGGATCCGCTGGATCTCGGCGGCCGTCTCGCGCGCCGAGAGGTCGACGCCGTCCTCGACCTGAACCCGGTAGCGGCGCAGGACGCCGCTGTCGCCGACCGGCTCGCCCGAGGCCTGCGCGGTGGTGAAGGTCCCGGTGCCGGACTGCGGCACGGTGGTCTTCTTCGGGGTGGGTTTCGGCTTCGGCTTCGGCTTCGCCGAGGGCGTCGGCCGGGGCTTCGGCTTCGCCGTGGTGGGCCGGGGCGTGGGCGCGGCGGTCGTGGTGGCCGGGGGCTCGGCCGCCGGGTCCGGCGCGGTGACGGGGGCCGGGGCGGCCGAGTCGTCCGTCGCCGGGCCGTTGAAGTGGGCGAGGGCGACGCCCGCGCCGAGCGCGACCGACATCAGGACCAGGGTCGGAAGCGCCAGCCGGCGCACGGGACCGCGTCTGCTCCGGCCCCTCCGCCGGCTCGGCGTTCGTCGCCGTCCTGCGGTTGCGGCACGCTTGCCCACGACAGACTTCCCCCCGTTGAGTACTGCGGTCCCCCAGGGGATCGTACCGACCCGGTCGAACACCCTTTCCCCGCAACGGGGAAAGGGTGTCCGGCGGGCAGGGGAAACGTCAGCCGAGCGTCTCCGCCGCGGTCTCCGAGGAGTCCCGCAGGAAGGTCGTGCAGCGCTCGTACTCGTCCTTCTCACCGATCTCACCGGCCGCGCGGGCCAGCGAGTGCAGCGCGCGGAGGAAGCCGCGGTTCGGCTCGTGCTCCCACGGCACCGGGCCGTGGCCCTTCCAGCCGTTGCGGCGCAGCGCGTCGAGGCCCCGGTGGTAGCCGGTACGGGCGTAGGCGTACGACTCGACGACCGAACCGCGCTCGTACGCGTCGTCGGCGAGCTGGGCCCAGGCGAGCAAGGAGGTCGGGTACTTCGCGGCGACGTCCGCCGGCGCCGTACCGCTCGCGAGCAGCTCGCGCGGACCCGGATCGTCGGGCAGGTGGGTGGGGGCCGGTCCCCCCAGGAGGTTCTCATGCATGGCCATGGGCCCCAGTCTGCCTCAGTCCGGACGGCCCGAAGGCCCCGCACGCGGTTCCCGCTCCCCGGGGTCGAGCGGCGGGGACGTCACCCCGCAGTGCACCCGGCACTCCGGGTGGCAGACCGCCCGCTCCGGGACGCGCATCGTCGTCCAGGCGATCACCGCACCCGCCACCAGGAGCCCGGCGCACATCGGCATCGCCCGCCGGAACGTCTCCCCGAACTCCGCCGCCGAGCGGTACGACTCCGGCCCCATCCCGGCGAGCATCGGCAGCGCGGCCACCGCGAGCAGCCCGGCCGCCCGCGCCGCCGCGTTGTTGATGCCGCTCGCGAGGCCCGCCCTGGCCACGTCCACCGAGGCGAGCACGGTCGCGGTCAGCGGCGCGACCAGGGCCGTCATACCGAGCCCGAGAACCAGGAGGGCGGGCAGCACGTCCCGTACGTACGAGGCGTCCTCGCCCACCCGCAGCATCAGGAGCATGCCCGCGGCGCACAGCAGCGGCCCCACCGTGAGCGGGATCCGGGGCCCGATCCGCTCCCCCAGCTCCCCGGACTTCGCCGAGAGCAGCAGCATCAGGACGGTCGTCGGCAACAGGGCCGTACCGGCGCCGAGGGCCGAGTAGCCGGACACCACCTGGAGCTGGAGGGCGGCCAGGAAGAAGAAGCCGCCGAAGGCCGCGTACACACAGAGCGTGACCAGGTTGACCGCCGTGAAGATCCGGGAGGAGAAGATCGACGGCGGCACCATCGCCGCCCCGCCGCGCCGCCGCTCCACCCCCACGAAGCCGGCCCCGATCACCACGCCCGCCGCCCCCGCCCACCAGGCCTCGCCGATCAGCGCGTACGTCACGAAGGCGAGGGCCGCCGCGCCCAGGACCGCGCCGAGGACGTCGAAGCGGCCGTGCGCGGTCTCGTCCCGCGACTCCGGCACGTGCCGGAGGGCGACCGGTACGCAGAAGGCGGCGAGCGGCACGTTCAGCAGGAACACCCACCGCCAGCCGGGTCCGTCCACCAGCCAGCCGCCGACGAACGGCCCGATCGCCGCCCCCACCCCGCCGAAACCCGACCAGAGCCCGACCGCCCTGGCCCGGTCGTCCTGGTGGAAACTCGCCTGGATCAGCGCGAGGGACCCGGGCGTGAGCAGCGCCCCGCCCACGCCCTGGAGGGCGCGGGCGGCGATCAGGATCCCGGCGTTCGGCGCGAGTCCGCAGAGCAGCGAGGCGAGCGCGAACCACACCACCCCGATCACGAAGACCCGGCGCCGTCCGTACCGGTCGCCGAGCGCCCCGCCGAGCAGGATCAGCCCGGCGAGGGTCAGCATGTAGGCGTTGACCGTCCACTGGAGCGCGCCGAGGTCGGCGTCGAGGTCCTCGCCGATGTGCGGCAGGGCGACGTTGACCACGGTGGAGTCGAGCAGTGCCATCCCGGACCCGAGGACGGTCGTGAGCACGATCCACCGGCCGGTCCCGGAACTCAGCCGGATGTTCATGCCTGCCATGCTCCTCGCGGGAGCGGCCGTGCGCACCCGTTGTCCGCGGGGAACCACGGGAACCGGCGAGGACCGCGAGCGTCAGGACGTGCGCGCCTGTTGACCGCGAGGACCGCGAGGGTCAGGGCAGGCGCGTCCGTCGCCCGCGAGGACCCGCGAGCGTCAGGACATGCGCGTCCGCGCCCGGGTCAGGCCTTCCGCAGCCGGCTCGCCGCCCGGAGCAGCGCGTCCACGCCCCGCTCGGCCTTGCTCCGCGGGCAGCCCACGTTCAGCCGGACGAAGCCGGGCGTGCCGTACACCCCGCCCGGCATGATCGCGATCTTCTCCACCGTCACCAGCTCCTCCTGGAGCCGGGCCTCCTCGATGCCGAGCGGCCGCAGGTCGATCCAGGCGAGGTAGCCGGCCTGCGGGGGCGTCCAGTCGACCTCCGGAAGACCGTCCGCGAGGCGCTCCCCGACCAGGTCCATCGTGCCCGCCACGTACGCGCGCAGCTCGTCCAGCCAGGCCGCGCCCCGCCGGTACGCGGCGATGTGGGCGGTCAGGGAGAGCACGGCGGGCGAGGCCAGGCCCTCACCGGTCTCCATCCGCCGCACGAAGGCCTCCCGCTCGTCGGGGTCGCCGATCATCCCGTACGAGCCGGAGAGCGCCGGGAAGTTGAAGGCCTTCGTGCCCGAGGTGACCAGGGCCCAGCGGCGGCCCCTGCCGGGCTCCGCGATCCGGGTCCACGGGATGTGGCGGTGGCCCTCCGCGGTCAGGTCGGCGTGGATCTCGTCGCTGACGACGGCCACGCCGTGCCGCTCGGCCAGCGCGGCGAAGACGGTGAGCTCCTCCTCCGTCCACACCCGGCCGGTCGGGTTGTGCGGGGAGCAGAGCAGCAGCATCCGGCTGTCCGGCCGGGCCAGCTCCCGTTCGAGCGCGTCGAGGTCCCCGAGCGGGACGCCGCGCAGCTCGCGGCCGAGTCCGGTGACGGCCTTGCGGAAGCCGTCGTACGTCGGGGTGTGCACGACGACGCCGTCGCCGGGCTCCGTCCACATCCGGAGCAGCTGCGAGAGCTGGTTGAGCACCGAGGGCGCGTACACCAGGGACTCGGTGTCGATCCCGGTGGCGTACCGGCTCGCGTACCAGTGGCGTATCGCCTCCCGGAACTCGCCGAGCCGCCAGTCCGTGTAGCCGAAGACCCCGTGGTCGACCCGCTCGCGCAGGGCGGCGAGCACCTCCGGCGGGGAGGCGAAGTCCATGTCGGAGATGGTGAAGGGAAGCAGGTCGGGCACGCCGAAGCGGTCCGCGATCCCGTCCCACTGCACCGACCAGGTGCCGTGCCGGTCCGTCGCGCGGTCGAAGTCGTACATCAGGCCCTCCCGTGGACGCCGTTCCGTGGACGCGCGAAGGGCCCGGCGCCCCGTGGGGTGCCGGGCCCTTCGCTCACCATGCCTACTTCAGCTTCGTGCCGGTCGAGCGCAGCGCCGCGCACGCCTCGGTCACGCGGACGGCCATGCCGGCCTCGGCCAGCTTGCCCCAGGTGCGCGGGTCGTAGGTCGACTTGATGCCGACCTCGCCGTCGACCTTCAGGACGCCGTCGTAGTTCTTGAACATGTGGTTCGCCACCGGACGCGTGAAGGCGTACTGGGTGTCGGTGTCGAGGTTCATCTTCACGACGCCGTTCTCAAGGGCGGTGGCGATCTCCTCGGCCGTGGAGCCCGAGCCGCCGTGGAAGACGAAGTCGAACGGGGAGGCCTTGCCGTACTTCTCGGCCACGCCCGCCTGGAGGTCCTTGAGCAGCTCGGGGCGGAGCACGACGTTGCCCGGCTTGTAGACGCCGTGCACGTTGCCGAAGGAGGCGGCGAGCAGGTAGCGGCCCTTCTCGCCCAGGCCGAGGGCCTCGGCGGTACGCAGGGCGTCGTCGACCGTGGTGTACAGCTCGTCGTTGATCTCGTGGCTGACGCCGTCCTCCTCGCCGCCGGTCGGGGTGATCTCGACCTCGAGGATGATCTTGGCGGCGGCGGCCTTGGCGAGCAGCTCCTGGCCGATGGCCAGGTTGTCGGCCAGGGTCTCGGCGGAGCCGTCCCACATGTGCGACTGGAACAGCGGGTCGCGACCGGCCTTGACGCGCTCGGCGGAGACCTCGAGCAGCGGACGGACGTAGCCGTCCAGCTTGTCCTTCGGGCAGTGGTCGGTGTGCAGGGCGACCGTGATGTCGTACTTCGCGGCGACGATGTGCGCGAACTCGGCCAGGGCAACGGCGCCCGTGACCATGTCCTTGTTGTACTGACCGCCCAGGAACTCGGCTCCGCCGGTCGAGATCTGGATGATGCCGTCGCTCTCGGCCTCCGCGAAGCCGCGCAGAGCAGCGTGCAGGGTCTGGGACGAGGTCACGTTGATGGCCGGGTAGGCGAACTTGCCTGCCTTCGCCCGGTCGAGCATCTCGTTGTAGACCTCGGGGGTTGCGATGGGCATTCGTCCGCTCCTTGTGATGTGCGGGGTGTGTGCGTTGCTGTCCCTGACCTGGGGGCGACGTCATCGTCGCCCCCATCCTTTCAGACTCTCGTCCTGGCTCCCACGGGCACGGCACGACAAGGGGCGGGGTGTTTCACGTGAAACACCCCGCCCCTCGAGAAAAATGCAGGTCAGGCCCGTTCTCGCCGGAGACCGGACCCTAAGTCACGACTTCGCGGCGGTTACGCCAGGTACTTCCCGGTAATTACGCCAGGTACTTCGCGACGGTTACGCCAGGTACTTCGCGACGGTTACGCCAGGTACTTCGCGACGGTTACGCCAGGTCGAGATCGGCCAGCCGGTAGCCCGTGAGGTACGTCAGGCCCGCCTCCGCGATGGCGTCGGCGGCGCCCCGGTCCACGATCGTCGCGACGGCGACGACCTCGCCACCGGCCTCCCGGACGGCCTCGACGGCGGTCAGCGGCGAACCGCCGGTGGTCGAGGTGTCCTCGACGACGAGGCAGCGACGGCCCTTGACGTCCGTGCCCTCGATCCGGCGCTGCATCCCGTGGGCCTTCTGCGCCTTCCGCACGACGAAGGCGTCGAGGCGCTGTCCGCGCGCGGCGGAGGCGTGCAGCATCGAGGTCGCGACCGGGTCGGCACCCAGGGTCAGGCCGCCGACGCAGTCGAAGTCCAGGTCTGCCGTGAGGTCGAGCATGACCTGACCCACCATCGGCGCGGCCTCGCCGTCCAGCGTGATCCGGCGCAGGTCGATGTAGTAGTCGGCTTCCAGACCCGAGGAGAGGGTCACCTTGCCGTGCACCACGGCCTTGTCCTTGATCTGCTGGAGCAGCTCAGCGCGTACGTCAGTCATGCCCCTGAGCTTAGAGGGCACCTCTCAGAGGCGTCGCCAGCTCCAGGTGCTCTCGATCTCCAGGGGGTCGATCGGGGTGACCAGGCGCGGGTGGGTGTTGAGGCCGTTCGGCGGGCCGGACTGCGGCTCGACGCAGACGGCGTCCGCGGGCTCGTCGTAGATCACGACCCACTCGGCGCGGCTGGTGACCTTCAGTTCCAGCTCCTCCGGCCAGGTGAGGGTCACGTCGACGCCGTCGGGCATGCCGAAGCAGTCGTCCCAGGGGCCGGGGAGGGGGTCGATCCGGCGCCCGGTGGGGAGGTGGTCGTCGCCGCGCTCCTCCTGCCAGGCGGCGGCGAAGTCGAGCCGCACGTCCTGGCCGCCCCGGCCGAGGTTGCGCAGGAACCAGGGGTGCCAGCCGGCCTGTGCCGGGAAGGAGGCGTCGTAGGTCTCGACCCCGAAGCGGAGGGTGAGGGCGTCCTCGGCCAGCTCGAAGACCTGGGTCACCGTGCCCTTGTACGGCCAGGGGTCCCCGAGCTCGCAGGTGAAGACGGCCTCGGTAGCGGAGGTCCTGACGGTCTTCCAGGGGATGTCCCGGACGGTGCCGTGGATGGCGTGCGGGGCCGCGTTGACCGGCAGCTGGTGGGTGGTGGCCCCGTTGCGGAAGCGACCGTTCTCGGTCCGCCCGCACCAGGGCACCATCGGGAAGCTCCCGTACCGCTCGCCCTGGCGCAGCACCTCGGTGCCGCCGATCCGCAGGCCATCGATCCGGCAGCCGTTCTCGGGGCTGATGGTCAACTCGGCGTCGCCCGCCGTCAGTCGCGTCTGCATGCTCACGCCCCGACCCTAATCGTGCGGAACCTCGAACGTGGCCGCCTCCTCACGGCAGGTTCCAGCGGCGCCGGCGCAGTGCCCTGCCGACGACGACGGCGGAGGCGAGCGCGAGGGCCGCTGCCGGTGCGATCCAGCGCAGCGTGGCACCGGCGCTCGACGCCTCGGCGGCGGGAACGGGGGCGTACCGGCCGCGCGGCGGGGCGTGGTCGACCTCCTCCGCGCTCCGCCCGATCATCGTCCGGCGGGCGTGGGCGGCCTCTGCGGCGGGCTGCGGGGCGGGGAACGCGATGGGGGTGTCGCCGAAGTCCTCGTCGAGGAGGGGGTCGAGGGAGGGCGGTGGGACGGGCGCGTCGAAGACGGAACCGGGGCGGGGCTCCTCGACACCGTCGTCGACCCCGTCGTCGTCGGTGTCACCGATGTCGTCCGTGTCCGCGGTGTCGCCGGGGGTGGGCCCGGGTTCCGACTGCGGCTGCGGTTCCTGCTCCGATTCCTGCTCCTGCTCCGGTTCCGGTTCCAATTCCTCCGCCAGGGTCGCCAGTGCCTCCGCGAACTTGTCGAGCAGTCGCGTCCCCGCCGCGGACCGTGCCCCGTCCGTCGCCTCCGCGAGCCGGCCGGTCGCCGTCAGGGCGCCGGTGAAGCTCAGGCTGGTGCCCTCGGCCACCGGAGTGAGGGCGACGGTGAGCGACAGCTCCGCCGTGCCCTTGCCCCGGACCTCGGCGCCCTGGCCCTCGTAGGTGACGGCACCGTCGCGCTCGACGACCTTCAGGGCGCCGCGGTAGGTGATGGTGTTGCCGCCGACCCGCACCTTGAGCCGGCCCGTGAGGGGGCCCGCCGACGCGTCGGCGTCCCGCTGGAGGCCGGGCACGCAGCGCACCACCCGGCTCGGGTCGGTGAGCGTCGCGCGCAGGACCTCGGCCGGGACCGGAACGAACACCTCATGCTCCATGGAAGCCGAGCCTACTCAGACCGGGGCGCGGCGTCGCCTGTTCGGCACCGCGCCCGGCGCGCTCAGCCGCCGTACCGCGGGTGCACCAGGGTCGAGGGCGGCAGGTCGGCGCCCCGGGTGCGCTCGGCGCGCCGGGCCGCGGCCGCCAGAGTGCCCTCGTCCAGCGACCGCAGCCGGGGCGCGTCGGCGGCGAGGCCGAGGGCGGGCGGCCGGGTGCCGGGGACGGCGAGGAGGAAGCCCCAGTCGTCCGGGCCCTGTCCCGTACCGCCGGAGCGGTCGGCGCGGTCGGGGCCCGCGGCGAAGCCGGGGGTGCGACCGCCCGCGCTGTACGGACGGGTCGCGAAGCCGGCCGCGCGGAGGGTGGCGTCCACGGTCCAGTAGGTGCGGGGCCGGTCGGTGACGGACCCGGCGTGCACGGCGAACCGTCCGGTGCGGGTGAGGACCCGGCCCACGAGCCCGTAGAACTCCTGCGCGTACAGCTTGGTGCTGGGGGTGATTCCGGGGTCGGGCAGATCGGAGATCACCACGTCGTACCGTTCCTGCAGATGCGCGGTGGCGCCCCGGAGCCAGTGGAAGGCGTCCGCGTGGACCACCCGGACGCGCGGGTCCCGGAACGCCTGCGCGTTGAGCGTGGCGAGCGCCGGGTCCGTACGGGCGAGGCGGACGACCCCCGGGTCGAGTTCGACGACGGTGACGGCGCGGACCCCGGGGTAGCGCAGCACCTCGCGGGCGGCCATGCCGTCACCGCCGCCGACGATCAGCACGCGCGCGTGCGCGCCGTTCATCGCGGGGTGGACGAGCGCCTCGTGGTAGCGGTACTCGTCCTGTCCGGCGACCCTGAGACGCCCGTCGAGAAACAGGTCGGGCGGCCCCTCGATGCCTCCCGTCACGACCACCTCCTGGAGTTCGGTGTGGACGGCGACCCGCACCCGCTCCCCGTACACGGCCCGGCGCGCCGCCTGTTCGAAGTCGCCGACGAGCACGGTGGCCGTGGCGAGGACGGCGAGGACCGACACGTTCACGGCGATCAGGAGGGCTCGGGAGCGGGCGGTGAGGTCGCGGCGGAACACCCACAGGACGAGGCCGCCGCCCGCCACCGCGTTCACCGCGCCGGTGACGAGGGCGCCGGTGAGCTGGCCGAGCCAGGGCAGCAGCAGGAAGGGGAAGGCGAGGCCGCCGACGAGCGCGCCGACGTAGTCGGCGGCGAAGAGGTCGGCGACCGTGCCGGCGGCGTCGTCCTGCTCCCCGGGCGGGGCCTGGCGGCCGGAGCGGCCGGACCGGCCCGCGCGCGCGGAGGGCGCGGCGGCCCCGGCCGGTCCGGCGGCCCGCTGTATCAGCGACATCAGGAGGGGGATCTCCGCGCCGATGAGCACGCCGATGGCGAGCGAGAACGCCACCACCACGTACCGCGATTCGCCGAGCCAGGCGAAGGCCGCGTACAGCGCCATCGCCGAGCAGCCGCCGATCAGCGCGAGTCCGGCCTCGACCAGGCCGAAGCCGACGGCGGCGCGGCAGCGCAGCCGCTTGGCGAGGAGCGAGCCCACGCCCATGGCGAAGACCATCACGGAGAGCACGACGGAGGCCTGGGTGACCGAGTCGCCGATCAAGTAGGAGGCGAGCGCCACCAGTTCGAGTTCGTAGACCAGGCCGCAGGCGGCGCAGACGAAGACCACCGCGAGGACCGGGAACCGCACCGTCTCGCGCGGCGGCTCGGGCCGCCGCACGGGCGCCCGCAGCACCCTCTTGGGTGGCATGGTCACGGTCGGCTCGATCATGGCCGTAACGCTACGTCACTATTCACCCACTGCTCGTCACCCACACGAGTGCACCTGAGGCGCCGGGAGGGCGCATCAGAGCGTTGCGGGCATATGTGCGCCGATACGCGTCCTGGTCACCACCAACTGCCCTTCCTGCGGGTAGGCGTGCCAGGTGCGCCAGCGCACCTGGCCCTCGTGACGCTGCGCCAGCATCGCCGTGAAGGCGTGCGGGGAGCCGGGGAAGGTCCCCGCGAGTCCGTTGGGGTGGTCCGCGACGAGGGCGAGCAACTCCTGCGCACGGCCCGCGAAGGAGCCGTGCGAGAGCGTCTCGACGCGCGCGGCGAATTCGTACTCCCATTCGCCGACGCGCCTGGAGACGCCGAGCGGGAGCGGGGTGCTGCTGCCGGGCATGCAGGCGACGGTCTCCGAACAACTGCGACCCTCCTCTTCCAGGAGCACCTGATGAGAGGCGCCGAGCAGCCTCAACTGCAGTCTGGCGCTGGCGAGTTCGAGGTCGAGCACGGCGAGGGCGGGAAGCGGCTCGCGCCCGAGGGCCCAGGCCAGATCGGCCGCGCGCGTGTCGGTGTAGGAGGTTTTCAGGGTGGTGAGCATGGGTCGGCTCCGCAAACACGGTTTGACGGGTGGGCCGGGGGCGCCCCGGAGAGGGTTCAACGGGAGTGGGGAATCGCCGGCTCGGGTCCACACACGGTCCGAGGGCTGTCTCTGTCAGGAGCGAGAGAACCACGGACACCGGGCGACTCGCAGCGTTTTTACCCAACTTGCCGTGTTTTCCAACCCCTTCGGGGACCCCACAGTTCAACTGTTCAATCAGAATCGATCGACAAGGTCCGCCGTTTTGCCAACGACACGTGCCACCGCGCCCTTCACGCCTCAGCTGCCACCGCTTCAGCTGCCGCCGCCGCAGCCGCCACCTCCGCAGCTGGATCCGCAGGAGCTCCCGCCGCAGCCCCCGCTGCCGCTGCTGCTGCCGCTGCCGTCGGCCCAGCTGCGGCCGTTCCTCCGACCGCCGCGCCGCCCGCCGCCACCGGCGAGGCGGTAAACGGTGGAGACCAGGCCGATGAGGATGACCACCCCGATGAGGACGATGAAGAGTTGCATCTGTACTACCCCCGTTCTTCTGTGCGAGGGAGATGCCCTCTACGGGCCTCCCTCAAAGGCGACTTGAGCGATTCCAGAGCTTCAGCTGCACGAGGACGAGGAGCTGGAGCAGGAGGACGAGGAACACGACGAGCTCGAACACGACGAGCTCGAACCCGAGCAGGACGAGGACGAGGACGAGGACGAGCACGAGGAGGACGACGAGGACGACGAGGACGACGCGTCGGCCCACCAGCTGCCGCCGCCACGGCTGACGCGCGCGGTGCCGCGCAGCGACAGCGCGACGACCCACGCCACGATCGCGATCACGAGCGCGATCCCGAGGACGAAGAGTGCGATGTTCATGCCAGGGCGATCCCCGCCGGGACCGCGCGTCAAAGCGCACTTGAGCAAGTCCAGAGCTTGGATCCAGGATGGCCGTCATGACACGACCGCCGCTCAACCGCCGCCTCGCCGAGTTCGGGACGACCGTCTTCGCCGAGATGTCCGCGCTCGCCGCCAGGACCGGGGCGATCAACCTCGGCCAGGGCTTCCCCGACACCGACGGCCCCGAGGAGATCCGGGAGGCCGCGGTCCGCGCCCTGCGGGACGGCCGCGGCAACCAGTACCCGCCGGGCCCCGGCGTGCCCGAGCTGCGCTCGGCGATCTCCGACCACCAGCGGGAGCGGTACGGCCTCGTGTACGACCCGGACACCGAGGTCCTCGTCACCGCGGGCGCCACCGAGGCGATCGCCGCGGCCCTGCTCGCCCTGGTCGAGCCCGGTGACGAGGTGATCGCCCTGGAGCCGTACTACGACTCGTACGCCGCCTGCGTGGCGATGGCCGGCGGGACCAGGGTCCCCGTCACCCTCCGCCCCCACGGGGGCGGCCCCGGCGGAGCCGCTGACCGGCGCTTCGTCCTCGACCTGGACGAGCTGCGGGCCGCCGTCACCGACCGGACCCGCCTCATCCTCCTCAACACCCCGCACAACCCCACCGGCACCGTCCTCACCCGGGCCGAACTGACCGCCGTAGCCGAGCTGGCGATCGAGCGGGACCTGCTCGTCGTCACCGACGAGGTCTACGAGCACCTGGTCTTCGACGGGGCGGAACACGTCCCGATCGCGACCCTCCCCGGCATGCGCGAGCGCACCGTCACCATCGGCTCCGCCGGCAAGACCTTCTCGTTCACCGGCTGGAAGGTCGGCTGGACCACCGCGAGCCCCGAGCTGACCTCCGCCGTCCGCTCGGCCAAGCAGTTCCTGACGTACATCTCCTCCGGGCCGTTCCAGTACGCGGTCGCCGAGGCGCTCCGCCTCCCGGCCGCGTACTTCGACGCCTTCCGCGACGACCTCCTGGCCAAGCGGGACCTGCTGAGCGAGGGCCTCGCGCAGGCCGGCTTCGAGGTCTACCGCCCGGCCGGCACCTATTTCGTCACCACCGACATCCGCCCGCTCGGCGCCGTCGACGGCTTCACCTTCTGCCGCTCGCTGCCGGAGCGCGCCGGGGTCGTCGCCATCCCCAACGCCGTCTTCTACGACCACCGCGAGGCCGGCGCCCCCTTCGTCCGTTTCGCCTTCTGCAAGAAGACCGAGGTCCTGGAGGAGGCGGTCTCCCGCCTCAAGCGGCTCGCCTGAGGCGCGCGCCAGCACGCGTGAACCCGGGGCACGCGTGAACCCGGACACGCGAGAGCCCGGCCTCCCCTCGGAAGGGGAGGCCGGGCTCTCGTGCGGGTGCGGGGGAGGCTCAGGCCTCCTCCTCGCCCGCCTTCTCCTCGGGGGTCGCCAGACCGAACTGCTCGACGATCCACTTGTCGAACTCGATGGAGGCGCGGACCCAGCTGACCGTGGAGGACACGAAGTGCTCCAGGGCGACGCCGGTGCCGATCAGCATCTGGGCCTCGCCGATGAGGCGGAGGGTGGCGGAGCCGTCCTCCTCCTCGTGCAGGTGCGTGTAGACCTTGGGCCACAGGGTGCGGCGGTTCCAGTCGTCGATCGCGTCGAGGATCCGCGCGCGATCGTCGGCCGAGTGCGGGCGGTCGTAGAACGTCCGCACCGAGAAGACCTGCTGCTCGGCCTCGCCGCGGAACATGAAGTACGTGCGGAATTCCTCCCACGGCGCCGCGAGGTCACCCTCGTCGTCGACGACGTACTTCAGCTCCATCTGCTCGAGGAGCTGCTTGACGAGGTCCTGGTCGGGGACGACGGGGCCCGCCGGTCCTGCGGCCTGAGGCTGGGGCTGGCCCCCGAAATTCGGAATCGAGGACGGGTCGATGCTCACCGTGTATTTCCCTTCGTACGGATGCTCGCCATCCTCCCCCATGCCGGGCGGGTTGTGGCAACCCCAGGCCGGTAGGAAGCGGCCGGGCGTGGACGTCAGCGGCCGGCCGGGCCCACGATCAGGCCGTTCTCGAAGCGGTCCACGCGGACCGTGTCGCCGTCCCTGATCTCGCCCGCGAGGATCTCCTTGGCAAGCCGGTCGCCGATCGCCGTCTGGATCAGGCGGCGCAGCGGCCGGGCGCCGTACGCGGGGTCGTTGCCCTCCTCGGCCAGCCATTCCAGGGCGTCCGGGGTGACGTCCAGGGTGAGCCGCCGCTCGGCGAGCCGCTTCGCGAGGCGGTCGATCTGGAGCCGCGCGATCCGGCCCAGCTCGGCCCGGTCGAGGGCGGAGAAGACCACCAGGTCGTCGAGCCGGTTGAGGAACTCGGGCTTGAAGCTCGCCCGGACCACGTCCATGACCTGCTGCTTCTTGACCTCCTCCGAGGTCAGGGGGTCCATCAGGTACTGGCTGCCGAGGTTCGACGTCAGGACCAGGATGGTGTTGCGGAAGTCCACCGTCCGGCCCTGTCCGTCGGTGAGCCGGCCGTCGTCGAGCACCTGGAGCAGGATGTCGAAGACCTCCGGGTGCGCCTTCTCCACCTCGTCGAGCAGGACCACGCTGTACGGGCGGCGGCGGACCGCCTCCGTGAGCTGGCCGCCCTCCTCGTAGCCGACGTAGCCGGGAGGGGCGCCGACCAGGCGGGCGACGCTGTGCTTCTCGCCGTACTCCGACATGTCGATGCGGATCATGGCCCGCTCGTCGTCGAAGAGGAAGTCGGCGAGCGCCTTCGCCAGCTCGGTCTTGCCGACGCCGGTCGGGCCGAGGAAGAGGAAGGAGCCGGTGGGCCGGTCGGGGTCGGCGATGCCGGCGCGGGTCCTGCGCACGGCGTCGGAGACGGCCCGCACGGCCTCGGACTGGCCGATCAGCCGCTTGCCGAGCTCGTCCTCCATGCGGAGCAGCTTCTGCGTCTCGCCCTCCAGGAGGCGGCCGGCGGGGATGCCGGTCCAGGCGCCGACCACGTCCGCGATGTCGTCGGGGCCGACCTCCTCCTTGACCATCGTGTCCTTGGAGGACTCCTG
Source organism: Streptomyces sp. NPDC058664 (assembly GCF_042716635.1). Lineage (NCBI taxonomy): Bacteria > Bacillati > Actinomycetota > Actinomycetes > Kitasatosporales > Streptomycetaceae > Streptomyces > Streptomyces sp. NPDC058664. The sequence continues at coordinate 26,718 of NZ_JBHXRW010000025.1, read as the reverse complement.
CTGGGCCTCGGCCTCGCTCGCCTCCTCCAGCTCCCGCTCCAGGGCCGGGATCTCCCCGTACAGCAGCTTGGAGGCGGTGTCGAAGTCGCCGTCGCGCTGGGCGCGCTCGGCGCGGCCGCGGGTCTCGTCGAGACGTTCCTTCAGCTCACCGACCCGGTTGAGGGACTGCTTCTCCTTCTCCCAGCGGGCGGTGAGGCCGCGCAGTTCCTCCTCGCGGTCGGCGAGGTCGCGCCGCAGCTTCTCCAGGCGCTGCTTGCTCGCCGCGTCCGTCTCGTTCTTCAGGGCCAGCTCCTCCATGCGGAGCCGGTCGACGGCGCGCTGGAGCTCGTCGATCTCGACGGGCGAGGAGTCGATCTCCATGCGGAGCCGGGAGGCGGCCTCGTCGACGAGGTCGATGGCCTTGTCGGGCAGGAAGCGGGAGGTGATGTACCGGTCGGAGAGGGTCGCGGCGGCCACCAGGGCGGAGTCGTTGATCTGCACCTTGTGGTGGGCCTCGTACCGGCCCTTGAGGCCGCGGAGGATCGCGACGGTGTCCTCGACCGTCGGCTCGGCGACCAGGACCTGCTGGAAGCGGCGCTCCAGGGCGGGGTCCTTCTCGATCCGCTCGCGGTACTCGTCGAGAGTGGTCGCGCCGACCATGCGGAGCTCGCCGCGGGCCAGCATGGGCTTCAGCATGTTGCCCGCGTCCATGGCGGAGTCGCCGCCGGCGCCCGCGCCGACGACCGTGTGCAGCTCGTCGATGAAGGTGATGATCTGGCCGTCGCTCGCCTTGATCTCGGAGAGGACGGTCTTCAGGCGCTCCTCGAACTCGCCGCGGTACTTCGCTCCGGCGACCATCGCGCCGAGGTCGAGCGCCACCAGCCGCTTGTTCTTCAGGGACTCGGGGACGTCGCCCTTCACGATCCGCTGGGCGAGGCCCTCGACGACGGCGGTCTTGCCGACGCCGGGCTCACCGATGAGGACCGGGTTGTTCTTGGTGCGGCGGGACAGCACCTGGACCACGCGCCGGATCTCGTGGTCGCGGCCGATGACCGGGTCCAGCTTGCCCTCGCGCGCGGCGGCGGTGAAGTCCGTGCCGAACTTCTCCAGCGCCTTGTACTGACCCTCCGGGTCGGGTGTGGTCACCCGGCGTCCTCCCCTGCTCTTCTCGAACGCGTCGAGCAGCTTCGATGCGCTCGCGCCCTGCCCGTCGAGGATCTCACCGGCCCGGCCGCCCTTGGCCGCGATCGCGATGAGGAGGTGCTCGGTGGACAGGTAGTCGTCGCCGAGCTCCTTGGCCTGCCGGTCGGCGTCGGCGATGACCGCGAGGAAGTCGCGGTTGGGCTGCGGCGGCGCGACCGTGGATCCCGTGACGCTCGGCAGGGCGGCGAGCAGCCGCTCCGCGCCGGCGCGCACGGCCGCCTGGTCGGCGTCGACGGCGGCGAGCAGATCGGTGATGTTCTCGTTGTCCTGACCTTCGAGCAGCGCCAGGAGCAGGTGCGCGGGGGTCAGGTCGGCGTGCCCCTCGGACACGGCGCGGCTGCTCGCCGCGTTGATCGCGTCCCGGCTCCGGTTGGTCAGTTCGGCGTCCACGGTCGGTGCTCCTCCTCGGGCGTCGTGGGATCCTCGGTTTCTATGACTCTTCCAAGGTACACAAAGTTGAGCCTATTCCGCTCAATGTGGGGGAGGGAGTCGTGCGCCGGGTAGTTTCCGGGCATGGCGACTGATCCGAGGAACCCCACCGACTCGTACCTCAGCTTCTGGCGCGAGTACCACATGTGCACCCTGACCACCCCCCGCCCGGACGGCACCCCGCACGTCGTGGCGGTCGGCGTCACGTACGACCCCGCCGGCGGGTACGCGCGGGTCATCACCAACAAGCACAGCCGGAAGGTCGCCAACGTCCTGGCGGCGGGCGCGGACGGCGCACGGGTCGCGGTCTGCCAGGTCGACAAGGGGCGCTGGGCGACCCTGGAGGGCGTCGCCCGCATCCGTACGGAGGAGGAGGTCGTCGCGGACGCCGTGGCCCGCTACGCGGAGCGCTACGGGCGTACGCCGTCGCCGAACCCGGACCGGGTCGTCATCGAGATCGCCCTCACCCGGGCGATGGGCCGCGCCTGACCCGCACGCGCGGGCGCCCGGACACCCCGCGTACGGGAACGTCCGGGCGGGGACGTCCGGGCAGGAACGTCCGGGCGCAGCACAGCGGCGCCATCGCGTTTCAGGTCCGCGATGGCGCCGCTGTGTGGGGGAAGTACCTGAGCGATCTACAACGACGGGGGAACCGCTCAGGCACTGCGGGGGGTGGCGGTGATGGTCTCGGGTTCGATCAGCTGGTGGTCCCGCTGGTCGAGGTTGACGAAGATCATGCCGTACCGGATGGCACAGCGGATGGGCTGTGGAGCGCCGCGCGGGCGACGGAGGCAGCGGTAGGCGCGGACGTCCTCGTCCTGCTCCCGTGCCACGACGACCGGCTCTCCGAAGAGGGTGACCTTCAGCGAGTCGCCACGGTGGGGGATGGCCGTGGCGAGATCGACGAAGTGCCATCCGGAGCGGTAGGCCGAAGCCATCTCCCGGCGGAACCTGGGGTCGTCCGGCGGCACGGTCACACGCCCGCGCCCCTGGGAGGGATCTCCCAGGACGGCTCGTAGGGAGCCGCGAGCACGCTGTCCGCGGGGGAGCTCTCCCACGAGGGCTCGCTCGGACCCGCCACCACGGAGTGCGCCGGAGCGCTCTCCCACGAGGGCTCGCCCGGACCCGCCACGGAGTGCGCCGGGGTGCTCTCCCACGAGGGCTCGCCTACGGCGAGTGCGCCGAGAGCAGCCGCCGCAACGGCTATGGCGCTAAGTGCACGAACCATCCTGGTCATGACCGATCTCCACCTCTTTTGATCACTACCTCCCCCCCGCGAATAAGACGATGGCTCACGCACGCCCCCTTTCACCAGCCACGCCGGGCATCATGTTCCTGTAATTCATGACCCTGAGGGGGGTGCAAATGAGGCGAGAAGGCGACGAGACCGGTCATAAGCACAGTCACGGTGAACTATGCGACGTGGGCAAGGAGCTCTATGCGAACGCCCTCCGCAACGGACGCGTAGCCCGCTCCGACACCGAAGCCGCCCCCTGCCTGAGGGAACTCTCCCTCCTGCACCCGGACCCGGACGACAGCCAGTGGCTGCGCCCCGTGCCGCCTTCGATCGCCCTCAGCCAGCTCGTGCACCCCATCGAGCAGGAGATACAGGCCCGCAGGCAGCACGCCATCGCGCTCGCGGACACGTTCGAGCCGTTCATGGCCCTTCACACACAGGACCCCTCCGGCTCCCAGGCCATCACCGTCCTCGAAGGCCTCAGCGTCATCAACGCCGCGCTCGACCGCGCCATCAACGAGTGCACCGAGGAGCTCCTCACCATCCAGCCCGGCAGCGGCCGCCGCCCCGAGACCCTCGAAGCCGCCCTGCGCCGCATGGAACCGCTGCTCGACCGCGGGGTCCGGATGCGCACGCTCTACCAGCACACCGCCCGGCACCACCCCGCCACCCTCGCCTACGTCGAACGGGTCGCCCCCTACGGACTCGACCTGCGCACCCTCGAGGAGATCGTCGACCGGCTGATCATCGTCGACCGCAAGGTCGCCTTCGTGCCCGCGCGCAGCGACCGCCAGGTCGCCCTCGAACTGCGCCACGAGGGCCTCGTCCAGTACCTCGTCGGCGTCTTCGACCAGTTCTGGCTGCACGGCGTGCCCTGGGAGGAGGAGATCCCGTACAGACCCTCCGTGGACGGCATAGGCGGCGTCCAGCACTCCATCGCCAAACTCCTCGTCGAGGGCCACGTCGACGAGGCCATCGCCCGCCGCCTCGGCATGAACGTGCGCACCTGCCGCGCCCACATCGCCAAGCTCGCCGCCACCCTCGGCAGCGGCAGCCGGGCCCAGCTCGGCTACCTCATCGCCCGGTCCGGCATCCTCGACGGGGACACCCTGCCGGCGACGCACCCGGCCGGAACCGAACGGGACGACTGACCGCCGTGTACGTACAGATCGACCTCGACGGCCCTGCCGGGACCCTCCGGGTCTCCGGGCACGGGCTGCCCGCCGTGGAGCTCGTACGGGCCCCCGGGACCCGCCCCGACGCCCACACCCCCATCGGGACCCGCAGGGCCGCGCTGCTCGCGCTCACCGTGGACGGGGAGCCCGCCCGTGTCAGGCCCGCCCGCGGGCGCCTCCTGCGGCGCTCCTACCGGGTCGGCGTACGGACCGGCGGGGCCCGCTACCGGCTGATCCCCTGCGGGTACGCCGAGAGCCGGTTCACCCGGAACGGGCGACGGATCGGCACCCTGCTCTCCTCCGGCGACGGCCGGGTCGTCGACACCTGGGAGCCCGGCGCGACCCCCCTGGACATCGCCCTCGGCACCGCCCTGGCCGCGGCCTTCGGTACGGGCGCCGCGCCCTGGTGGGAGACGGTCGGCGACATCGTCTCCGAACTGGTCCCCTGAGCCCGTACGCGTGAGGCCCCCTCCACGGTGGTGGAGGGGGCCTCACGCACGTCACACGGACTACTCGCCCCGCTTGGGGGGACGCCACACCACCAGGGCGCTCGCCTGCTGCACGTCCTGGTACGGCACCAGGTCGCGCCGGTACGAGGCGTGCACCTGGGCCTCGCGCTGCCGCATCGCCGCCGCCGCGCCGTCGACCGCGGCCGACAGCTCCGCGATCCGGTTCTGCAGCGCCGCGACCTGGTTCTCCAGCTCGATGATGCGCTTGATCCCGGCCAGGTTGATGCCCTCGTCCTGCGACAGCTGCTGCACCTGGCGGAGCAGCTCGATGTCACGGGCCGAGTAGCGGCGGCCCCGGCCGGCCGTGCGGTCGGGGGAGACCAGACCGAGACGGTCGTACTGCCGCAGGGTCTGCGGGTGCAGGCCCGAGAGCTGGGCCGCCACCGAGATGACGTACACCGGCGACTCGTCGGTCAGCTCGTACGCCCTGCTGCTAAATCCTGGCTGTCGTCGGCGCCCGTCCACGGGTCACGCTCCCTTCGCGGCCTGGAACAGCTCCGCCCGGGGGTCCTCGGAGGCGGTCGCCTCGCGGTAGGTCTCCAGGGCCTCACGTGCCTTGTCGTCCAGCTCCTTCGGCACCGCGACCTCGACCGTCACGAGGAGGTCGCCGCGGGTGCCGTCCTTGCGGACCGCGCCCTTGCCCCGAGCGCGCATGGTCCGGCCGTTCGGGGTGCCCGCGGGCAGCTTGAGGGTGACCGGGGGGCCGCCGAGGGTCGGCACCTTGATCTCGCCGCCGAGCGCCGCCTCCGTGAAGGAGACCGGCACCGTGACGGTGAGGTTGTCGTCCTTGCGGCCGAAGACCGGGTGCGCGTCGACGTGCACGACGACGTACAGGTCGCCGTTCTGCCCGCCGCGCTCGCCCGGCGCTCCCTTGCCGCGGAGCCGGATCTTCTGGTTGTCGCTCACGCCCGCCGGAATGCGGACCTGCATGGTCCGGGAGGACTTGGCCCGGCCGCTGCCCTTGCAGACCTCGCAGGGGTTCTCCGCGATCAGGCCGCGGCCCTTGCAGTCCACGCACGGGTCGGTGAGCGAGAAGCCGCCGCCACTGCCGCGCGAGACCTGCCCGGTGCCGACGCAGGTCGGGCACACGCGGGGCGTGCCGTTCTTGTCGCCGGTGCCCGAACACGCCGTGCAGGGCTGCTGGCTCGACATCCGCAGCGGTACGGTCGCGCCCTCGATGGCCTCGGTGAAGCTGAGCGTCACCTCGGACTCGACGTCCTGGCCGCGCCGCGGCTGGGTACGGGCTCCCGCACCCGCGCCGCGGTTGAACAGGCCGCCGAAGACGTCCCCGATCCCACCGCCGCCGAAGCCGCCGGCTCCGGCATGGCCGCCCTGGGCGCCGCCGAAGAGGTCGCCCAGGTCGAAGTTGAACGAGCCGCCGCCCGGACCGCCGGCCCGGCCCCCGTTGAAGAGGGCGCCGTTCCCGAAGAGGGCGCGGGCCTCGTCGTACTCCTTGCGCTTCTTGGGGTCCCCGAGGATGTCGTTGGCCTCGGAGATCTCCTTGAACCGCGACTCGGCCTTGGCGTCGCCCTTGTTGGCGTCCGGGTGGTTCTCGCGGGCGAGCTTCCGGTACGCCTTCTTGATCTCGGCCTCGGTGGCGTCCTTGGGGACGCCGAGAACCTTGTAGTAGTCCTTCTCGACGAAGTCCTTCGTGCTCATCGACGTCCCTCCTTCCGGACTGCTCCGGTGTTCGTCACTGCTCCGGTGACCGCCGGCGCTCCGGCGGTCACCCACGCTCCGGCGGCCGACGCGTCACCCCTCGTCGGGGGCACCGCTCTCCTCGTCGGCCGACGAGCCGTCCTCCTTGGCCGGAGCCGCGCCCGGCTGGGGCTCGGCGACGGCCACGCGGGCGGGCCTGATGGTCCGCTCGCCGATCCGATACCCCGGCTGCAGGATCGCCACGCAGGTCGTCTCGGTGACGTCCGGCGCGTACGAGTGCATCAGGGCCTCGTGGATCGTCGGGTCGAAGGGCTCGCCCTCCTTGCCGAACTGCTGGAGTCCCAGCTTGGCGACGACCGTCTCCAGCGATTCGGCCACCGACTTGAACCCGCCCACGAGCTCGCCGTGGTCCCGGGCCCTGCCGACGTCGTCGAGCACGGGGAGGAGCTCGGACAGGAGGCTCGCGACGGCGATCTCCTTGACCGTGACCCGGTCCCGCTCCACGCGGCGGCGGTAGTTCTGGTACTCGGCCTGGAGCCGCTGGAGGTCCGCGGTGCGCTCGTCGAGCGCCGAACGGACCTGGTCCAGCTGGGCGGTGAGGCCCGCGGTACCGGCCGACTTCTGGCTGCTTGCGTCCCCGGCCGGGGCCGTCGTGTCCTCCTGGGAGGACTCGGCGGCCTCGGCGGCGTCGTCAGGGGTGGCGCCGGAGGGGACGTCGGGCTCCTCCTCGAAGCCCGGGGTCTCCTCGGTCACGCCTGACCACCCTTCTTGGGCTCGTCGTCGATGATCTCGGCGTCGACGACGTCGTCGTCCTGCGCCTGGGCCTGGCCGGCGTCGCCGCCCGCGGCCTGCGCGGCCTGGGCGTCGGCGTACAGCGCCTGGCCGAGCTTCTGGGAGACGGCCGCGACCTTCTCGGTGGCGGTGCGGATCTCCGCGGTGTCCTCGCCCTTGAGCTTCTCCTTCAGCTCGGCGAGCGCCGCCTCGACCTCGGTCTTGACGTCACCGGGGACCTTGTCCTCGTTGTCCTTGAGGAACTTCTCCGTCTGGTAGACGAGCTGCTCGCCCTGGTTGCGGGACTCGGCGGCCTCGCGGCGACGGTGGTCCTCGTCCGCGTACTGCTCGGCCTCCTGGCGCATCCGGTCGACCTCGTCCTTCGGCAGCGAGGAGCCGCCGGTGACGGTCATCTTCTGCTCCTTGCCCGTGCCCAGGTCCTTCGCGGTCACGTGCATGATGCCGTTGGCGTCGATGTCGAAGGCGACCTCGATCTGCGGGACGCCACGCGGGGCCGGCGGCAGACCGGTCAGCTCGAACATGCCGAGCTTCTTGTTGTACGCCGCGATCTCGCGCTCGCCCTGGTAGACCTGGATCTGCACGGACGGCTGGTTGTCCTCGGCCGTCGTGAAGATCTCGGACCGCTTGGTCGGGATCGTGGTGTTGCGCTCGATGAGCTTGGTCATGATCCCTCCCTTGGTCTCGATGCCGAGGGACAGCGGGGTCACGTCGAGGAGCAGGACGTCCTTGACCTCACCCTTGAGGACACCGGCCTGGAGCGCGGCGCCGATGGCGACGACCTCGTCCGGGTTGACGCCCTTGTTGGCGTCCTGACCGCCGGTCAGCTCCTTGACGAGCTCGGCGACGGCCGGCATGCGGGTCGAACCACCGACGAGGACGACGTGGTCGATCTCGGAGAGGTTGATGCCCGCGTCCTTGATGACGTTGTGGAACGGCACCTTGCAGCGGTCGAGCAGGTCCGAGGTCAGCTGCTGGAACTGGGCGCGCGTGAGCTTCTCGTCCAGGTGCAGCGGGCCCTCGGCGGAAGCCGTGATGTAGGGCAGGTTGATCGACGTCTCGGTCGAGGACGACAGCTCGATCTTCGCCTTCTCCGCGGCCTCGCGGAGACGCTGGAGAGCCATCTTGTCCTTGGCCAGGTCGACGCCGTGACCGTTCTGGAACTGCGTCACCAGGTAGTCGACGACGCGCTGGTCCCAGTCGTCACCACCGAGGTGGTTGTCACCGTTGGTGGCCTTCACCTCGACGACGCCGTCGCCGATCTCCAGGAGGGACACGTCGAAGGTGCCGCCACCGAGGTCGAAGACGAGGATCGTCTGGTCGTCCTTGTCGAGGCCGTACGCCAGGGCGGCGGCGGTCGGCTCGTTGACGATGCGCAGGACGTTGAGGCCCGCGATCTCACCGGCCTCCTTGGTGGCCTGACGCTCGGAGTCGTTGAAGTACGCCGGGACGGTGATGACCGCGTCGACGACCTTCTCACCCAGGTACGCCTCGGCGTCGCGCTTCAGCTTCTGCAGGATGAAGGCGCTCATCTGCTGCGGGTTGAAGTTCTTGCCGTCGATCTCGATCTTCCAGTCGGTGCCCATGTGGCGCTTGACCGACCGGATGGTCCTGTCGACGTTGGTGACGGCCTGACGCTTGGCCACCTCGCCGACGAGCACCTCGCCGTTCTTCGCGAAAGCGACGACGGACGGCGTGGTCCTGGCGCCCTCGGCGTTGGTGATGACGGTGGGCTCGCCGCCTTCCAGAACGCTGACGACGGAGTTAGTCGTGCCCAGGTCGATGCCGACCGCACGTGCCATTTCGATTCCTCCAGCTGACGTACTTGAGTGGAACTGACTCAAGGATGCACGACACCCCTCGACGAGTCAACAGACCTGAGCGCCATCGACTCAACTCTTCATCCGGCAGCCCGCTCATGACGGGCGCACGCGCGCGTCGGTCCCGAACCGGGCGGGGTGCGGCGTGAGAGAGTCCGGATGCCCCACGGCGGGCAAAGCAGGCATATCCCACGAATATCCCATGATTCTCATGCGTGCGGCCCTCACCGCGGGCCGCGCGACTCTCGCTCGACGCTCGGAAGGGTGTGGGGAATGACGGCCAAGCGCACGTTCGACGTCCTGGGCGGCCTCGCCCTCCTGGTGGCGCTCTCCCCGCTGCTCGCCGCCGTCGCCCTCTCCGTCGCCCTCGGCTCGGCGCCCCCCGGGCGTGGCGTCCTGCGCCGCCGCACGGTGGCCGGCCTCGACGGGCGGCCCTTCACGATGCTGACCTTCCGCACCAGGAGCCCGCTGGCCGCGCTGCCCCTGCTGCTGCACGTCGTCGGCGGCCGGATGTCACTGGTCGGACCGTGCCCACTGGCCCCGTCGCACCGCGAGTGCGCGGGCGAGGGGCGCCGCCGGCTCTCCGTACGGCCGGGACTCACCGGCCCCTGGCAGATCAGCGGACGCTCCGACCTGCCGTGGGAGGAGCGCGAGCTGCTCGACCTCCACTATGTGGACCACCACTGGCTGGGCATGGATCTGAGGATCCTGGCGCGTACCCTTCCAGCTGTACGCAGACGTCGCTCGGCAAGGTTTGCCTGAGCGACACATATCACCGCGAGAGCCGCTACAGCGCGGCGCCGCGACCGGGTAATCTCAGCAGGAACTCAATAAGTTACCGCTTAGTAGGCCCGCCCGAGGAGCCCTTCATGCAACTCGCCGCGATCATCGTGTCGATCGTCATCACGGTGGTGGCCGTCGCGCTGTTCGGCCGCGCCACCGTGCAGATCTACCGCTTCGTGCGGCTCGGTCAGCCGGTACCCGCCGGCACCCGCACCGGTGACCCCAAGCAGCGCACCATCACCCTGGTCAAGGAGTTCCTCGGCCATACACGGATGAACCGCTGGGGCATCGTCGGCTTCGCGCACTGGTTCGTCGCGGTGGGCTTCTTCTCGCTGCTCCTGACGATCGTCAACGCCTTCGGCCAGCTCTTCCAGGCCGACTGGCTGATCCCGATCATCGGCGACTGGCTGCCGTACGAGATCTTCACCGAGTTCCTCGGCCTGATGACCGTCCTCGGCATCGTCACCCTCATCGTGATCCGGCAGCTCAGCAAGCCGACCAGGGCGGGCCGCAAGTCCCGCTTCGCCGGCTCCAAGACGGGCCAGGCCTACTTCGTCGAAGCGGTCATCCTGATCGTCGGCCTCTGCATCATGACGCTGCGCGCCCTCGAAGGCGTCCAGCACCACGTGACGAGCTGGGAACCCGGCTTCTTCGCCTCGTACCCGCTGATCGCGCTGCTCGACGGCCTGAGCCTGAGCACGATCCAGTACCTCACCTACTTCTTCGCGGCGCTCAAGATCGTCACGTCCTTCACCTGGATGATCACGGTCTCGCTCAACACCAACATGGGTGTCGCCTGGCACCGCTTCCTCGGCTTCCCGAACATCTGGTTCAAGCGCAACGCCGACGGCTCCACCGCCCTCGGCGCGCTCCAGCCGATGAGCACCGGCGGCAAGGAGATCGACTGGGAGGACCCGGCCGAGGACGCCGTCTTCGGCGTCTCCCAGGTCGAGCAGTTCTCCTGGAAGGGCATCCTCGACTTCTCCACCTGCACCGAGTGCGGCCGCTGCCAGTCGCAGTGCCCCGCCTGGAACACCGGCAAGCCCCTCTCCCCCAAGCTCCTGATCATGTCGCTGCGCGACCACGCGCACGCCAAGGCGCCGTACCTGCTCGCGGGCGGCGGCAAGGACATGGAGGGCAACGAGAAGGCCACCGAGGAGCAGCTCAAGGACGTCCCCGCCTCCGCGATCGCCGAGGCCGAGCGTCCCCTGATCGGCACCGCCGAGGAGAACGGCGTCATCGACCCGGACGTCCTGTGGTCCTGCACCACCTGCGGCGCCTGCGTCGAGCAGTGCCCGGTCGACATCGAGCACATCGACCACATCGTCGACATGCGCCGCTACCAGGTGATGATCGAGTCCGCGTTCCCGTCCGAGGCGGGCACGATGCTCAAGAACCTGGAGAAGAAGGGCAACCCCTGGGGCCTGGCGAAGAAGCAGCGCGTCGAGTGGACCAAGGAGGTCGACTTCGAGGTCCCGATCATCGGCAAGGACGCCGAAGACCTCTCCGAGTTCGACTACCTGTACTGGGTCGGCTGCGCCGGCGCCCTGGAGGACCGGGCCAAGAAGACCACCAAGGCCTTCGCGGAACTCCTGCACATGGCGGGCGTCAAGTTCGCGATCATGGGCGGCGACGAGAAGTGCACCGGTGACTCCCCGCGCCGCCTGGGCAACGAGCCGCTGTTCCAGCAGCTCGCCGCCGAGAACGTCGCCATGCTGAACATGGCCTTCGGCGAGGACGACGAGGACCCGGAGACGAAGAAGCCGAAGTCGGCGAAGCGGATCGTCTCCACCTGCCCGCACTGCTTCAACACCATCGCCAACGAGTACCCGCAGCTCGGCGGCGAGTACGAGGTCATCCACCACACCCAGCTGCTCCAGCACCTCATCGACGAGGGCAAGCTGGTCCCGGTGACCCCGGTCGACGGCCTCATCACCTACCACGACCCCTGCTACCTGGGCCGGCACAACAAGGTCTACACGCCGCCGCGCGAGATCATGTCCGCCGTCCCCGGCCTGCGCCAGCAGGAGATGCACCGCCACAAGGAGCGCGGCTTCTGCTGCGGCGCCGGTGGTGCCCGGATGTGGATGGAGGAGCGGATCGGCAAGCGCATCAACAACGAGCGCGTCGACGAGGCCCTGTCCCTCAACCCGGACATCGTCTCCACCGCCTGCCCGTTCTGCCTCGTCATGCTCACGGACTCCGTGAACGGCAAGAAGAACGACGGCAAGGCCAAGGAGTCCGTCCAGGTCGTGGACGTGGCCCAGCTGCTCCTCGAATCGGTGAAGACCCCGGCCGAGCCGGAGCCCGAGTCGGAGTCCTCCGAGGAGCCGGAACCGGCCGTCTGAGCCTGATCCGTCCCTGATCCGTCGGAGAAGGGGCGCCCCCCCCAGCGCCCGGGGGGGCCGGCCCCCCGGACCGGGGGCGCCCAGGGGGGGGGACAGCGCAGTGGCAAAGAGCGGGCCCCGGGGCGGACGCACCGCGGGAGCCGGGAAGGT
>NZ_JBHXRW010000025.1:0-14627 GCF_042716635.1 Streptomyces sp. NPDC058664 | reverse complement strand
GGGGGGGCGCCCGTGGGGTTCCCCCCCTGGGCCCGGACCCGGGGGTTGGCCGACTGCCCCGCCCTACTCGCGGGGTCGCCGCCCCCCCCCGGGCGGGGGGGGGGCGCCCCTTCCGCACGTCCGGCGGCCCCCTAGGGGATGTCACAGCTCAGTGGCAAGGAGCGGCCCGAGGAGCGCTCGCACGGCGGAAGCGGGTACGTTCGACGACGTGGCTGGATTCAGGAACGGACGCGGCAGGGACAACCGCCCCCCGCAACAACAACCGCAGCAGGCGCCGTACGGGTACAACGCGGCCCCGCCGCCGTACCCGCAGCAGCAGTGGCCCCAGCAGGGCCCGGGTCAGGGCGGCCCGGCGCCGTACGGGCAGCAGCCGGGCGGACAGCAGCGGCCTTACGGTGAGGAGCCGGAGTACTTCGGCGAGCCGTACGGCCGGCCGCAGCACCCGCACGCGGCGACGGCGAACAACCCGGGCCACACCCAGATGTTCAGCGTCGACGACCCGTACGCCCAGCCCGGGGAGTACCAGGCGCCCCCCGCACCGACGGGCCCCCGGCTCCGCTGGCAGGCGCTCCTGAGCGGCATCGTGCTCCGCCCCTCGGACACCTTCCTGCGGATGCGGGACCACGCCGTCTGGGGCCCGGCGCTGATCGTGGCCTTCCTCTACGGACTGCTCGCGATCTTCGGCTTCGACACGGCGCGCGAAGAGGCGATCAACGCGACCCTGTCGACGGCGGTCCCGTACGTCCTGATGACCGGCCTCGGCTTCGTCGTCGGCGGACTCATCCTGGGCGCGGTCACCCACACCCTGGCGCGCCAGCTGGGCGGCGACGGGGCCTGGCAGCCGACCGTGGGCCTCTCGATGCTGATCATGTCGATCACGGACGCGCCCCGGCTGGTCTTCGCGCTCTTCCTGGGCGGCGAGAACGGCCTCGTGCAGGTGATCGGCTGGCTGACCTGGCTGGCGGCGGGAGCGCTCTTCACCGTGATGGTGAGCCGCTCGCACGACCTGCCCTGGCCGAAGGCCCTGGGCGCGTCGGCGATCCAGCTGGTGGCCCTGCTGAGCCTGATCAAGCTGGGCACGCTGTAAGAGGCACACGTACGGAAGAAGGCCCCCACCGCAAGCGGTGGGGGCCTTCTTCGTGATCGGCTCAGGCGTCGAGGACCTGGCCCTCGCGCTTCACGACCGGCGGCTCGACCGACCAGGGGAAGTTGATCCACTCGTCGGTCTTCTTCCACACGTACTCGCACTTCACGAGGGAGTGCGACTTCTCGTAGATGACGGCCGAACGGACCTCGGCGACGTGGTCGACGCAGAAGTCGTGGACGAGCTTGAGGGTCTTGCCGGTGTCCGCGACGTCGTCGGCGATCAGCACCTTCTTGTCGCTGAAGTCGATCGCGTTCGGGACGGGCGCCAGCATGACCGGCATCTCCAGCGTCGTCCCCACCCCCGTGTAGAACTCGACGTTCACGAGGTGGATGTTCTTGCAGTCCAGGGCGTAGGCCAGGCCGCCGGCGACGAAGACGCCGCCGCGGGCGATGGACAGCACGACGTCGGGCTCGTAGCCGTCGTCGGCGACGGCCTGCGCCAGCTCACGGACGGCGCGTCCGAAACCCTCGTACGTCAGGTTCTCGCGTACTTCACTCATGCCTGCGACCGCCTCACACCTGGGTCCGATGGAAGTTCATGAACGAACGGGAGGCCGTCGGCCCCCGCTGGCCCTGGTAACGGGAGCCGTACCGCTCGCTCCCGTACGGGAACTCGGCGGGCGAGCTCAGCCGGAACATGCAGAGCTGCCCGATCTTCATGCCCGGCCAGAGCTTGATCGGCAGGGTGGCGAGGTTCGACAGCTCCAGGGTCACGTGCCCGGAGAACCCGGGGTCGATGAAGCCGGCCGTCGAATGCGTGACCAGCCCGAGCCGCCCCAGAGAACTCTTCCCTTCCAGCCGCGACGCGATGTCGTCCGGGAGGGTGATGACCTCGTAGGTCGACGCGAGCACGAACTCGCCGGGGTGGAGGATGAACGCCTCGTCACCCTCGGGCTCGACCTCACGGGTCAGGTCCAGCTGCTCGACGGCGGGGTCGATGTGGGGGTGACGGTGGTTCTCGAACACCCGGAAGAAGCGGTCAAGCCTCACGTCGATGCTCGAGGGCTGCACCATGGATTCGTCGTACGGGTCGATGCGCACCCGTCCGGCATCGATCTCGGCCCGGATGTCCTTGTCTGAGAGAAGCACGCCCCCACGATACGCAGAGGGCGCGGACCTGCCCCAATCGGCAGGCGTCCGCGCCCCGGCACCCGTCAGCGCCGTCCGAGCTCCACCGGCACCGCGTGCCGCAGCCGCGCACAGCGCGGACACCGGATGAGCCGCCCCGGCCCGATCCGCGCGGACCCGAGCTGCTGAAGCGGGAACGAGGCGGTACTGAACACGTGCCCTTCGGCACAACGGACGACGGTGCGCTCCATGGAACCCATCAAGTCCCTTCCCCTACACACATGCTGGACGAGCAGCCACATTAGGGGATGAAGGGGGCGCCCTCCGGACGGCACTCCGTGCGCGAAAAGGCGGGAGCTTCGTCTCAAGTGGCGCATGGGGTACAGTGTGCAACGATGCGGCACGGATCACACGGCCGTTGTGCGGATGTAGTTTAATGGTAGAACATGAGCTTCCCAAGCTTATAGCGCGGGTTCGATTCCCGTCATCCGCTCTTGAACGAAGCCCCAGGTCAGAGACCTGGGGCTTCGTTGTTGTCCAGACCTGTTGGGGCGCATGCCATTCGCGTGCCATCAGGGACCTGTTCAGGGTCGGTACGGCGTAAGGAAGCAGCCCCGCCGGCTTCGGGCCCCCAACCGATTGCCCTCGGCACCTGGCACGGTGTGGCATGGGGGCATGAGCAGAATGGCGCAGATCATCGTGCTGGCGCGATACGAGGACGAGGTGATGGAGCCGCTGACGCGGCCGGACGAGGCCCGCACCTGGCACGGCTGCTTCGTGCAGGTCCCCTGGTTCGTAGGGGGCTGGCACATCGAGTTCGAGCGGTGGGACCGGCGCAGGGGCGTGCTCAAGGACCTGGAGTCCCTGCCGTGGAACGAGCCGGCCTGCGTGCAGGTCATGCTGCACGACGAGGACGACGACCTGTTCGGTCTGTGGATGTTCCGCGGCGGAGTCCTCGTCGAAGTGGGCATCCCCGGGACCCAGCGGGTGCACATCGCTGCCCCGCCGGGGGACGTGGACCCCGGCTTCCTGGTCCGGACCGGTCTGGGCAGGGGAGAGGACCGGCACTCGCCAGAGCACGTACAAGACCCGCGGTCGTGCTGGTGACCCGGCGCGGACCGGCGCCGGACAGGTACCGAAGTCGCCGTTCCCGGTCCTGCCCGGGGGCCGGACCGGGCTTCATCTGGATCCGAACACGATCGGCCGTACGAGCCCCGGTCGACGGCCTGCCGATGCTCCGGCCGGACGAGCCGGTCTTCGAGGCGATGCCCCGTGGTTGGCAGACCACCAGCTCACGCGGAACCGATCGCCCGGGTGAGTTTCCCCTGCGAACCCGTTCCGCGCCGAGCCGTCCGGCTCAGTCCCACCAGAGGGACCACATCGTCGAACGGGCCATGCCGTCCCCGGTTCTGATCGCGTCCTGCACCGTGTCGCCGCAGTAGGCGAACAGCTCTGTGGTGGCCTGCGCGGCGCCCTGTGGGTCCAGGGGCGGTCGGTCGACCACCAGCTCCAGGTAGGGGCCTGTGGCGAAGAACAGCTGTGCGCCCCACTGCTCCTGCCAGCGGCGCAGGAGAGCCGCGTCATCAAGGGGAGTCAGGAACCGGCCGCCGTGCCCGAACCAGTTCTGATTGTTGTACAGGCAGGGGAGAAGCACGGGCACCTCGTAACCGCCCCGCGCAGCCACGAAGTTGATCCACCGCATGCCGCTGAAAGAGATACTGCGATCGATGGCCCACCGCGGCACCCCCAGCCTCGGCCCCACCACCGCCGGGCCGAGCAGTGGTGCCAGACGGTCGGGATCGTAGTCGTCCCGCCAGCCCTGGAAGTCCTCGTCATCGAAGGGGAGGCCCTGGGTCGACCACCGGAAGCTCGAGACCACGACCGACGCGGCCCGGGCGTCGTGGTCTTGACGGACGGCCTCAGCGGCCGAACGCCCCACTCGGCCGTGTCGCAGCCCCATTTGTCGTGGTGGGCGGCCTCCTCTTCCGGTGAGGCGGTCGTGACATAGGGCCACCAGCCGGTCTCTCCGTGCCCGCGCCGCCCAACCTCCCACGCGTCCCGGGCTCGCTCGGACGGCACGCGCACTCCGACGATGTCGACGCCCGTTTCTGTCACGGCCCGCGCGGCCTCGCCCTCGGGGAACGACTCCCGTAGGAGAAGCAGGAGCTCATCGGCGGGGAGAGCGGGCGGGCGAAGGAACGGCGTCATGAACCCAGGACCCTAGAGGGCATCGGTACAGACCGCGCCGCCATTTTCCTCGACGTACGCGCACCGGGCATCAGCCAAGGAGGACGGCCACAGATCCGCCGGCGCCCCAGCGGCTGCGGAGGAACGTGCCCCCTTCATGCCCTTCAGGGCGGTGAACAGGGGTCGCCACGGATGCCTCGAAGGCAGCCAGAGAAGCCGTTCCAACAGGTGTTCTCAGAGGTCAGATGCCGGATGATCGCGGCAGGTGGGTGATTCCCAAGCTTGTAGCGCGGGTGCGATTCCCGTCATCCGCTCCATAGCGAAGCCCCAGGTCAGCGGCCTGGGGCTTCGTCGTTGTCCGGACCTCTAAGGGTGCCTGCCGTGCCCTGTGCGTCGACAAGGCGCGCGAGTTCCACCCGCGACGAGATGCCGAGGCGGACGTAGACGCCACGAAGGTGGTGGTCGATCGTGCGGGGACTGAGAACCATCCGGATCGCGATCTCGCGATTCGTCGCTCCGTCCGCCACCATCCTCGCGATCAGGGTCTGCTGTGCGGTGAGCGCGCCGAGAGCCGCCGCTGCCGGGAGGCGGGCGCACCGGGCCGTATCGCCGAGTGCGCGCAGCTCCGCCTCCGCATGCCGCGCGCTGGGCAGGGCCCCGAACTGCTCGAACGCCTGGAGCGCCGCACGCAGTCGGTCCCGCGCCTCCGTGGCACGCCGCATCCGCCGGAGGGCGATGCCGTACAGCAACTCGGTCCGCGCGCGTTCGAGGTGACGGCCGTCCGCGTCGTGCAGGTCCAGGGCGTCACGGTAGTGGGCGAGGGCCTCCCCGCCGGAGGCGAGCAGGGCCCGGCAGCGAGCCGCGAGGGCCAGATGCCCCGGGCTGGCGACGGTGCCCGCCCAGCGTGTGTAGCCGACGGCCGCCGCGGCCGCGGCGGCCGGTTCACCGGCGCGGACGGCGGCCTCCACATAGTGCGGGGTGGAGAGCAGCCGAATCGCCGGATGCCCGTGCCCGGGGCCGAGGCGGGCCAGGGTGCGCAGCTGGGAGGCGGCCTCGGCGGGGCGGCCCTGCGTGAGGTCGAGGTAGGCGAGCGCCCAGAGGCTGAGCGCCGTGGCGAGCCCGATGCCGTGCTCCGCCGCGTACGTCCGGGCCTGCCGGGCGCGGTCCCGGCACGTGGTGGTGTCGCCCTGGACCGCGGCCAGCAGGGCGAGGCCGGCCAGGATGTGGCAGGCGACGTTGTCCTGGCCGGTTTCGCGGGCGAGGCGGTGCGCGTCGACCGCGGTGACCGTCGCGGCGCCGAGGCGCCCGTTCCACGCCTCGGCGTACGCGCGGAACTCCAGCAGCCGGGGCAGGGCGGCGTGTTCGCCCTGGGCGCGGGCGGCGGACTCGGCCCGGTGCGCCACGGCCAGGGCGAGGCCGTCGTCGCCGAGGTAGAGCGCGGCCAGCGCCGCGTGCACCAGCACGGTGGGGTCGTCGCCGTGCCGGGCGAGGGACACGGCTTCACGGAGCCGGACGGCGGCCTCGGCGTAGCGGCCACGTACGGCGGAGGCGATCCCGGTGAGTCCGGCGAGCAGGGCGCGGGCGGCGGGAGCGGACGGGGGCGGGCTCTTCCGGGCGAGGACCGCGGCCTGGTGGCAGCGCTGCAGGTCGCCGGTGTAGTGGCCGACTTCGGCGGCGTACGCGAGGGCGTACGCGGCGGTCGCGGGGGCGGCGAAGGCGTAGCCCGCAGGCGTACCGCCGGTCGCCGAACGCCCCGCGCCGGTCACGGCGTACGCCCCCCGCGCGCCGGCGAAAGCCGAGGTCGCCGCCTCGGCAAGGTCGTCGTAGGCATCGGGGGCATGCCCGGAGCGCAAGGTGACCAGGCCGCGCAGCAGCCGCACGCGGGGATCCGTGCCGGGAGCCGTGCGTTCCGCGGCGGCGAGGAGGCAGCGTGCCCGGTCGGGCCGGCCGCCGTGCCAGGCGTGGAGGGCGGCACGGGCGAGGGCGGCGTGGCGGACGGCGGTGTCGGGGCTGAGGAGCGCGGAGCGTTCCGCGTGGTGGGCAGCGGTCGCCGGGTCGGGGGCGGGTGCGCCGGCCAGGGCGCGGGCGAGGCGGCTGCTCGGGCCGAGGGAGGCGCAGGCACGATGCCAGTTCCACGGGCCGGGCTCGGTCCTCGGGTCGAGGACGAGCGCCAGCGACCGGTGGGCGAGGCGCCGCTCCTCGGGTCCGGCGCTGTCATACACCACGTCCCGTACCAGCGGGTCGGTGAAGACGAGACCGGCGGCGGTGGAGCGGATGAGGCCGGCCTCCTCGGCGGGTTCGAGGTCCGTGGGCTCGTGCCCGGCGGCGACCACCGCGCGGTCGAACGCCCGGCTCTCCACGGGGTGCTGGTCGGCGGCGGCGAGCAGCAGCAGTCGGCGCGTGGCGGCCGGCAGCCGGGCGAGGCGGGCGCGGTGCTGTTCCGTGGCCAGCAGCCGGCGGGTCAGCGGATCCGGCAGCGGGTCGAGGCCGGCGCGTTCACGCGCGGTGAGCGCGGCGGTGAACTCGGCCGCCGCGCGCGCGTCGCCGTACACCGCGAGCCGGATGCGAACGCTCACGCCGTCCTGCGACAGCCCGGGGGCGCACTCACCCGACTGTTGTCCCGGCGCACCCGCGCTGCGTGGCCCAACTGGCATGTCTCGTAACGCTAGAGCTAAGTTACCGGCGTGTAAAGACCGGTGAAACAGCCGATGGCCGTGGCGTCGCGCCGCCCTCACTCTGGGGCTCCCCCAGCGAGTGAGAGGAACCCCGATGCGACGATTCACCCGTGCGCTCTCCGCCGCCGCGGCCTGTGCCGCGGCGGCGGCCGTCCTGCTGCCTGCGGCCCCGGCCCAGGCGGCGGTGCCCGATCCGGTTCTGTTCGTCCACGGATACAAGGGCGGCGCGTGGAACTTCAACGAGATGGTCTCCGACTTCAAGGCGTCCGGCTGGCCGGCCGACCGGCTGTACGCGATGTCGTACAACCCGTTCCAGTCGAACGAGACGACCGCCGCGCAGATCCGCGATCAGGTCAACGCGCTGCGCGCCCGCACCGGCGCGGCGAAGGTGGACGTCGTCACCCACTCGATGGGCGGCCTGGGCTCGCGCTGGTACCTGAAGTTCCTCGGCGGCACCTCGTACGTCGACGACTGGGTGTCCCTGGGCGGCCCGAACCACGGCACGAACGCGGCACAGGTCTGCGACTGGGCGCTCGCGTCGTGCAAGGAGATGGCGACGGGCAGCACCTTCCTGACCGCGCTCAACAGCGGCGACGAGACGCCCGGGGCCGTCAACTACGGGACCTTCTGGTCCACGTGCGACGAGTTGATCAATCCGGACTCGAGCACGGTCCTGTCCGGCGCGAGCAACACCAACGTGGGGTGTGTGGAGCACGCGTGGCTGCTGGTCAGCGAGAACGTCTCGCAGCTGACGCGGAACTTCGTCAGATGACGCGAGCCGTCACCGAGTGAGCCCCGGAGGCGGAGGGCTGTCGCCCCAGGGCCGTCCTCCGCCCGGGTGTCTCGGCCCGGGACCAGGTCCCGGGTCCGTCTCGTGCGAAGGACCCGGTGAGCAGGCGACGGCGTCCCGCCGCCTACAGCCCGTACCGGGTGGCGGCACTGGCGGCGCTACCGGTGTCGGTCGTCCTGGCCGGCACCTCGGGGAATTCGGTGACACCGATCGTCCCCAACGAGTACATCGCCCCGCTGATCCTGGCCCGATGGCCGTGGCCACCGTCGGCCTGCGTACCTGGAAACTCCGGACCGACGAGGGGCGCGCCCGGCTGTCCGCCCTGGAGCACGAACAGGCCGAGGAGCTGTGCCGGGCGGTCGAGCACGAGCGGGCCAGGATCGCTCGCGAACTGCACGACGTCGTCACTCACGACGTCAGCGTGATGTTCATCCCGGCAGGCGCCGCCCACAAGATCATGAAAACCTCCTCCGAGGGGGCCAAAGAGGCGCTGCTCGCCGTCGAAGCGGCCGGGGGGGCCGCCATGACCGAGCTGCGCCACGTCGTGGGCCTGCTCACCATGGCCGAGGGGAGCGAGGGGACGGACGAAGGCCAGGATCTGGCCGGCACTTCGGCGGAGCTCACCCCGCAACCGGGCCTGGACCAGTTGGAAACACCGGTCGGACGGGCCCGGGACACCGGACTGCCCGTCGACCTGACCGTGACCGGCCCGGTCCGGCCCCTCCCTCCCGGCCTCGAACTCGCCGCCTACGAGACAGGGCTGGTCAGAGGCGACGCCCAGGCTCAGGTGCCGCGTGGTTCCCAAGCTTATGGCGCGGGTTCGATTCCCGTCATCCGCTCCACAGCAACAGCCCCGGGTCAGCGACCTGGGGCTGTTGCTTTTCGGCGAGACCCTTCTCAGCTACCGCGCGCTGCGGACGTGAACGGCCGTAGCGGATGTGCGTGGGCTCATACTGGTGGCAATGACAAAGCCAAGTGCTCCGAAGCGCTTTTTGCCCACCAGCCCCTTCAAAGCCCCGGTCACGCTGCCTCCTAAGCAGTTCGCCGTAGGCGACCAGGTCACACACGACGTGCACGGCCTCGGCCGGGTCACCGGCATCGAGGATGGGATCGCGGCGGTCGTGGATTTCGGCTCGGCGCAAGAGCGGATCGTGAGTCCGTACGCCAAGATGAGCAAGCTGTAGGACCGCCGTGCCCGGTCACGGCACACCAGATCCGTTCATGGACCCGCAATGAAGAGGACCCCTCTCATCGACCTGACCTCGCCGTTCTCCGCTCCGGAAGGGGCGCCCCCCTGCGCCGCCGCAGCATCACCGCGTCCCACCACAAATCCCTTCCAGGCGCCCGACTTCGGGGAGATCGAAACCTTCCTGTTCGACGAGGACGCGCAAGCGTCCGCCTCTGGCACGAGTGCGGCTCGACGCGGGGCAGGCTAGCTCCCACTCGTGACGATGGCTTCGGCATCGGGCCACGAGGCGTATCCGTTTCCGTCTCCATCCACGGCGTGTGCCGACCAGCTCCGTGCGGGTGCGACGGACTCTGATCCGTCACCGGACGAGGCGGCGATGAGCGGCGCATGCGCATGGCGGCATGGATGAGGTCGGCCACGAACAGCACGATGCCGACGAGGAGCAGGAGGAGGAGCCCGTCGACGACGGCGCCGATGATGCCGAGCGCGATGCTGGTGTCGACGTAGATCGCTTCCAGGCTCTGGCAGCGTGCCCCAGCCGTGCCCTTCAGAGCGGTGAACAGCGGTCGACACGGGCGTCTCGGGAGCGGCGAGGAATGCCATTCCAAGGAGCGTTTCCGCAGGTCAGACCACAGATGATCGAGACGGGCGTCGGTGATTTTCAAGCTTATGGCGCGGGTTCGATTCCCGTCATCCGCTCTTACGAGAAGGCCCAGGTCAGCGACCTGGGCCTTCTTTGTTGTCTGCATCGAGCGATTCAGGAACAGCACTCGCAACCGGGGTGACAGCCATAAGCGTTCTGGTGGAAGCGTCGTCGCTTCCACCCAGCACCACGAGCACGCGGTCACAGCACTGGCCGGTGGGACATACCGGCCCTAGGTCTGGGCCAGTTCGCGCACCGTGGCCATATCGCTGAAGGGGAGCAGCTTCTCGCCGACGATCTGGTGGGGTTCGCTGCCCTTGCCGGCGATCAGGACCGTGTCGTCGGGGCCCGCCTCGGACAGGGCGAAGGCGATCGCCCGGCGGCGGTCGGTGTAGCGCCGGAAGGGGGTGCCGGTCGCCGTGAGGCCGGGGGCGACCTGGTCCAGGATGGCCTCGGGGTCCTCGTTGCGGGGGTTGTCCGAGGTCAGGACACAGAGGTCGGAATGGGTCCCGGCGATCTGACCCATCTCGGCCCGTTTGGTGGTGTCGCGGTCTCCGCCGCAGCCGAAGACCGTGATCACCCGGCCGCGGGTGAAGCCCCGGAGGGTGGTCAGGACCTTGTCCAGGGAGTCCGGCGAGTGGGCGTAGTCCACGATCACCGACGTGCCCAGCGGGGTCCGGAAGCGTTCCATCCGGCCCGGGACGGGCGGCATCCGGTCGAGCGCGTCGACCAGCGGGCCCAGCTCGTGCCCCAGCACGTGGCAGGCCGCCACCGTGGCCAGCGCGTTGGCCACCGAGAACCGGCCGGGGACGGGGATCGAGGCCGGGTGGGCGCGTCCGTCGTGGTGGAGGGTGAACCGTGTACCCGAGGCACTCACCACGAGGTCGGTGGCCCGGTAGTCGGCCGGGCGGTCCAGGGCGTAGGTGGTCACGGCACCCGGCATCATCGACACGATGGACGCGCCCACCGGGTCGTCGGCGTTGACCACCGCACGTCGGCACAGGCCCTGGAAGAGCCGCAGCTTGGCGTCCCGGTAGTCCGCCATCGTCCCGTGGTCGTCCAGGTGGTCCTGCGTCAGGTTGGTGAAGACCCCGACGTCGATGAACGTACGGTCCACCCGGTGCGTCAGCAGCGCCATCGAGGTGGCCTCCAGCACCACGCCGGCCGCCCCGCGGTCGCGCATGCACCCCAGCAGGTACTGCAGGTCGGGGGATTCAGGCGTGGTCAGAACCGATGGCGGCATGGGGATCGGCTCGTCGCCGATCCTGCTTCCGGCGGTTCCGATCACCCCCACCTTGGCGCCCTCGGCGATGCGGAGGACGGACTCGATCATGTACGAGACGGAGGTCTTCCCGTTGGTGCCGGTGATCGCCACCATGTCCATCTGCCGCCCGGGCTCGCCGAAGTAACGGGAGGTGACCACCGCGGCGGCCGTCCGCGTGTCGGGTACCCGGACGGCGCAGGTGCCCGGGGGCCATACCCCGGTCGGCAGGGCGGGTCCGCTGCCGTCGACGAGGACGGCGGCGGCGCCCCGGGCCAGGGCGGGCGAGACGGAGCCGGGGCCGCCCTCCCGGTGCCCGGGTACGGCGATGAAGAGCGAGCCCGGCGTCACCCGGTCGGCGTCGAAGGTGGTCCCCGCGGTGATCAGCGTCGTGTCCGGATCACCCTGGAGAACGTGGTGCTCCTGCCCGGCCAGCAATGCGCTCAGCTTCACAATGATCCCTTCGAGGGGGCTCGGGCCCGGGCGTGCGGCCGTAGCCAGGCGGCAGCGCCGGCGGCATGCCGGGAAGCTGCTGTGGTGATGTGGAGCGGAGGCGCGAAGCGCGAAGCGCTAACCGTGGCCGTGCAGGGCGGTACGGCGCGTCTTGGGCGCCGCGGCGAGGGCCGCACCGGTCGGGTCGACGACGGTCGGAACCCCGGCGGCCGGACGCATCTCGGAGGCGGCCTGCTGCAGGCACCGCCTCGAGGAACGTGTGCGGCCCATGGGCCGAGTGTACGGCTCGCTCAGCGGCCCGCAGACCCCCGCTGTCGGCGGGTGAAGGCCACCGGTCCGTCTACAAGGGTGACCGGCGTGGACGAGGGCTGCCCCCTCGGTCGGTCGGGGGCTCAGCGGCGGGCCGGCTGGATCATGCCGACTCCTTGCGGTCGGTCACCGGTTCGGGAAGCGTGGCGAGAAGGATTTCGGCGGCCTGGGCGACGTTGTCCGCGGCGACCGCACGGGCCGTCGCCGCTCGGGCCGCATCCGCCGTGGCGTGCGGCGGGACCACCAACAGGGCGAAGTGGTCGTTGTCGCCACGGGTGATGAGGACGGTGTCGTCACCGACGGGAAACGAGTCCAGATGGACGACCTGGCCGTCGATGACCAGGCGCGTCGGGACCTTCTCCCAGGCGTCGCCGTCCAGGCCGGCTCTCGTGATGGGGCCGAGGTGTGCGGTGAGCGCCTCGATCAGGGTGGGCGGCTCGGTCGCGACGTCCCGGGAACGGGGCCACCAGGCACCGTCGAGGACGCCTTCGCGGGAGTGCGTCGTCTCCAGCCTCAGCAGGGCCGTGCCGGGCCTCACCGCTCAATGGATCTCGTCCGGAAGGAGCTTCCGAGGGGTGGGGGTGTCAGATTCGGCCATGAGTGGTCCGCCTGCCTGCGCGGGGCCGCCGACACCTCATAGCCGACGATTCACCGCCGTGGTCTCACGGTACTCCGCGTGCCTGCGATCACGACTCCACGTGCCTGCGATCACGCCCGCGAGCATCGGCCCGGCGCTGTTCCCGGTCGGAAATCGCCTGGTCAGAACCCGCTCGTCCGACCACAGCGCGGAGTACGCTGAAGGTACCGGGAGTAAGTCGAGCACCCGCTCCCACGCGGACGTCGTTTCCGGCGATCAAAACACTGGGCCGCCCTGCGGGGCGGCCCGGAGACGGGTCCGCGATCATGACCACTGTCGTCGCTCCCATCATCTCGGCGCGCCTGTCGCTGACACCTGAGACCACCCTCGCCGGCCAGTTGGACGGCGCTTGGTGGCCCGAGTCACGCGACCTCGAAGCCGGGCTTCCGTCACTGATCGACGCGCTGGAGGGCCGCTTCGGGCGCATCACGCGCGTCACGGTGAACCCCACCCGCTGGCCCGTCGTCCCGCACAAGGTCCCCGTCACCGGGCACACCGTTCACGTGGGCTGGTTCACCGAACAGGATCCCGACAAGATGATCCTGCTCTCCTACGCCGTCGGCCGCTGCGACCTGCTGGTGATCCCGCCCGAGACCGAACCCGCCGCGGCCGCCCGCCTCATGACCGCCGCCGCCACCCCCGGCAGCGTCCTCACCGCCGACGCTCTGATGACCGACGAGGCCGCGACCGGCCGTCGCACGCGGGACGCCCGAAGCAGCGAGGCCACCTGGGAGACGGACGGCGGGGCCGCCCCGCCGCCGCTCCGGCACCCGGTCGTCGGAGCACGGATGATCCCGCTCCGCCCGAACCCGCGGAGGTGACGTCATGGAGACCCTGATCGCGCTCGCGGCAGTCGCCCTGCTGATCACGCTCGGCATGCGCCTGATCCACCGGCTCAACGCCCAGCACGCCGCACGCATCGAAGCCCACCACTTCAGCGACCCCTACCCGGTCATCTTCCGGCCGCCCGGCAACAGCCACCACACGCCGACAGGGAAAGCCCCCAGCCGCGGGCTCACGGGCACCTGGCCCTGACCGACCTCGGACCACTCCTCCGACCGAAGGCCGCGGGCGGGGCACCCGACACCCGGGACAACCCACCCGCCGGCCTCTCGCCCGCCCGTGAAGGGACCACGCACCTTGTACCCCACCGAGCACGAGACGCTGCCGCAGACAGGACGCACCGAGATCCGCATCGTCGCCGCCTCTCCCGAGGCCGCCCGCGCGGTCGCCTCAGCGATCCGCCGTTCCTTCGCCGGAACGGAACAGCGCAGTTACCCGGCCCCCGACGGCGGCACCCGGCTCCACTTCACCGTCGACACCGGATCCGCTGCCGAACCCGCACGGTCCTGGCTGACCACGAGCAGGCTGCTCACCGGTGCCGGCACTCACGTGGAGACAGTCGTAAACACGTGTGACGCTCCGGAAGGGCGGCCTCGGTACTGAACTCGGAGTACATGAATACCTGCGCTGGCGGCCTGAGAATTTAACGGCCATCGCGGAGAGAGTTTTTGTCGGCGACACACAGGGGGGAAATGTTCGACGCACACGGGCCGCGGGGACGTGCTACTGTCGAAACCAGTTGCAGTTTTGGTACCCAAAAACTTCGAGCGCCTCCTGCCGGCCGCGTGCCGCACGGAAGCGCTTTGTATTTCCGGTCATTTTCCGGGCAGGGCATCATCGCGGCGACACGGCGTCCGTACGGTACGGATGCCGTTGTACTGCCCAAAGGAGATATGACATGGCTGCTGGCACCGTGAAGTGGTTCAACGCGGAAAAGGGTTTCGGCTTCATCGAGCAGGACGGTGGCGGCGCTGACGTGTTCGCCCACTTCTCGAACATCGCCGCCCAGGGCTTCCGCGAGCTCCAGGAGGGCCAGAAGGTCACCTTCGACATCGCGCAGGGCCAGAAGGGCCCGACGGCCGAGAACATCGTTCCCGCCTGACGCTGACGCGTAATACGTAGCTGGGGCCCGCATCCCTCGGGGTGCGGGCCCCAGCTGCGTGCGTTTCGCAGGTCTTTTACCTGAACCTGCGCCACCCGCATTCCTTTCGCTCGCCCGCTTGCGTGTCGACATTTATTCGACCCGATCCAAGCCGCTTGCTTTCGCATCCCATTCGGCCCGTGCCTGTGATTCCCAACGCTGTTCATTCGCTGCCGGAATTCCTCGATACGCGCCGTATCAAGGAAGGTTCTGTATGAACCCCACGCGCACGAACAGCCGCTCTTCTCGCACCCGCCGCAGCGGCGGCCACGCGTACGACTCCTC
>NZ_JBHXRW010000024.1:0-126961 GCF_042716635.1 Streptomyces sp. NPDC058664 | reverse complement strand
ACCCCCCCCCTTGCGGCGCCCGCTTATGTTGTCAATACCCCCCGGGGGTGCCCCGGCGGGCCTGCCCCCCCCCCAAAACCCCACCCCGCGGGCCCCCCCCCCCCCCGGGCCCCCCCGGCCGAGCGGGTGGCTTCTCAGCCCACGCGGGTGTTTCCCTGCCCGCGGGTGTTTCCCTGCCCGCGCGCCCGCGCGTACTTCTCAGCCCACGCGGGTCAGCCCACGCGGGTCAGCTTCTTGTCGAAGCCCGGCTCCACCAGGTCCGTCCGGAGGGCCACCGGGGAGCTGACCTTGCCGGCGCCGGTGCCGATCGACACCTGGCCGACGACGTCGCCCGCCTTGCCCGAGTGCGGGAGTGCCCTGCCTCCGTCGGTGAGCTCCAGGTTCACCTTGAGGCCGGGCCAGCCGACCGCCTTGAGCTCCTTGGTGGCCACGACCGGGGTGCGGCCGCCGAGGCCGTCGTCGACGTAGCCGAGGACCTGGCCCTTGCGGACCACGGCGGCCGAGGTGACGTCGTTCTGGGCCTGCTTGATCAGCTCGTAGCTGTAGTCGATGGAGAGCTCGAGCTTCTGGCCGAGGTACTCGGCGTTCTTGGCCCCCATCACGATGCCGAGGACACGCCGGACCTTGCCGTCGACGACGGTGCTGGCCGACCAGAGCAGGTTGCCCCCGGCCGGGGTGGAGGAGCCGGTCTTGATGCCGTTCACGCCCGGCTTCAGCAGGATCCTGCTGTTGTTGTTCTCGATCCGGCCGACGCCGTCGATCGTCGCGTTCGGCGTGTCCACGATCTCCCGGAACACGTCGTACTGCATGACCGCCTTCGCCAGCTTCAGCTGGTCCTTCGGGGTCGACACGGTGCTGTCGAGGAGACCGGACGGGTCCGTGTACGTGGACTGGGTCATGCCCAGGTCCTTGGCGGCGGCGTTCATCTTCTCGACGAACGCGGCCTCCGAACCGGCGTCCCAGCGGCCGAGGAGCCGGGCCACGTTGTTCGCGGAGGGGATCATGAGGAGCTGGAGGAGCTCCTTCTCCGAGTACGTCTGGCCCTCCTGGACCGCCGCCGTCGACTCGTGCTCCGCCTTGGCCTCGTCGGCGGCCTTCTTGTCGATGGTGATCTCGGGGCCCTCCTGCTTCCCCTTGAGCGGGTGGTCGCGCAGGATCACGTACGCCGTCATCGTCTTCGTGACGCTCGCGATCGGGGCCGGCTTCTGCGGCCCGTACGTGCCCATGGAACCGACGCCCTCGACCTCGACGGCACCCTGCCCCTCGGTCGGCCACGGCATCTTCAGCTCGCCGCCCCCGAACGTGAACGTCGGCGCCGCGGAGAGCGTGAGGACGGGCGCGGGCAGCGGGCGGACCATCTGCACGATCGCAAAGACGATCAGGAGGAACAGGACCAGCGGAGTCCAGATCCGGACCCGTCGCACGGTCGTCCGCAGCGGGGTCGGCGGCGGCGGCGGCGTGTTCGTCAGCTCGGCGAGCAGGTCGAGCGGGGGCAGTGGCGGCAACGGCTGCTGCCGCGTCCGCTCCGCCTCCGCGAGAGCGGTCGGCGGGGGTACGGGGGTGGGGGCGGGAGCGGACCCCGGGGAAGGCGCGGCGGGCTTGGCCGCCTCCGGCGCGGGTGCGGGCGCCTTGGCGGCCTGCGGTGCCGTCGCGGCCCGCTCGGCGGCCTTCTCGGCCTTCTGCTCGGCCGGGATGTCCGCACGCAGCGGCAGGAAGGTGCTGGTGCGCTCGCTGTCGGAGCCCGCGCCCAGACCGGGCGGGAGCTTCAGCGCGGTCGTCGGCTGGTCCACGGGCGGCGCCACGGGCAGCCGGACGGCCTTGAACATGGTGGTCGGCTGGTCGACCGGTTCCGGGTCCTCGTCGTCGGCGTCAGCCACGGCCGGAGCCCCGGAGTCGGACTCGGACTCGGACTCGGGCGCGGCCCCGGAGCCAGGCTCGGACTCGGACTTGACGGGCTCTGAGGGCTTCTCGTCCGCCGCTGCCTGCTTCCGCGCCGCGAACCAGGACTCGGCGGACGCCTTCGCGTCCACGGGCTCCTGAGCGGGCTCCTCGGCGGGCGCGGCGTCCGCGTCCTCGGCCGGAGAAACCGCCGGGGAATCCGCCGGGGCGTCAGCCGACGCCGAGTCGGCCCGCTCGACGTCCTCGGGCGCGTCGTCCCCGGCCTCGGCGTCCGTCGGCTCGTCCTCGGCCACCGCGTCCACGGCCTCACCGTCGACCTCGCCGCCGGCCCCCGACTCGGCCCCGGCCGCATCCGACCCCGCCGTGTCCGACTCTCCGGACCGCCCGGACTCCGACGGCTCCTCGGGCGCGTCCTCCGCCTTCGGTTCCTCCGCCGTCGCGACCCAGGCCGCCACCGCCGCCTTCAGGCGCTCGCTCTCCGGCTCCCGCGTCTCCGCCTCGGGGTCCCGCTCCCGCGTCGTCTCCGGGGCCGTCTCCGGCTCCGGCGTGGCCGTCGGCGTGTCGTCCTCCGGGGTCCGCGGAGCCAGGTTCTTGAAAACGGCCGTCGGCTGGTCGACCTGAACCGACGAGGCCGGCAAGGCGTCTGACTCACGGAGCACGGAAAGCCGAGGATCCCGGCCGCCGCCGCCCGAGGCCGCCGTCTCCTGAGACGACCCCTGCTGCTCCGCCCTGTCGGGGGACTCGCCCGCCACCGTGCCTCCTCCATGCGTCATGCGTACGTACGGACCATGTACCGGTCCGTGTACCAGTGTCCTGTGTGAACCCCTTGGCTCCCGTGCTAGACGAGAACGACATACCTACTGGTTCCCGGATGAAGCGCCCAGGTGCTCTCGACAGATGAATGTGAGAGGGGTCACCCTGTCATTCATCCACGCGGGGAGGCATGGATGGGCAAGAGCCGCAGAACCATTCCGGAGGAGCTTCTGCTGCTCGCTCTGGACCCGACCACGGGTACCACAGCGCAGCCGCAGTCGCTCGACCTCGGTCTGGCCGGTGCACAGCTAGTGGAGCTGGCATTGGCAGGCCGGATAGCCCCTGACGGGGATCGTATCGCCGTGGTGATGCCACGGCCGACCGGAGATCCGACCTTGGACTCCGCACTGGAACTGCTGCGCAGGCGCGGCAGTCCGGTTCGGGCCGTCCACTGGATCGGCGGGCCCCGACTGGGGCTTCGCCAGACGTATCTCTCGCATCTGGAGCGATGCGGCATGGTGCATGCCGTGGAGACCCAGATGTGCGGGGTGTTGCCGACGACTCGCTACCAGGCGACGGAGACGGCGATCAGTCGGGAGATCCGTTCCCGGCTGGACAGTGCGATCCGCACCGGCGTACCGCCGGACCCGCGGACCGCGGCGCTTGCCGCGCTGGCCCACGCGGTCGGTCTCGGGAAGCACCTCTACCCCGGCAACGAAGGACGGTCGTCGCGGTCCCGGCTGCGCGATCTGATCCGGCACGACCCCATGGGCGGACTCGTGGCGCACGCCGTGATGGACGTCCAGAACGGCGCGGCGGCACAGCCGCGCCGGAGCGCCGCGGGTGTCCCGGCGCAGCCTCGCGGCAACATGGCCCGCGCGGCGGCGCACTAGGACGACTCCGCGGAACCGAGGAACCAGCACGGGAGCCGCACAGTGTGTGCGGGGCGGTCAGGACGGCCGCCCCGCACACGCGCGCTCACCGGACGCGTACCCGGGGGCACGCACCCGTACGGTCCCCGCCCCACGCATACGTTGTCGTCATTTTCCAGCGCACACCTGACCTTTGGTGGCAGTCTGCCAAGCAGTAGATACTCACAGCTACGCAGCAGACAGCCGGAGGTGCAGTTTCCGTGGCGTCCAACGTCAACCCCACCGTCAGGCGACGCCGATTGGGCCAGGAGCTGCGCAAGCTCCGCGAGGCGAAGAACATGACGGCCGAGCAGGTCGCCGAGCGTCTCCTCGTCTCCCAGTCCAAGATCAGCCGGCTGGAGAACGGCCGTCGCTCCATCAGTCAGCGCGATGTCCGTGACCTGTGCGGCGTGTACGAGGTCGAGGACGAGCGCATGGTCGACTCCCTCATGCAGATGGCCAAGGACTCGCGTCAGCAGGGCTGGTGGCACGCCTTCGGCGACATCCCGTACAGCGTCTACATCGGCCTGGAGACGGACGCGGAGAGTCTGCGGATGTACGAGCCGCAGATCATCCCCGGACTGCTCCAGACCCACTCCTACGCGGAGGCCGTGATCTCCGGCGCGCTGCCCGAGTCGACACCCGCGGAGATCGACAAGCGGGTCACGGTCCGCACCCGCCGCCAGGAGCGGATCCGGGACGAGGAGCGTCCGCTGCGGCTGTGGGCGGTCATAGACGAGGGCGCGCTGCACCGGATCGTCGGCAGCAGGCAGCTGATGGTGGAGCAGCTGGAGCACCTCCTCGAGCAGTCGCACCTGCCCCATGTCACCGTGCAGGTGATCCCGTTCGAGATGGGCGCGCATCCGGGCATCAGCGGCCAGTACTCGATCCTGGAGTTCCCGGACACCTCCGACTCCAGCGTCGTCTACATCGAGGGCGTGACGAGCGACCTGTATCTGGAGAAGGCGCAGGACGTCGGCAAGTACAGCGTCATGTACGAGCACCTCAGGGCGCAGGCGCTGAACGTCGAGCAGACCCGTGACTTCATCTCGGAGATGGTGAAGAAACACGCCAGGGGATGACGCCGAACCGACCGGGGCAGGCACGGTACACCTGATGATCGCTCCCACGGAAGCCGATCTGGAATATGCCACTCGGACGTGTGAACGCCGGTCCCGCCGGTCGGGACCGGCGAGTAGCGTCGATCACGCCGCCAAGAAGGTCGGTGCGTCACCCCCACTGGCAGAACCGGAGTTGAGCGTAATGGCGATCATTCAGGGTGCAACGGACACGTGGACCAAGTCTTCGTACTCCGGCGGGAACGGCGCCTGCGTCGAAGTGAAGTCCCCCGTCGTCGCCGCGATCGCGGTGCGGGACTCCAAGGCCCCCGAGGGCCCGTCCCTCTCCTTCGGACCGGGTTCGTGGAACGCGTTCGTCGGCGAGGTGAGCAACGGGGCTCTCTGAGTCCCGGTGCGCCCCCGCCGTCACCAGCAGTACCCGTAGGGCCCTCTCGTCCGGTCCGCCGTCCTGGCCGAGGGGGCTCGGTCTTTTCCCGGAAGCCCCGCGCCCGAAAGATCTGTGTCCGGAAGACCCGGCACCGGACGCCCCGGCCCCTCAGCGCAGCTCGTCCACGTACCGGTCCGTTCCCGGCACCGTCGGGATGAAGGGTGCCACCAGTTCCACCCGCCCGCCGTCGTCGCCCCCCAGGGTCTCCAGGTCGGCGAAGTGTTCCGGCCAGCACTCCCGGGGGTCCCGCTCCAGGAACCAGAGCAGGGTCAGCCGGGTGTCGACACCCTCGACCTGTTTCACGTACGTCATGCGGTCGCCGGGCAGCGGGGTCGGGCGGAAGACCGTGACCATCGCCGCCGGTGAGCCGGCGAGCCGGCCGGGGAGTTCGCGGGTGCGGAGGCGTTCGAGCAGTGCCGTCCGCTCCTCTGGGCCCTCGGTGTCGACGACCTGGAGGACGAGCCCGGCGTAGGGGTGATCGAGGGCGTGGAAGTCGCGCGGCCCTGCGGCGCCGTCGCGGTACACGGTCGCCTCGTGGTCCTGGAACGACGTGAAGACGTGGGTCCGCTCCTGGTGGACGCGGGCGTCGCGGTTGAGCCGCTTATTGATGCCGACGGTCCACTTCATGTGCTCGTCGTAGCGGCCTTCGGTGATCCAGTACGTGGAGAGGTAGCAGCCCGCGGTGACCGGCCGGGCGACGGCGGACTTCTCCGGGCGGCGCAGTTCCCGGAGCTCGCGGGTGGCGACCCAGCGGCGCCCGGCGTACATCCAGGGCATGGCCATGGCGCCCGCGTAGTAGTGGTCGTCCTCGTACCAGCGGTTGTACGCGTACTCGTGGCCCGGGTGCGGCTCGACCATGGTGATCAGCGCGTGGCCGGGCCGGACGCCGTACGGGCCGACGGACGCCAGTTCCGCGTACGTCTCGCTCGTGGCGGTTCGGGTCTCCTCGCTCACTCTCGTACCCCTTCCCAAGTAGGTGACCGGCACCTACTCTGACGGACCGTCAGATGCTTGGCCAGGGTGGGAACAGGGTCGAGACAAGGTCGAGAGGGGTCCGGATGCTGCTCCAGGGGAAGACGGTCGTCGTGTCGGGCGTCGGTGCCGGGCTCGGGCGTCGCGTCGCCGAGGCCGTGGTGCGGGACGGGGGCAACGCCGTGCTCGGCGCCCGCACCGAGGGCAACCTCGCCGAGTCCGCCGCCGGGATCGACCCGGAGGGGCGCCGTACCGCGTACCGGGTCACCGACATCACCGACGAGGAACAGTGCGGCGCCCTCGCCGCGCTCGCCGTCGAGCGGTTCGGCGGCGTCGACGCGGTCGTGCACGTCGCCGCCCTCGACTCCTGCTTCGGCGGTCTGGAGGACGCCGACTTCGCCACCTGGCAGACCGTCCTCGACGTCAATCTGCTCGGTACGCTGCGGATGACCCGGGCCTGCCTGCCGGCGCTCAAGGAGCGCGGCGGTTCGGTGGTGCTCATCGGTACGCAGTCGGCGGTGGCCGCGCCCTCGCAGGTGCGGCAGGCGGCGTACGCGGCGTCGAAGGGGGCGCTCACCTCCGCGATGTACTCGCTCGCGCACGAGCTCGGGCCGCACCGGATCCGGGTCAACACCGTGCTTCCGGGATGGATGTGGGGGCCGCCGGTACAGGCGTACGTGCGGTTCGCCGCGCACGGCGAGGGGGTGCCGGAGGCGGAGGTGCTCGGCCGGCTGACCGAGCGGATGGCGCTGCCGGAGCTCGCGACGGACGGGGACGTGGCGGAGGCGGTGGCCTTTCTCGCCTCGGACCGGGCGCGGGCGATCACCGGGCAGTCGCTGCTGGTCAACGCGGGTGAGCTGATGCGCTGACCGCGTCCGGGAGTCTCTCCCGAGCCCACCTCACACGTTCAGAGACATGAACGGGAGTCAGCAAACAGAACGATTTTACTTTCCCTTGACCCTCCATTGCATTGTCCCTGCCTCGCAACACGCCACACCATGAACGGCGTTCACAAGGCGGACCAGACACCCCTGGAGGGGGCTCCATGAACAGTCTCGACTGGGCCGTGCTCATCGGCTACTTCGGCGTGATGGTCGCGATCGGCGTCTGGTCCCACAAGCGCGTGGACAACGTCTCCGACTTCTTCACCGCCGGAGGCAAGATGCCCTGGTGGCTCTCCGGCATCTCGCACCACATGTCGGGCTACAGCGCCGTGATGTTCACCGGGTACGCCGGCATCGCCTACACCTACGGCGTCACGTCCTACGTCACCTGGTCCTTCCCCATCGCGATCGGCATCGCCATCGGCGCGCACCTCTTCGCGCCCCGCCTCAACCGGCTCCGGTCGCGGCTCCACGTGGCCTCCCCGCTGGAGTACCTGAAGAACCGCTACAACCTGCCCACCCAGCAGGCCCTCGCCTGGTCCGGCGTCCTCCTGAAGATCGTCGACGTCGGCGCCAAGTGGGCCGCCATCGCCACCCTGCTCTCCGTCTTCACCGGCATCTCCCTCAACGAGGGCATCCTCATCACCGGTGTGATCACCGGCATCTACTGCACGGTCGGCGGCCTCTGGGCCGACGCGCTCACCGAACTCGGACAGTTCATCATCCAGTTCTTCGCCGGCATCGCGATGCTCGTCGCCGTCCTGGCGAAGCTCGGCGGCATCAGCGCCCTGTGGGACGTCTGGGACCGGCCCGAGCTGCAGGGCCACACCGCGCCGACCGCCGGCCCGTACACGATGACGTTCCTGCTCGCGTACCTCTTCATCAAGACCTTCGAGTACAGCGGCGGCATGTGGAACCAGGCCCAGCGCTACATGGCCACCCCCACCGCCCGCGAGGCCACCCGCTCCGGCCGCCTCTCGGCCGTCCTGTGGTTCGTCTGGCCGCTGGTCCTCTTCTTCCCCATGTGGGTCGCGCCGCTGCTCGTCACCCCCGAGAAGCCCGACGCCTCCGACTCGTACGCCCTGATGACCGAGCAGCTGCTGCCGCACGGCCTGCTCGGCCTGGTCATCGTCGGCTTCTTCTCGCACACCATGGCCATGTGCTCCTCCGACGCCAACGCCATCGCGGCCGTCTTCACCCGGGACATCGCGCCCGTCATGAGCAAGGCGGCGCGGACCTGGACGCAGCAGGCCGGGCTGATCGCGGCGCGCTGGTCGACGATCGCGTTCCTCGCCCTGTCGATGGCGGTCGCCACCCAGGTCAACTCCCCCGCCTTCAAGGACATCATCACCGTCGTCATCAAGTGGGTGGCCGGTCTGATGGGGCCGATCGCCATCCCGTTCATGCTCGGCCTGCTGCGGACCTTCCGGAAGTCCGGGCCGACGGCGGCGCTGGTCTCGTGGGCGGCCGGCCTCTTCGCCTTCTGGCTGACCAACTACGGCCTGGACGGCATCGAGCTGCAGATCCAGATCGTGTCGCCGCTCGCCACCTCCCTGATCCTGTACGTCCTCATCGGCTTCGTCAGGCCGGAGGACACCCCGGAGCGGGACGCGGTCCTCGACAAGCTCCACTCGGACGACGGCAGCCCGGCCGGAGGAGCCGTGATCCCCGCCCAGGCCGGAAGCGACCGCTCGGACCAGCCCCTCGGATAGCGGGCCGCCCCGCCCGGACCGGCGCCGGTCAGCCCCTCGGATAGCGGGCCAGCCAGCCCGGTGAGGACTCGGCGGGGGTGTGCAGGGCGGGGCCCTGGGTCATCTCCATCGAGAAGTCGTCCGCGAGTTCCAGGACCGTCGCACGGCCCTCCAGTTCGGCCAGCCAGGCCGGCGGGAGGGCCGTCTCGCCGTGCAGGGCCCCGAGCAGCGCGCCGGTGAGCGCCCCGGTCGTCGCCGAGGGACCGTCGTGGTTGACCGCGAGCCGCAGCCCGTGCCGTACGTCCTCGCCGACCAGGGCGCAGTAGACGGCCGCCGCCAGCTGCCCCTCGGCCCGGTCGTCCGCCGCCCCGAGGGCGGCCACCCGCTCCGGGCCCGGCACCCCTTCCCGTACGGCTCCGACGGCCCGGCCGAGCGCCTCGGTGACCGGCTCGTGGCCGGGGCGCGCCGCCAGCTGCTCCAGGGCCAGGCCGACGGCCGCCTCCAGGGAGCCGCCGCGCGCGAGGCCGTGGACGGTGACGGCGAAGGCGCCCGCGGCGAGGCCGGCGGCCGGGGCGCCGTGGGTCTGCGCGGCGCACTCGACGGCGAGCTGGCAGACGAGCTGCGGCTCCCAGCCGACGAGCAGCCCGAAGGGGGCGGAACGGACGAGCGCGCCGGAGTCGCCGGCGGTGGGGTTCTTGGGCTTGTCGAGGGTGCCGAGACGCTCGTCGCCGAGGCCGGTGAGGCAGGCGCGGGGCGGGTTGCGGCGGGCGTAGAGCCACTCCTCGCGGGCGAGCCAGCCGTTGTCCTTCCGCCGTTCGTCGGGGCCCCAGTCGTGCTGGGTGGCGGCCCAGCGCAGGTGCGCCCGGTGGATGTCGGTGGGCGGGTGCCAGACGCCGGTGTCGCGGCGGACCTGGGCGCGGATCAGGCCGTCGACGGTGAAGAGGCCCATCTGGGTGGCGGCGGTGACGGCGCCCCGGCGGCCGAACGCGGGCGCGGGGTCGGTGAGTCCGTCAGGCCCGTGGGCGTCCCTGATCGCGTCGAGGGCGAGGCCGTCGACGCCCGCCCCCAGCGCGTCGCCGAGGGCGCCGCCGAGCAGACAGCCCCGTACGCGGGCCCGGAAGTCCTGCTGTTCGGCGCGGCCCCACACGGCCGCGGCTGTCGTGGCCACGACGTGCCCTCCCCCCGTAGACCGGTCTGCGCAGCACTGTAATGGACCGGGTGCGTCCGTTCGGGGGCCGGAACGTTATGTGATCCGACGCCCTTCAGTTCGGTTTTGACCGAAGAGCGCCGGACCTCCGCCTCACTCCGCAGGCAGGACCGGCAGCAGTTCCGGGAGGTGTCCGTCCGACGCCCTCGCCGTCCGCTGCCGCTCCTCCGGGACCTCGCCGTACAGGGTCGTCCGGGGCTTCGCCGGGCGGCCCGCCGCCTCCGCGATGGCCTCCAGGTCGCGGATCGAGCGGTACGAGCCGTAACTCGAACCGGCCATCCGGGAGATGGTCTCCTCCATCAGCGTGCCGCCCAGGTCGTTCGCGCCCGAGCGGAGCATCTCGGCGGCGCCCTCCGTGCCCAGCTTCACCCAGCTGGTCTGGATGTTGGGGATGTGCGGGTGCAGGAGGAGGCGGGCCATGGCGATGACCGCGCGGTTGTCGCGGGTGGTCGGGCCGGGGCGGGCGATGCCCGCGAGGTAGACGGGCGCGTTGGTGTGGATGAAGGGGAGGGTCACGAACTCGGTGAAACCACCCGTCTCCTGCTGGATGCGGGAGAGGGTGCGGAAGTGGCCGAGCCAGTGCCGGGGCTGGTCCACGTGCCCGTACATCATCGTGGAGGAGGAGCGGATGCCCAGCTCGTGCGCCGTGGTGATCACCTCGATCCACGTCGCCGTGGGCAGCTTGCCTTTGGTGAGGACCCAGCGGACCTCGTCGTCGAGGATCTCGGCGGCCGTGCCGGGGATCGAGTCGAGCCCGGCCTCCTTGGCGGCCGTCAGCCACTCGCGGATCGAAAGGCCGGTCCTGGTCGCGCCGTTGACGACCTCCATCGGTGAGAAGGCGTGCACGTGCATGCCGGGGACCCGCTCCTTCACCGCGCGCGCGATGTCGAAGTACGCGGTGCCGGGCAGGTCCGGGTGGATGCCGCCCTGCATGCAGACCTCGACGGCGCCGACCTCCCAGGCCTGCTGGGCGCGGTCCGCGACCTGGTCGAGGGAGAGCGTGTACGCGTCGGCGTCGGTGCGCCGCTGGGCGAAGGCGCAGAAGCGGCAGCCGGTGTAGCAGACGTTGGTGAAGTTGATGTTCCGCGTGACGACGTACGTGACGTCGTCACCGGACACCGACGCGCGGACGTCGTCCGCGATCCGGGTGAGCGCGTCGAGCGCCGGGCCGTCCGCGTGCAGCAGCGCGAGCGCCTGGGCGTCGGTGAGCTTCGTCGGGTCGTCGGCGGCCGTGCTCAGGGCCTCGCGGACGTCGGCGTCGACCCGCTCCGGGACCATACCGGGGGCGGCGGCCTCGCGCAGCGCCTCCCAGTCGCCGTACACCTCGTCGAAGTCGTCGCGCCGGTCGTGCGTACGGCCCGTGGTGTCGATGGTGCGGTGCAGATCGGTGCGGCCGGTGGCGGTGAACGCCTCGTCGGGCTCCTGCCAGGGCAGGCCGCGCACCTCCGCGTCGGGGTCGGCGAGGCCCGTCTCGGGGTCGGCGAGGGCGCGGACGTGCGGGAGGAGCCGGGGGTCGAGCCAGGGTTCTCCCCGGGTGACGAACTCGGGGTAGACGCAGAGGCGTTCGCGCAGCTCGAAGCCGGCGGCGGCGGAACGGGCCGCGAGCTCGTCGATCTGCGGCCAGGGCCGCTCGGGGTTGACGTGGTCGATGGTGAGCGGGGAGACGCCGCCCCAGTCGTCGACGCCTGCGGCGATCAGCCGCTCGTACGCCGAGTCGACGAGGTTCGGCGGGGCCTGGAGGCAGGCGGAGGGCCCCATGATGAGCCGGGCGACGGCGACCGTGGCGACGAGGTCGTCGAGTTCGGCGTCCGGCGCCGCGCGCATGGCCGTGTCCGGCTTGGCGCGGAAGTTCTGGATGATCAGCTCCTGGATCGAGTGGTACGCCCTCGACACCCGCCGCAGCGCGAACAGGGACTCGGCCCGCTCCTCCAGGGTCTCCCCGATGCCGAGGAGCAGCCCTGAGGTGAAGGGGACGGAGGAGCGTCCCGCGTCCTCCAGGACCCTGAGACGTACGGCCGGTTCCTTGTCGGGGGACCCGTAGTGGGGGCCGCCGGGCTCGGACCAGAGCCGGGTCGCGGTCGTCTCCAGCATCATGCCCATGGACGGGGCGACCGGCTTGAGGCGCTGGAAGTCGGTCCAGGACAGGACGCCCGGGTTGAGGTGCGGGAGGAGGCCGGTCTCCTCCAGGATGCGGATCGCCATGGCCCGTACGTACGCGATGGTGTCGTCGTATCCGTGCGCGTCGAGCCACTCGCGGGCCTCGGGCCACCGGTCCTCGGGCTTGTCGCCCAGGGTGATGAGGGCTTCCTTGCAGCCCAGGGCGGCCCCGCGCCGGGCGATGTCGAGCACCTCGTCCGGCGACATGAACATCCCGTGCCCGTCCCGCCGCAGCTTGCCGGGGACGGTGACGAAGGTGCAGTAGTGGCACTTGTCGCGGCAGAGCCGGGTGAGCGGTATGAACACGCTCTTCGAGTACGTGACGACCCCGGGCCGCCCGGCCGCTTCGAGTCCGGCGTCCCGCACGCGCCCGGCGGAGGCGACCAGATCCGTCAGATCGTCCCCACGCGCCGCCAACAGCACGGCGGCCTCGGCGACATCGAGCGCCACCCCGTCCCTGGCCCGCTTGAGGGCGCGGCGCATGGCGTTCGCGGTGGGCCGGGCTTCCTGGTGATCCGTCATGGACCGAGCATACGAGCGGGTACGGCGGGGAGGGTCCGGGCCCGGGCAGGAAGGGGGGTCAGTCGGTGTCCTTGGGATGCCGGGGTGCGGCGTCCACCAGGTGCACCGTCCTGCGCGGCTCGTCGACGAGATACCGCACGCGGCCAGCGGCCGTGACCTCGAACTCCCCCTGCGGGTAGGACCGCCCGCCAAGGGTCCCGGTGGCGAGCCGGCCGCGCAGCCGGTGCTGCCGGCCCGGTTCGGTCTGCCGGAGCGGATCACCGCGCAGGGCCTCGAAGCAGCGCCGGGTGTTGCCCGGGGCCTCGGCGGCGAGTTCGCCCCATCCCTTCGCCGCCTCGTTCGTCGCGAAGCGCAGCCGCCACTCCTCGCCGACCGGTGGCGGGGCGACGTCGTCCCCGCGCTTCGGCGTCACGGGGCCGTCACCTCTCCGTGGTCCTCGTCGGGGAGGGGACGCGTGAGCTGGGCCGTGAGACCCGGGTCGGCGGGGACACGCGCCACTCCGCGATCGTGCGGTGGAGGGTGGCGTGGACGCCCAGCTGCGCGGCGTCGTGCGTCGCGTCCAGCAGGTCCTGGGCGAACTCCCTGAGTTCGTCGGCGGACAGATGCCGCACCCAGGGGAAGACCGAGGGAAGGGCGCGCCCTATCACGCGCGCCGTCGTCGGCGGCGAGGAGACGGGCTGTGACGTCGGCCGTCTCCTCCCGGTCCTGGTCGTAGGCAGCGGTCGTGAGGTAGAGATCCTGCCCGTCGCGGCGCGTGACGAGCAGGCGGTACTCGCTGTCGAGCCTCTCGGCGACCCGCTTCGCGTTCTTGGAGAGCTCGGAGAAGGAGACGGTGGGGGTCGGCATGGACCGACGGCACTTCGGAACGTATTCCGAAGTCAATCGCTCACACGTACCGTGCGAACTCGTCCAGCACCCCCAGCACCTCCCGCTCACCCTCCGGCGGCAGCTGGAGGACCACCTCCTCGCAGCCCAGTTCCTCGTAGCGGGCGAGCTTTCCGGGGTTCGGCAGGACCGCGTACGGGACGATCCGGAGGGCCTTCGGGTCGCGGCCCGCCTGCTCCCAGACCTCCCGCAGGACCGGGAGCGACTCCGCGAGGCCCCGGCCGCCGATCGGCATCCAGCCGTCCGCCTCCGCGGCGATCCGCGCGAAGAGCTTCGGACCCGCCGCACCGCCCATCAGGATGCGGGGAGCGTCGCCGCGCGCCGGCTTCGGCCAGGCCTCCGACGCGCGGACGGAGCGGCCGAACTCCCCCGCGTACGCCGTGGGCTCCGGCGCCCACAGGGCCCGCATCAGGGCCAGTCGGTCATGGGTGAGCTCCCGGCGGGTGGACCAGTCGACGCCGTGGTCGGCGGCCTCCTCGCGGTTCCAGCCGTAACCGACGCCGAGGGTGAAGCGGCCGCCGGAGAGGTGGTCGAGGGTGGCGATCTGCTTGGCGAGGGCGATCGGGTCGTGCTGGGCGAGCAGCGTGATGCCGGTGCCGAGCCCGAGCCGTCCGGTGACGGCGGCGGCCTGGCCGAGCGCCACGAACGGGTCCAGGGTCCGCCCGTACTCCCGGGGCAGCTCGCCGCCCGCCGGGTAGGGCGTGGTCCGCTCGACGGGGATGTGGGTGTGCTCGGGGAGGTAGAGCCCGGCGAAGCCGCGCTGCTCCAGCTCGCGCGCGAGCCGCACCGGGGTGATGGTCTCGTCGGTCAGGAAGATCGTGGTCGAGATCCGCATAGCGGCACGGTAGGGGGTGCGGCGCGGATTTCCGAGGGGCACGACGGGATACGACGGGGCGCGGGGTACGACGGGACGGGGACGCGACGGGGTGCGGCACGGGCGCCCGCGTCAGGAGCGGACCACGTCCACCGCCCGCTGTTCCGCCGCCAGGTCCCCGTACCCGCCGTGCTCCCAGACCCTCTCGCGGAAGCGCTGGAGGGTCAGCGGGGTCCGGTCCTCGCCGGGGACGCCCGCGAGGTGGACGGTGCCGCAGCGGTGGCAGTACCAGCCGTGGGACCACAGTTCCTCGGCGCGGTGACGGCCCCTGGTGAGACGGGCGAAGGCGGTCCGGCGGCGGCTCGCCACGACGGTCACGAGGACGACGACGAGCAGCGCCGCCGCCGAGATCCAGCCGAGGTGGGCGAAGTCGGGCGGGGGCGC
Source organism: Streptomyces sp. NPDC058664 (assembly GCF_042716635.1). NCBI lineage: Bacteria > Bacillati > Actinomycetota > Actinomycetes > Kitasatosporales > Streptomycetaceae > Streptomyces > Streptomyces sp. NPDC058664. Next base: position 112,316 of record NZ_JBHXRW010000024.1, on the reverse strand, counting down.
GGACCCGGCCGTTCCCAGCGGCTGCGAGTAGTCCGGCGTGGTCGATCCCTCCGGGACGAGGTACACACCGCCCACGTGCGGCACCCCGTCGCCGCCCGCCTCCGCGGGCCCGTCCTCGAACCAGTGACCGGCCTGGACACCGCCGATGAAGGTGCCGACCGAGACGAGGGCGGCGAGGACGCCGAGGGCGACGATCCCGTACGTCGGCGGCCGCGGCACCGGCGCGAGCGCGTCGGAGAGCCCCGTGGACACCCTCCGCGTCACCGTCCGCATGTCGCCGTCCCGGTCGCGCTCGCGGCTGGTGACGGTGTCCCGGCCGGCGGTGTACACGGCGGGTACGGCCTGCACCAGATCGTCGCGCCCGCAGCCCGGGCAGGTGTGCGTCCTGCTCATCCTCGACTCCCCCCAGTCATCAGAAGTGACGGGATCATGCCACGGCCGGTTCCCGGCGGCCCGGAAATCCGCCTGCGCCGCCCTCCCTCCGCACCTACCGTGGCGTGGTGCTGAAGCGAATCGAGACGTACTACGACGCCGTCCCCCGGTCCTCCGCCCGCGCGGAGGAGTTCGGGCCGCTGACCCTCTTCGTGCAGGAGGGACAGGGCTGGCCCTTCTACGCGCGCCCGGCCCTCGGGGCCGCCGGTGACATCCCGGTCGAAGCCGTGGAGAAGGTCAGGGCCCGGCAGCGGGAGCTCGGGGTGCCCGAGGCCTTCGAGTGGGTCGCGGAGACGACACCGGGGCTGCGGGCGGCCGTGGAGGCGAGCGGGCTCACCGTGCGCGAGCACCCGCTGATGGTCCTGGAGGGCGACGGGCTCGCCGTACCGGAGCCGGAGGGCGTCACCGTACGGATGGTCGGCGCGGACGACCCGGCCCTGGAGAGCGCCGTCGCCGCCCCGTACGCCGCCTTCGGCTTCGCCCCGGAGCCGGGCACCGCGGCGCGGATCGGCGCCAGGATCGAGGCGGGGTGGACCCGGCTCGCGGCGGCGCTCGACGGCACGGGCGACGCCCTCTCGGCCGGTCAGCACCAGCCCGTCGGGCCGGTCTCCGAGGTCGTCGGCGTCGGTACGGTCCCGGCGGCGCGGCGGCGCGGCCTGGGCCTCGCGGTGACGGCGGCCCTGGTCGCGGACGCCCGGGAGGGCGGGGCGGAGCTCGTGTTCCTGTCGGCGTCGGACGCGGACGTGGCCCGGCTGTACGGCCGACTCGGCTTCCGTACGGTCGCGACGGCCCTCATCGCGGAGGCGTAGGGACGTGAGGACGTGAAGGCGTGAGGACGTGAAGGCATGGGGGCATGGGGGCATGGGGCTCCGGGGCGGACGGTCGTAACCGGACCCGCATCGTCCGCGTTGGGGCGGGCATGAAGAAGATCCTCACCGCAGCCGCCCTGTCCTGTCTCGCCGCGGCCGGCGGCCTCTCCGCCGCCGGCACCGGGGGTGTGAACCTGCCCTCGGTCGTGCCGCTCAGCGGCGTCCTGACCCCCAAGGCCGTGCCGGCCGGCACGCCCGGTCTGCCGCCCGCCAACGCGGCGGTGGAGCGCCTGCTCCCCGGGCACTGAGCCGGTACCGCGGAACGACGAAGGTGGCGGGCCCCCCACGGGCCGCCACCTTCGCGTTTCTGATGACTCAGGATCAAGCGAGAAGCAAGGTCAGTCGGCGACCACCAGCGACGGCGTCTCCTTCGTCAGGACCTCGCCCCGGAAGAAGGCCGGGCTCCTGCGCTGCATGACCAGCATGATCACCATGCCGAGGAGCAACAGGCCGACGCCGATCACGAAGACCGAGCCGACGCCGAGGACGGCCGAGCCGGAGCCGTACGCCGGGTCCCACATGTCGTACAGCGTCTTGCCGAAGACCGCGGTGAGCATGAGCCCGCCGAGCAGCGGCATGAGGCCCTTGTAGGCGAGGTTCCGGCCGGAGCGGAAGAGCTCGCCGCGGAAGTACCAGACGCAGGCGAAGGCCGTGAGCGCGTAGTAGAAGCAGATCATCAGGCCGAGCGCGTAGATGGTGTCGACCAGGACGTTCTCGCTGACCAGGGTCATCACGGTGTAGAAGAGGCCGGTGGCGACGCCCGCGACGATCGTGGCCTTGCCGGGGGTCTTGAAGACCGGGTGCACCTTGGTGAAGGACTTCGGCAGCGCCTCGTACGTGGACATCGCGAGCACCGTGCGGGCGACCGGGATGAACGTGGTCTGGAGGCTGGCGGCGGCCGAGGCGAGCACCGCGACGAAGAGCAGGATGCCGAGCGTGGGGCCCATGACGGGGCCGGCGAGCGCGGCGAAGACGTTGTCGGAGGTCTCCGGGTTGGCGAGGCCGAGGCCCTCCTCGCCGGAGCCGACGGCCATCTGGGCGGCGATGCCGGTGGCGAGGTACGAGGCGACGAGCACGACCATCGCGATGAGCGCGGCACGTCCGGGGGTCTTGGCGCTGCCGGTGGTCTCCTCGTTGGTCGCCATGCAGGCGTCCCAGCCCCAGTACATGAAGATCGAGAGCGAGAGACCGGCGGTGAAGGCGGCGAAGGACTGGACCGCGAAGGGGTTCATCCAGGACCAGGAGAAGTCGACCGAGGTCGCGAACGAGTCGGCCTTCGACAGCGCCATCGCCACGAAGACGACGAGGACGACGAGCTGGAGGCCGACGAGGGCGTACTGGATGCCCTTGGTGGCGGTCATGCCGCGGTAGCTGATCGCGGTGGCGACGGCGATCAGCGTGAGGCAGGTGAGGATGTGGACGGCCTTGTTGTCGTCCAGGGCGGCGATGGACTCACTGCCGCTGATCTCACCCGCGAGGAGCCAGAAGTAGGAGGTCGCGACGCCGGCCAGGTTGGACAGCACGATGATCGTCGCGATGACGAGGCCCCAGCCGCACATCCAGCCGATCTTGGGGCCGAAGGCCTTCACGGTCCAGGTGAAGGAGGTGCCGCAGTCGGGCATGACCTTGTTGAGTTCCCGGTACGCGAAGGCGACGAGGAGCATCGGAAGGAAACCCGCGAGGAAGATCGCCGGCATCTGCAGACCGACCTCGCCGGCCGTGGAGCCGAGCGTCGAGGTCAGACAGTAGACGGGGGCGACCGTCGAGATGCCGATGACGGCACTGCCCATCAGCCCTACGGAGTTTCCGCCGAGGCCCTTCTTGCGCACGCCTTGGGCGTCGCCCGGGGCGTCGGCGCCCCTTACCGTGTCTCCGGCCTGGGGCCGAGCTTCCACCTGAGTCATGAACAGGACGTTAAATGCTGCGGTTTCCACATCCGGAGCTCTTGACTCCGCAAGACTCGCCGATCTTCCGCCTTGCTTTGAGAGGTGGAATCGGGGCACTCGCCAATGATTGAAAGATCGACGACCGCGAGGGGCCGACCAACTGGTAGGTCGGTCGGCGGGTGTCCGGTATGCGGGAACCGCAGCCGAGCCCGAAATGTCCGTTTCTAAATTTTCCCGAGGAATTTTCCCGGGAGCCCCCCGGCGGCGGCGCGGCCGGGCTCGGCCCAGGCGCGGCAAGGGCTCAGCCCGGCCACACCACCGCCTGCAGCTCGCTGTACGCGTGCAGCGCGTACGAGCCCACGTCCCGTCCGACCCCGCTCTTCTTGAATCCGCCGAACGGCGCCTCCATGTTCCGTCCGATCGTGTTCACCCCCACCCCGCCGGCCCGCAGCCGGGCAGCGATCCGGAAGGCCCGGGCCACGTCGCCCGACCACACGTAGTCGATCAGCCCGTAGTCGCTGTCGTTGGCGAGCGCGATCCCCTCCTCCTCGTCGTCGAAGGGGACGACCACGACGACCGGACCGAAGATCTCCTCCCGCACCACCCGCATCTCGTTGGTGCAGTCGGCGAGCAGCGTCGGCGCCACGTAGAAGCCCCTGGCGAAGTCCGGGCGCTCGCCACCCGCCACGACCCGTGCCCCCTCCTTCCGGCCCAGCTCCACGTACGACTCCACCCGGTCGCGGTGGGCCGCCGAGATCACCGGGCCGACCACCGTGCCCTTCTCCGCCGGGTCCCCCACCTTCATGAAGGCCAGATAGCCGGTCAGCTTCCCGACCAGCCGCTCGTAGATCCCGCGCTGCGCGAGCACCCGGGTCGGTGCCGTGCAGATCTGCCCGCTGTAGAAGGCGAACGTCGTCCCGATCCCCATGACCGCCGAGTCCAGGTCCGCGTCGTCGAGGACGAGCGCGGCGCCCTTGCCGCCCAGCTCCATCAGCTGCCGCTTGAGCTGCCGGCCGCAGACCTCGCCGATCGCCTGCCCGACCGCCGTGGAGCCGGTGAAGGACACCATGTCGACGTCCGGGGAGTCCACGGCCGCCTCGCCGACCGCCCGCTCGGAGCCGGTGACCACGTTGACGACGCCCGCCGGAACCCCGGCCTCCTCGAGGGCCCGGGTCATCGCGTACACGGAGAGCGGGTCCTGCGGGGCCGGCTTCACCAGGACCGTGTTGCCCATCGCGAGGGCCGGGGCGACCTTGCCCGCCGGATTGGCCCAGGGGTTGTTGTACGAGGTGATGCAGGTGACCACCCCGACCGGGCGCCGCACCGCCACCGCGCCGAACACCCCGGCCTTCCCCATCGGACCCGCCTCGTTGATCTGCGGAGGCAGCGCCCGCTCGACCGGTTCCATCGCCCCGCGCGCGTACCGCCGGAAACGGGCGGCGCCCACCGCGACCTGCATCCCGCGCGCGGTGGCGGTCGTCGCGCCCGTCTCGGCGCGGGCGAGGAGCGTGTTCGCCCCGGCGTCCCTGGCCATGATGTCGGCGGCCCGGTCGAGGATCGCCGCCCGCTCCTCCGGTCTCGTACGGGACCAGGAGCCGAAGGCCTCCCGGGCCGCGGCGGCGGCCTCGTACACCTGGCGCCCGCTCGCCTCGGGCGCCAGGCCGACGACCTCCTCCGAGGCCGGGTCGATCACCTCGTAGTGGCCGCCGTCGGGCTCGACCCACTCGCCGCCGATGAACAGCTTCTCCGTCTTCACCTGGTGCTCACCCCTCGCCTCCCGCCCCTGACCCCGCGCTCGGTCCTGACCCCCGGCTCACCGCTCGCCCCCTGCTCACCCCTCACCTCGTGCTCATCCCTCACCTCGTGCTCACCGTCCTCGTGTCACGGCCTGAGCGCAGCACCTTCCCCGGGACCGCGCCGGTCACCTCGTCGTCCCGTACCGTCTCCACGCCGTTGACCCGCACCGACACGATCCCGACCGCCCGCGAGTCGAGCCGCGGACTGGCCCCCGGCAGGTCGTGCACGAGGGTCGCCGGGCCCGCCTCGATCCGCTCCGGATCGAAGAGGACCAGGTCGGCGTGGAAACCCTCGGCGATCCGGCCGCGCTCCCTGAGCCCGAAGAGCCGGGCCGGGTCGTCGGTCAGCATCTTCACGGCCCGCTCCAGCGGGACCAGCTTCCGGCCGCGCAGACAGTCGCCGAGGAAGCGGGTCGTGTACGGCGCTCCGCACATCCGGTCCAGATGGGCGCCCGCGTCCGAACCGCCGAGCAGGACGTCCTCGTGGTCCCAGGTCTCGCGGCGCAGCGCCCAGGAGGCCGGGTCGTTGTCGCTGGGCATCGGCCACAGGACCGTCCTGAGGTCGTCGTTGGCGCAGATCTCGACGAGGCACTGGAAGGGGTCCTGACCGCGCTCGGCGGCGATGTCGTTCACGACGCGCCCGGTGAGCCCCTCGTTCTCCTTGGAGTACGTGTCACCGATGACGTACCGCCCGAAGTGGGCGAGGCGCCGGAAGACACCGGCCTCCCGGGAGTCCGCGCGCCGCAGCATCTCCGCCCGTACGGCCGGGTCGCGGAGCCTCGCGATCCGCTCGGGGACGGGGAGAGCGAGGATCTCGCCCCAGCCCGGGATCAGGTTGAGCGCGCAGAACGTGCCGAGCGACATGTTCATCGGGGTGAGGATCGGCATGGTGAGGGCGACGATCCGGCCGCCGGACCCGCGGGCCCGCGCGGAGGCGGTGAGCTGGCGCGGGACGCGTTCGGGGACGGCGGCGTCGATGGTGAGGACGTTCCAGTTGAGCGGCCGCCCGGCGGCGGCGCTCATCGCCACGAACAGATCGATCTCGGCGTCCGAGAACTGGTCGAGGCAGCCGGCCAGGATCGCCTCGATCTGGGTGCCCTCGTGCTCGCCGACGGCCCGGGACAGGGCGATCAGCTCGTCGGGGCCGGCGTGCCGGGAGGCGACCGGGGCGCCGTCGCCGTCGGAGTGGGTGGACGACTGGGTGGTGGAGAGCCCCCAGGCCCCCGCCGCCATGGCCTCCTTGAGGAGCCCGACCATCTGCGCGAGCTGCTCGGCGGTGGGCCGGCCTCCTACCGCGTCCGCGCCCATCACGTACCGGCGCAGGGCACAGTGCCCGACCATGAAGCCGGCGTTGACGGCGATCCGCCCTTCGAGGGCGTCGAGGTACTCGGCGAACGACGACCAGCTCCAGTCGACGCCCTCCTCGAGGGCCTTCAGCGCCATGCCCTCGACCTTGGACATCATGCGGCGGGTGTAGTCGGCGTCCTCGGGCCGGTCCGGATGGAGCGGCGCGAGGGTGAAGCCGCAGTTGCCGCCGGCGACGGTGGTGACGCCGTGGTTCATGGAGGGGGTGGCGTACGGGTCCCAGAACAGCTGGGCGTCGTAGTGGGTGTGCGGGTCGACGAAGCCGGGGGCGAGGACGAGACCGGTGGCGTCCTCGGTCGTCCGGGCGACCGCACCGGCCTCGGCGAAGACGATCCGCCCCTCGCGAATCCCCACGTCGGCGACGAAGGCGGGGGCGCCTGTGCCGTCCACGACGGTGGCGCCCTTGATGAGGTGGTCGAGCATGACGGGTCCCTTTCTGCGCGGGTTCTCACGGGCGGAGGTGGGGGCCTTGCGCGGCGGCGCTCTTGGCGGGCGCGGGCCTTTGTGCGAGTACGGCGCCCATGTGCGGACGCAGGCCCCTGCGCACGGGGTGCACCCCGTGCGGGCGCGGGTGTGCCCCGGACCGGGGGCCGCCGCGGAACGGCCTCCGGCCGGGGCCGGTACGGGGCGGCGGTCCGGGAAGACGACGCCCCGCGCTTCTCGTGGCGGGCGGGGACGTGTCCCCCACCCCGCCCCTTCCCGAAACCCTGCCGGGGGCTGGTGGGACGTGCCCGGGGCCGGCGCCCCCGGGCAGGGAACCGACAGCTTCGCGCCGCCGGGCCACCCCCGTTGTGGGCGGCCCCGTCGCTCAGGGCGGAGCCTGCCGCCGGGCCACCCCGTTGTGGGCGATCGTCCCGCGGGGCGGGACGGGTGGGCACAAGGGACGGCGCCCCTTGCCGGGCCCAGGCTTCCGGGCCTGAACGTGCACCACGGGTGCGGCGCCGTCGTTGGGTTGTGCCCACCCTCCCCCAAGCTCTCGGCTTCGCTCGAGCAGGGGACCCCATCGCCCTTGCGGAACAGATGCCCACAACCGCGTAGCGGGTGCGGGGCGCAGGTCCGGGTGTCGAGCGGCCCGCCGTCCGGGTGGCGGGTGCGGGGCGCAGGTCCGTTCCCGTGCGGGCCGGTCCCGTACGGGGCCTGCCACGGCCCCGTCAGGAAGGTGCGCCCTGGCGGAAGCGCGTCGTCCGGTGGACCGGATCCGTGTCGATCTTCGGGATCACGTGCTCACCGATCAGCCTGATCGAGTTCATCGTGTCCTCGTACGAGATCCCGATCGGCAGCCCGAAGGACAGCTGGTCCGCCCCCGCCCTCTCCCACCGCTTGCACTGCGCGAGCACCTCCGACGGATCGCCGCAGATCATCAGCTCCTCCTGGATGAGGAGTTCGATGATCTCCGCCGAGTACTCGGGCAGCAGCTCCGGCCACTCGGGGACGCCCTCGGGCCGCGGGAACGTGTCGTGGTAGCGGAAGAGCAGCGACTGCAGGTAGTTGAGGCCGCCGCCGACGGCGATCTCGACCGCCTTCTCGTGGGTCTCGGCGCAGATCGCCGTCGACGTCACCATGACGTTGTCGTTGACGAAGTCACCGATCGCCTTGGCCTCCTTGATCGCGGTCTTGTAGGACTCGACGACCCACTCCATGTCGGAGACCTTCTGCACGCTGAAGCCGAGGACGCCGAGGCCCTTCCGGCCGGCCATGGCGTACGAGGAGGGGGACCCGGCCGCGTACCACATGGCGGGGTGGGACTTCCCGTACGGCTTGGGGAGGACCTTGCGGGGCGGCAGCGACCAGTGCTTGCCCTGGAAGCCGACGTACTCGTCCTGGAGCCACATCTTGGGGAACTCGGCGATCGTCTCCTCCCACAGCTCCTTGGTGTGGTTCATGTCGGTGATGCCCGGCATGAACCCGAGGATCTCGTGGGAGCCCGCGCCCCGGCCGGAGCCGAACTCGAAGCGTCCGCCGGAGAGGTGGTCGAGCATGGCGACCTTCTCGGCGACCTTCACGGGGTGGTTGACGGGGGCGAGGGGGTTGAAGATGCCGGAGCCGAGGTGGATCCGGTCGGTGGCGTGGGCGAGGTAGCCGAGGTAGACGTCGTTGGCGGAGAGGTGTGAGTACTCCTCCAGGAAGTGGTGCTCCGAGGCCCAGGCGTACTTGAAGCCGGACCGGTCCGCCTGGATGACGTACTCGGTCTCCTCCATGAGTGCCTTGTGCTCGGCTTCGGGATCGGTCTCGGCACGCTTGCCGACGTATCCCTGTACGAAGATCCCGAATTCCAAGGGAGTTCACCTTCCTTGACGCATCCAGCAGTTCTGACGATCCGTCAGATTGTCGATGTGCCCGACTGTCGCACCGCGGGGTGGGCGCGTCAATACCTGATGGTCCGTCAGAAAAGACTCACGCCCGCCAGCCAGCCGCCGTCGATCACGAACGGCTGGCCCGTGATGTACGCCGAGTCGCCCCCGGTCAGGAAGAGCGCGAGGGCCGCCACCTCGTCCGGGCGCCCGATCCGCCCGAGCGGCACGAGCTTCCGGTACAGCTCGGCCGTCGCCACCGGATCCGCCCCCTCCGGGTTGCTCATGGGGGTGTCGATCGCCCCCGGGCAGACCGCGTTCACCCGGACCCCCTTCGCGGCCAGCTCCAGGGCGGCGACCCGGGTGAGCCCGAGGACGGCGTGCTTGGAGGCCGCGTAGGCGCCGACACCGGCCATCCCGGTGAGCCCCGTGTACGAGGCGGTGTTGACGATCGTCCCGCCGCCGGCCGCCGCGATCTCGGGCGCGACCGTACGGATGCCCAGGAAGCAGCCGGTCTGGTTGACGGAGACGACCGCCTGGAACTCCTCCAGCGGGGTGCGGAGCAGCTCGTTGAAGCGGAGGATGCCGGCGTTGTTGACGAGCCCGTCGACCTTCCCGAACCGCTCCTTGGCGACGTCCACGGCCGCCGCCCAGTCGGCCTCGCGGGTCACGTCCAGGGGGACGTACGCGGCCCGCTCCTCCCCCAGCTCCTCGGCCAGCGCCCTCCCGGCGTCGTCGAGGACGTCCCCGAGGACCACCTTCGCCCCCTCGGCGGCGAACAACCGCGCCTCCTGCTCGCCCTGCCCGCGCGCCGCGCCGGTGACGAGGACGACCCTCCCGTCCAGTGTGCCCATGCCTGCCACGCTCCTCAGTTCAGGTGGGGGGCGACCTCCGTGCCGAAGGCCGCCATCTGGTCGACGAGTTCGGTACGGCTCCGGGAACGGAACCGGACCTGGATCTGGTGCACGCCCATCTCCCCGTACGCGCGCAGGGAGGCGGCGATCTCCTCCGGGCGGCCGCTCAGGGTGCGCCGGCCGACCCGCCAGACGGGCGTGCCGACGTACAGCGGCTCCGCGATCGCGCCCACGGTGACCGGCTCCGCGATCCCGGCCTCCGCCCGGAGCCGCAGCAGCCGCCGGATCTGCTCGGCGAGCTTGTCGCGCGGATCGCCCTGCGGCAGCCAGCCGTCCCCCTTGAGCGCGGCCCGGCGCACGGCGGCCGGGGAGGAGCCGCCCACCCAGAGCGGGACCCGCTCCTGCGCGGGCCGGGGCAGCTGGCCGAGGTCCTTGAACGCGAACCGCTCCCCCGCGTGCTCCGGATACTCCTCGGGCCCGAGCGCGGCCCGCAGCGCGTCGACGGTCTCGTCGAGCACGGCGCCCCGGCGTGCGAAGTCCACGCCGAGCGCCTCGAACTCCTCCTGGACGTGCCCGGCCCCCACCCCGAGGACCAGCCGGCCGCCGGAGAGGTGGTCGAGCGTCGCGTACGCCTTGGCGGTGGCCAGCGGATGACGCAGCCCGACGACGGCGACGTGCGAGAGGAGCCGGACCCGCTCGGTGGCGGCGGCGAGGAAGGAGAGCGTGGCGACCGGGTCGTACCAGACGGTGCTCATGGCCCCGGCGAGCCGGCGCGGGATGGCGACGTGGTCGCAGCTCGCGAGGTAGTCGAAGCCGTGCGCCTCGGCGGCCCGGGCGACGGCGAGCAGATCGGCCGGGCCCGCGTCCGCCTCCCAGGCCTCGGCGTAGAGGGCGGACTGCGACTGGACCGGCAGCTGCATCCCGTAGACCACCATGAGGAACCCCCCTTGCGCCCGGGCCGGTGGCCCGGATCTGACAGGACGTCATTTCCGCGAGCGGGCCCATGCTCGTACCTGACGATCCATCAGACAAGGGGTAGGGGGTGGCGGGGCCGAACCGGCCCGACACGCGACCGCTCGGGCAGCGTGGACGCTGCCCGAGCGGGGAACCGGCTTACGCACTCCGGTCGCTTCGGTTACTTCGGTTGCCTCGGCTGCTCAGGCACCTCAGGTACCTCAGGTGCTGTCCGCCGCACCGGTCGCCCTCGCGTGGCGCACCACGGCCGATCCGGCCAGGCAGACGATGACCACGGCGCTCAGCAGCGCCAGCGCCTTCGCCCAGGCGAAAGTGGTGCCGAGGCTGCTGCCCAACACGTCGACGGCACGGGCGCTCGCGACTCCGTGGAGCACGATGACGACGACGGCGAGCCCCGCGGCGGCGGCCCAGACGACCAGGGTGTCCCGGGCCGCGAGCCATACGGCGCACACCAGGCAGAGCACCGTGACGACCACGGACAGCGTCTGCGCGTCGCCACCCGAGCGCAGGCCCGCGAGGTCCGTCGGCAGATGGATGAGGCCGCAGGCGAACAGCGCGAGCGCCGCGGGCCAGCGCAGTGCCGACCGCAGCGCCGGAGAGGCGCTGTGACTGCCGGGGCCCGTGGCCAGCGCGCCGTCCAGGGCCGACTCCTGCCGCTTGACGGCGTCCCGGGAACGCTTCGGGGCGGTGATGACCGGGACGCCACCCCCGTCGACCCGCGCGTGATCCTCCGGGCCGGGTTCCGCCTTCCGTGCAGTGTCGCCCCCGCCCGCGGTGGGCTGCCAGTCGCTGCTGTCGGCGCCGAGGATGCCGACGAGCTGGACCACGTCCTCGATCGGCCGGCCCACCGCCGCGGCGCGCAGGGTGGTCTCGGCCTGGTGGAGGTCGTACCCCGACGCGTTCAGCAGCGCGAGCAGCTGACGCACTTCGCCCAGGGGGCGGGTGACGGCGGCCGCGCGGAGCGCCACGTCCGCGGGGCTGGACAGTTCGCCGGTCTCCTGGAGCCGGGCCACCAGCGCGGCGACCTCCTCCACCGGGCGCTCGGTCGCCGCCGTACGCAGGAGCGTGTGGACCGCCTCGTCACCGGAACCGTCCTGGTCCGGGGCCTCGTCACCGGAACCGTCCTGGTCCGGGGCCTCAGGATCGACCTTCGGCTCCGGGCCGACCGGTGGCTCCAGGGCGGCCGGCACCTCTGGAGCCGTCCGCGATTCCGGGGCGGCCGACGCCTCCGGGACGACCGACGCCTCCGGGACGACCGACGCCTCCGGGACGACCGGCGACTCGGGGACGGTGGCCTGCGACTCCGGAACGGTCGATGCCTCCGGGGTGGCTGGTGCCTCCGGGGCGAGCGGCCCCTCCCTCACCTCCCGCTCCTCCTGCCCCTCCCGCTCCTCCCACGAGGCGGTGTCGCGGGTGTGTGTCGCGGGGCCGACCGGGAGCACTGTCGCGATCGGGAAGGTGGGTACGGCGGGGGGCGAGGCCGGCCGGTCGGGAAAGGGTGGCGCGCCGGGCGTCGTGGACGGGGAGACAACCGACGGGCGGGCCGGACCCTGGGTGGGCTCTGTGGTCGGTTCTATGTCGTCGTCCGCCGGATGGACGTGGGGGGTGTCGGTGGTCATGTCACAGGCTCCATTCGTGAACACCCCGGGAGGAGACGTTCACCGTGGCTGTCTCGTGATGTGCAGGAAACGCACACTTGACTACTATTAGTGCGCATTTCATGGCGCCCTGCCATCAGGGGAAAGCCTCGTTGAGCCGACCGAGTGAGACAGGTCTGGACCAGTGGGTCCGGCCTGCCCGGTCCGGCCCGGTCCGGTCCGCACGGCGCGCGGCCGGGCCCCCGGGACCCGGCCGCTCCCATGTCGTCGGGATCGCCGTACTAGGGCCGCCAGAGCCCGCCCGGTGTCAGGCCGAGCAGCTCGATGGCGTTCCCCCGGACGATCCGTTCGACGACGTCCGGGGTGAGGTGGCCCATCTGCGCCTCGCCGACCTCCCGCGACTTGGGCCAGGTGGAGTCCGAGTGCGGGTAGTCGGTCTCGTACAGGACGTTCCCCACCCCGATGGCGTCGAGGTTGCGCAGCCCGAAGGCGTCGTCGAAGAAGCAGCCGAAGACGTGCCCGGCGAAGAGCTCCGACGGCGGGCGCAGGACCTTGTCGGCGACCCCGCCCCAGCCCCGGTTCTCCTCCCAGACGACGTCGGCGCGTTCCAGGATGTACGGGATCCAGCCGATCTGCCCCTCCGCGTACATGATCCTCAGGTTGGGGAAGCGCTCGAACTTGCCGCTCATCAGCCAGTCCACCATCGAGAAGCAGCAGTTCGCGAAGGTGATGGTCGAGCCCACGGCCGGCGGGGCGTCGGCGGAGGTGGACGGCATCCGGCTGGAGGAGCCGATGTGCATGGCGATGACCGTGCCGGTCTCGTCGCAGGCGCGGAAGAAGGGGTCCCAGTGGTCCGTGTGGACCGAGGGGAGCCCGAGGTGCGGCGGGATCTCGGAGAACGCGACGGCCCGGACCCCGCGCGCGGCGTTGCGGCGCACCTCGGCGGCGGCGAGCTCGGGGTCCCAGAGCGGGATGAGCGTGAGCGGGATCAGCCGGCCGCGGGCCTCGGGCCCGCACCACTCCTCCACCATCCAGTCGTTGTACGCGCGGACGCAGAGCAGCCCGAGCTCGCGGTCGCCCGCCTCGGTGAAGGTCTGCCCGCAGAAGCGGGGGAAGGTGGGGAAGCAGAGGGCGGACTGGACGTGGTTGACGTCCATGTCGGCGAGGCGGTCGGGGACCGAGTGGGAGCCGGGCCGCATCTGCTCGTAGGTGATGACTTCGAGCCGTATCTCGTCCCTGTCGTAGCCGACGGCGGTGTCGAGCCGGGTGAGGGGCCGGTGCAGGTCCTCGTAGACCCACCAGTCGCCGACGGGCCCGTCGTCGCCCTTGGCACCCATGACCGGGGCGAACCTGCCGCCGAGGAAGGTCATTTCCTTGAGGGGGGCGCGGACGATCCGGGGTCCGGTGTCGCGGAAGCGGGACGGGAGCCGGTCCCGCCAGACGTGCGGGGGCTCCACGGTGTGGTCGTCCACCGAGATGATCTTCGGGAAGGTCTCCATGGCTTTCACGGTAGCGTCGATCTGACGGTCCGTCAGCTACCGTGCCGTACTACGGTCGCGCAACGGCCCTACTACGGCCGTACAACGGCCGCCCCGATGCTGACGCGCTCCCTCCGGACAAGGCAGACTGTCCTGGGCGAAACCAGCGGTACGGGCAGGGGGAGCTATGAACCGTGAGGACGGAGCGCGAGTTCCGGTGCAGCGGGCTCCGAGGACGGGCGTGGGTGCCGGCGCGGGCGAGGGCGCGGGCAGAGGTACGGGGTCCGACGCGAACGCGGACACCGCCATGAACACCGGCACCACCATGAACACCGGCACCGGCGCGGACACCACCACGAACCCCGGCGCCGGCGCGGACCCCGACACCACCCCCGGGCTGCGTTTCGCCGTCCTCGGGCCCGTCCGCGCCTGGCGTGACGGGGAGCCGGTGCCCACCGGGTCGCCCCAGCAGCGGGCCCTGCTCGCCGCCCTGCTCCTGCGGGGCGGGCGTACCGCCACCGCGCACGAGCTGATCGACGCGCTCTGGGGCGAGGAATCGCCCTCGCAGGCCCTCGCGGCCGTACGGACCTACGCCTCCCGGCTCCGCAAGGCCCTGGACCCGAACGTCCTGGTCAGCGAGTCCGGCGGCTACGCCCTGCGCACCAGGGCCCTGGACCTCCTCACCGCGCAGGAACTCGCCACCGAGGCAGAGAAGCTGCGGGCCTCCGGAGACCGGGCGGGCGCCCGCGCACGGCTCGCCGAGGCCCTCGACCTGTGGGAGGGCGAGGTGCTGGCCTCCGTACCCGGGCCGTACGCCGAGACCCAGCGGGCCCGCCTGGAGGAATGGCGGCTCACCCTCCTCGAAGCCCGCCTGGACATCGACCTGGAGGTCGGCGCGCACGCCGAGGCCGTCTCCGAGCTGACCGCGCTGACCGCCGCGCACCCGCTGCGCGAGCGGCTCCGCGAGCTGCTGATGCTGGCGCTGTACCGCAGCGGACGGCAGGCGGAGGCGCTCGCCGTGTACGCCGACACCCGCAGGCTCCTCGCCGACGAACTCGGCGTCGATCCCACGCCCGAGCTCTCCCGGCTCCAGCAGCGCATCCTCCAGGCCGACGCCGAACTCGCCCGCCCGGTCGAGGAGCCGGCCCCGGTCGCCGCGCCCGCCGCACGGCCCGCCCAGCTCCCGGCGACGGTCCCGGACTTCACGGGCCGGGCCTCCTTCGTACGCGAGCTGGGCGACCGGCTCGCGACGGCCGAGGGCCACGTCATGGCCGTATCGGCGCTCGCGGGCATCGGCGGCGTGGGCAAGACGACGCTCGCGGTGCACGTGGCCCACGCGGCGCGGCCGCACTTCCCGGACGGCCAGCTGTACGTGGACCTCCAGGGCGCCGGGAACCGCGCCGCCGCACCGGAGACCGTCCTCGGCTCCTTCCTCCGGGCCCTCGGCACCCCGGACTCGGCGATCCCGGACTCGCTCGACGACCGGGCGG
Source organism: Streptomyces sp. NPDC058664 (assembly GCF_042716635.1). Lineage (NCBI taxonomy): Bacteria > Bacillati > Actinomycetota > Actinomycetes > Kitasatosporales > Streptomycetaceae > Streptomyces > Streptomyces sp. NPDC058664. The sequence continues at coordinate 97,282 of NZ_JBHXRW010000024.1, read as the reverse complement.
CGCTCTACCGCTCGACCCTCGACGGCCGCCGGGTCCTGGTCCTCCTGGACAACGCGCGGGACGCGGCCCAGATCCGCCCCCTCCTGCCCGGCACGGCGGGCTGCGCGGCCCTGGTGACGAGCCGCATCCGGATGGTGGACCTGGCGGGCGCGCATCTGGTGGACCTGGACGTGATGTCCCCGGAGGAAGCGCTGCAGCTCTTCACGAGGATCGTCGGAGAGGAACGGGTCCGGGCGGAACGCGAATCGGCCCTGGACGTGGTCGCGGCCTGCGGCTTCCTCCCCCTCGCCATCCGCATCGCCGCGTCCCGCCTGGCGGCGCGCCGGACGTGGACGGTGTCGGTCCTGGCGGCGAAGCTGGCGGACGAGCGGCGGCGCCTCGACGAACTCCAGGCGGGCGACCTCGCGGTCAAGGCCACCTTCGAACTCGGCTACGGCCAGCTGGAACCGGCCCAGGCCCGCGCGTTCCGCCTGCTCGGCCTCGCCGACGGCCCGGACATCTCGCTCGCGGCGGCGTCGGCCGTCCTGGACCTCCCCCTCTGGGACACGGAGGACCTCCTGGAGGCGCTGGTCGACACGTCCCTCCTGGAATCGGCGGCGCCGGGCCGCTACCGCTACCACGACCTGGTCCGGCTCTACGCGCGTGCGTGCGCGGACCGCGACGAACAGCCCCCGTCGGAGAAGGAGGCGGCCCTGTCGCGCCTCCTCGACTTCTACCTCTCCACTGCGGCGCGGGTGTACGCGATCGAGCGCCCCGGCGACCGCCTGGTGGACCACCTGGAGCCGACGGGCTACGAGGGCCTGACCTTCACGGACCGCCACGAGGCCCAGGACTGGCTGTACGCGGAGGCGAACTGCCTCCTGGCCACGGTCCGCCAGTCCGCCGCCTCCCCCACCACCCTCCGCCGAGCGGTGGACCTCCTGTGGGCGTCCCTGGACCTGGCGGAGTCGGGCGCGAACTCGAAGGAGTACGAGGCGGTGGCGACGGTGCTGCGGGGGGCGTCCGCGCGTGCCTCGGACATCCGCGCCGAGGGCCGGGCCGCGCTGACCCTGGCGTACGTGCACCACCACCAGGGCCGCTTCGACCAAGCGGACCGGGAGGCGGAGGAGGTCGTCGGCATGGCACGCTCCATCGACGACCGGCTGGCCGTCTGCTGGGCGCTGAACGCCAGGGGGGCGATCGCGCACTACCAGGCGCGGTACGAGGACGCGGACGAGCATCTGACCCTGACGATCACCGAGTTCCGTGGTGCCGGGGACCGTGCGGGCGAGGCGGCCGCCCTCTGCAACCTCTCCCGCATCCGCCTCGCGACGAACCGGGGGGAGGACGCCGTCCGCATGGCCCAGCAGGGCGTCGCCATGTACGGCGAGATGGGTCATGCCCTGAGGGGGGCGAACGGCCGCTACGCCCTCGGCATGGCGCTCACGGAGAGCGGACAGCTCGCGGCGGCCGGCCAGAGACTCCGCGAGGCGCTCGCCGTCTTCGAGGACAGCCGACAGCGGCTGTGGGAGGGCATGACGCTGTTCCGTATCGCGGAGGTGGACATCGCGGCGAGGCGGTACGGAGCCGCGGCGGCGAGCGCCGAGAAGGCACTCACCGTGCTTCGGGGCATCGGCGGCGCCTGGCGGCGGGGCAACGTCCTCACGATCCTCGGCCGGGCGCTCCAGGCCATCGGGCAGCCGGGCCGCGCCCAGGTCTGCTGGCGGGAGGCACTGGACATCTACGAGGAGTTGTCGGCGCCCGAGGCGGCCGAGGTCAGGTCCCTGCTGACCCCGCTGGCCGCCGCCTGAGGTGGCCGTTCATCGTTCGTTTATCGCAGTCGGGCAGAGTTGCTCTCGTCGATCCGTCGCGTCGGGGGGCACACGGGTCGCCGGTGAGGCTGTCACTCCGAAGCACTAGGGTGAACGGCCCTGAGGAGCCCGTCCGACCGTCCACGGGGGAACAGCCGGGCGGGCTCCGCCCACCAGCACGCGAAGCCATCCACCAGGAGGGGGCCACCATGGCCGACATCGACCCGATCGCCAAGCCGGAGGACCTGCACATCACGGGCGGGGAGACCGAGCAGATCGGCACCAAGGACCTGCACATCACCTCCGAGCCGGCGGACGCCATCGCGGACAAGGTCCTCGGCACCGGGACCGGAGCCTCGACGAACGATCTGCACATCACGTCGGAGCCGGCCAAGTAGACCATTCCCGACGGGGAAACGGCCGCGGCGGCGACTTCGGGGGAGCCGCCGGGGCCGGCCAGGGAGGTCCGGTCGACGGGGGAGCACACGGGCTCGGGGGACACCCGGCGGAACCAGGGGGGATCCGTCCGGGCAGGGCCCGTGCGCAACGCGATCGGACCACCGCACCAGGAGGAGGGGCCGGGCAACTGCCCGGCCCCTCCTTCGCGTTGGGGTGCCGGTAAGAACCGTGTCACCGGCCGCGAACGGCGGTGATCGGTCCTTGGACGGTGGTCCTGCCGGACCGGGCGGCTCGTACACTGACGAAAATGGAGGACCACACGGTGACCGGGATCGGCGCACGTCCGGCGCCCGCCTTACGGCAGTACGTCGACTCGTATGTCGGTTTCGACCTCCGCGGGCTCCCGGCGGGGGTGCACTGCGGCCCGCCGAGCCGCGCGCTCACCGCGGTGATCAGCCTGTCAGATCCCCTGGAGGTGGCGGCGGGCGTCGACGACGGGTCACCGGTCACCCGGTTCGGCAGCGTGGCCGGCGGTCTGATGTGCCGGTCCGTCGCGATCCACCACGACGGACGCCAGCAAGGCGTGCAGGTATCGCTGACACCGCTCGGGGCCCGGGCCGTCTACGGCATGCCCGCCGCCGAGCTCGCCCACCGACTGGTCCCACTCGACGAGCTTCTCGGAGCGCTTGCCGTCGAGCTGGTCGACCGGCTCCGAGCGGCGACGACATGGGCGGCGCGGTTCGCCGCGCTGGACGAATCGCTCCTCCGAGCTGTCGGCCGCGGCGCCTGCGACGACCGTGTGTGCCGGGTGCGCCCCGAGGTGGCCGAGGCGTGGCGCCGCCTCGTCGCCGCGCGGGGTTGCGTCCAGGTCGGTGCGGTCGCCGCGGAACTCGGCTGGAGCCGTCGGTACCTCACCGAGCGGTTTCGCGGTGAGGTGGGCCTGTCGCCGAAGACCTCCGCCCGAGTCCTGCGCTTCGAGCACGCGCACGAACTGGCGGCGACGCGGGACCCGCTCCCGTGGGCCGATGTGGCAACCGTCTCCGGCTACGCCGACCAGGCCCATCTCGTTCGGGACTGGCGCGAGTTCACGGGCCGGTCACCGACGGCCTGGCGTCGCGGCGAAGTCCTCCTCGGAGCCGGGTAGCCGCCGACCGTCCGCCCGTCGCGTCGGCTTCCCTTCCCTTTCCTTCAAGACCGCCCGATCGCTGTCGTGGACGATCGTCGGCATGAGACTCGTCAACCACGAACGCAACGCCATGGACCTGCGGACCACCCCCGTGCACCTCGGACTGGGATCGAGAGCGAAACCCGTCGAGGGCTTCGCCTGGGACCCGGAGGTGCTCCAGGCCTACAGCGCCGCGGTCGCTGCAGACGGCGCCGAGGGCCGGATGGTGATGATCTTCGACGGCGACGGCCCCGGCGACCATTGGGAGAGCCACCCCGCAGGCGACGAACTGGTCGTCTGCCTCAGCGGGTCGGTGACGGTCACCCGTGAGGTGGACGGGGTGCCCGACCGCGTCCTGCTCGGGCCGGGCGAGGCCACCATCAACCCGGCCGGGGTATGGCACGTGGTCGACATGGAGGGGCCGACGTCCATCCTGTCCATCACCGCGGGCCTCGGCACCGACCACCGTCCTCGGACCGACACCCGTCCTCGGACCGGCACCCGCCCGACCGAACGCGTCGGCACGACCGGCCCGGAGGAAGCGCCGTGACGACACGCGTCGCGTGCCTCGGCGACAGCCTCACCCGCGCGCAGTTCAGCGTCGACTACCTGGATCTTCTCGGACGACGCCACCCTCCCGGTGACGTGCGGCTCGCCCGCTTCGGCGCCAACGGCGACTTCGCCTACAACCTCTTGCAGCGCCTCGACGCCGTCGTCGCGGACCCGCCCGATGTGATCACCGTGTTGATCGGGACCAACGACGCCCGAGCGAGCCTCGCCGGCTACCCCGTCGAGCAGGCCATGAAGCGCAAACAGCTCCCCGATCGCCCGTCAGCCGGCTGGTTCCAGCAGTGCCTGGGAGCCGTCGTCGCACGGCTGCGAGCGGAGACCGACGCGACGATCGGTCTGCTCTCGCTCCCGGTACTCGGCCAACAACTCGACGGAGCAGCGGCACAGGCATCGCAGGCGTACAGCCGGATGATCGCCGAGGTCGCCGCCACCAACGAGGTGGCCTATCTTCCGCTCCACGAACGCCAGATCGAGGAACTGCGCCGAGCGGACCCGCCGCCGATCTCGTACCGGGAGGTGACGCCCGCAGCGGTCGTCGGCGTCCTCGTCCAGCACGCGGTGCTGCGCCGCAGCCTCGACACGATCTCGCGGCGCCGAGGTCTCGTGCTCACGACCGACCACATCCACCAGAACAGCCGCGGCGCCGCCCTTGTCGCCGAGGTCATCGACGCCGGGCTGCTGACCCGGAGCGCGTAGCCGGCTGCCGGCGCCCGGCCGGTCGGATGCCGTCCACCGCGCGGAGGCGGCATCCGACTCACGCGCCCTCGGCGCACCCCGCGTCCGCCGGGCCCACCAGGCCCCGGGCCACGTAGGCCGTCCAGCGGGAAAGGGCGGAGTCCGGTTCCTGCTTGGCGTAACGGGTGTAGCCGTCGCCGTAGGCGGGGTCCGGGGTGTAGCCGACGACGTACGTGTGACCGGGGCGGAGTACCGGGTACTGGGGGTCGTGGCTCGTGTAGTGGCCCCGGGAGTCCTTGCCTACGCCCTGGCCGAGGATCACGCTCGCCGGGACCTCGCCCTTCAGGGGGCGCAGGACGCGCAGGCGGACCCGCTGGATGCCGCCGGGGCCGCCGTCCGTGTCGGGGTCGTAGCCGACGGTCTCCTCGACGGTGGCGTAGGCGAGGCGGCTCATCGCGGCCGGCACGTACTCGTCGTGGGAGAGGTCGGGGAGGCAGAGGGCGTGCACGGGCGCCGGGCCGGTGGTGAAGGCGTCCGTCGCGGCCCAGCCGACGACTCCGAGGACGAGCGTGCCGGCGACGGCGAGACCGGCGGTCCGCATCGGCTTCATGGTCATTTCCACAGCTTCCGGTAGTTCGCCTCGTCACGGTGCGTGGGCTCGGTCGGCGGGTTGTCGGGGACCTTCGTCCACATCACGGAGGCCCAGGTGCCCGGCTTGTGGCACATCCCGAGGGCGTGCCCGAGCTCGTGGACGGCGACGTGCCGCCGGGAGGCACGGTCCTTGTAACGGCCGTCCAGGTAGTACGTGTTGAGGTAGATGTGGTCGACGCCCGGTTTGCCCTGCCAGTAGCCGGCGTGGCCGTCGGCCTTGGAGTAGTCCCGCCACTCCAGGTCGTTGACGCTGCCCGCACCGTCGGCGGCGATCTTCACCAGGCCCAGGGACCAGACACGGTGGGCCCACTTCAGGGGGTCGTTGTACTTGCTGTCGTCCTCCCAGCGGAGTTCCTTGCCGTCCACGCTGGAGTCGCCCCGGGTCTCGGACTCCCCGGAGACGCACGGCGCGGGCGCGACCGGGGCGGCCCCCGCCGCATGTGGGCTGAGCAGGAGGGCGGACGCCAGGGACGCGGCGGTCAGGACGGGACCGGCTGCTCCCATGTCGTACTCCTCCGGAGGGTCGGGAGGGGAGCGTATCCGCAGGCCCGGGGGCTGAGGCCGCGCCTCCGCCGGACGTCACCCTCCCGGGTGAGCACCCCTCGGGAAGCGCGCCACCAGGCGCGCCCCGCCCGTCGAGTCCTCGACCGTCAGGGTGCCCGCGTGGTGGGTGGCGATGTCGCGGGCGATGGGGAGACCCAGGCCCGCACCGCCCGAGGCGCGGGTGCGGGAGGCGTCGAGGCGGGTGAAGCGGTCGAAGACGCGGGCGCGGTCCTCCGGCGGGATACCCGGGCCGTCGTCCGCCACGGCCAGCACCACCGCGGAGCCGTCGGTCCCCACCGTGACCTCGACCTTCCGCTTCGCGTGGCGGCACGCGTTCGCCAGGAGGTTGCGGAGGAGGCGTTCCAGGTGGAGCGCGTTGCCCGGGACCACGGCCGCCGTCGGGGCCGTGCACGTGACGTGCAGGTGCGCCGCCTCCGGCAGGTGCTGGTGTTCGCGGGCCAGGTCCTCGGCGAGCGCCGCGAGGTCGACCGGTTCGCGTACCGGTGGTACCGAGCCGTGGCTGGCCAGGAGCAGCAGGTCGTCCGCGAGGTGCTGGAGGCGGATGACGTCGGTGGCGGCCTCGGCCACCACCTCCGGCCAGTCCTTCACCGCCTCCGGGTGCCGCAGGGCCGTCTCCAGCTGCGCGCGCAACCCCGCGAGGGGGCTGCGGAGTTCGTGCGCCGCGTCCGCCGTGAACTCGCGCTGTCGCGTGGACGCGTCCTCCAGGCGGTCGAGTGTCTCGTTGGTGGTCCGCGCCAGCTGCGCGATGACGTCGTCCGTCGGCGGCACTGGGACGCGCCGGTCGAGCGACTGGCCGGTGATGTCGGCGAGTTCGCGTCGGATCGCCTCGACGGGGCGCAGCGCCCGCGCCACGGTGACGTACACGAGTCCGCCGGTGAGGATCGTGATGAGCGGGACCCCGGTGCTGCGCGCGATGCCGAAGACGCTCTCGGCGTTCATGATGTTCTTCCGGGTGGTGTCGAGCATGGCGATCACCGCGAGGGAGAGCGCGCCGGCGGTGCCGGACGCGGCGAGGGCGAGGCGCCCCCGGAGGGAGAGTGCGCGACCTCTGAGGACCCCGGCCGTCCACACCGCCGCCCCCGTGAGCACCGCGGCGGCCGGGCCCGTGAAGGCGAGTCCCCAGCGGAGGGCCTCCGCCGCGACGAGGTCGGGCACGATCCGGTTCTCCCGGGCGAGCCATTCACAGGCGGCGTCGTAGAGGAGGTACGGGACGGCTCCGGCGGCCGCCGTCGAGCGGAGCCGTGTCCACCGGCCCGTCCCCCGCCCGGCCCACCAGCAGACGAGGGCGACGGTCACCGCCCCGGTCTCCGCGCCCCAGCGGGAGATCAGGTCGATCTGCGGGCCGATCCGGTCTCCGACCGCCAGCGGGGGGCGGGGGCCGGCCTGGCTGTCCGCGTACACCAGCCAGCCCACCGCGGCGACCACGATCAGCAGGGCCGCGAGGCCCGACGCCACCACCGGGCGCGGCACCGCCCGCCTACGCACGGCCCGCCACCCGATACCCCGCCCCCCGCACCGTCTCGATCGTCTCCCGGCCGAAGGGGGCGTCGATCTTCCTCCGTACGGCGCTGATGTACACGTGCACGATGTTCGGGTCGCCCGTGAAGTCGGCCGACCACACCTCGTCGAGGATGTCGAGCGTCGGGACGACCTCGTCGGGGCGCAGCAGCAGGCAGTGGAGCACCGCGAACTCCTTCGGCGTCAGGGCGATTTCGGCCGTGCCCCGGCCGCACGTCCGGCGGGCCGCGTCGAGCCAGAGGTCTCCGCACTCCAGGCGGGTGCGGACGCGGGCGCCGCCCCGGCGGAGCAGGGCGCGGAGCCGGGCCTCCAGGACGACGTACGAAAACGGCTTGGCCAGGTAGTCGTCGGCGCCGGTGTCGAGGCCCTCGGCCTCGTCGTACTCGCCGTTCTTCGCCGTCAGCATCAGCACGGGTACGTCGTTGTCCTCGGCGCGGAGCCGGGAGCAGACCTGGTAGCCGTTGAGGCCGGGCAGCATGAGGTCGAGGAGGACGGCCGCGTAGCGGTGTTCCCTGGCCAGGTGCAGTCCGGTGACGCCGTCGTGGGCGACGTCGACCGTGTACCCGACGGCCGACAGGCCGCGCCGCAGCGAGGCGGCGATCCTCACCTCGTCCTCGATCACCAGTACGCGCATGGGCCGAGTATCGCCGGACCGGCGGGAGCGGGGCTGAGGAAATCCTCAGGGTCCTTCAGGGGCGTCTCAGGGGCGGTCTCCGAGGGTCGCCCCCATGACCGCCCCCATGACCGCCGTGCTCACCGCTTCCCCGGCGCCCGTGCGTCGCCGCGCCGGCTCCCGTACCGGCCCCGCCCTCCTCTCCGCCGGGTTCCTCGTCCTGTACGCGGTGTTCGCGCTGCGCGAGCACGCCCGGTTCCGGACGACCGGCTACGACCTGGGGATCTTCGGGCAGGCGGTGCGCTCGTGGGCGGAGGGGCGGGCTCCCGCCTCGGAGATCCGGGCCGCGACCGCGCCCGCCGGCTTCGCGGGGGACGCGTATCCGCTGCTCGGTGACCACTTCCATCCCGTCCTCGCCCTGCTCGCCCCGCTGTACCGGCTCGTCCCTCGCGTGGAGACGCTCCTCGTCGCGCAGGCCGCGCTCGTGGCGCTCGGCGTGTACGTGACCGCCCGAGCCGCCCAACGGCACCTTCCGGAAAGGAAGTCGGCCGCCGTGGTCGTCGGGGCGGCGTGCGGGCTCGGCTGGGGTACGCAGCAGCTGATCGGCTTCGACTTCCACGAGGTGGCGTTCGCCGTGCCGCTGCTCGCCCTCGCCTGCCGCGCGTACCTCGACGGGCGCACCCGGGCCGCCGCCTGCTGGGCCGCCGCGCTGCTCCTGGTGAAGGAGGACCTGGGGGCGACGGCCGCCATGTTCGGGCTGTTGCTCATGCGGCAGGACCGCCGCACCGGGCTCCTGCTCACTGCTGGGTCCCTCCTCGGCGCCGTCCTGATCGTCCACGGGGTCGTTCCGGCCTTCGCCGCCGACGGGCGGTACGTGTACCTGAGCCAGGCCTCCGGCGCGTACGGGCTCCTCGACGGCTGGGACGTGAAGGCGCTCACCGTGGTCCTCCTGCTCGCCGTGACCGGTGGGCTCGTGCTGCGCAGTCCCCTCGCCTGGCTGCTGCTGCCCACCCTGGCCTGGCGGTTCACCTCCGCGAACCCGGCCCACTGGGAGCCGGGGCTCCACTACTCGGCGGTGCTCGTGCCGATCGCGTTCGCGGCGCTCGTCGACGCGATGAGGAAGGGCGTACGGCTGCCGCTGTCCGTACCCTTCGCCGTCGGTCTCCTGCTCCTGCCCACCCAGCCCCTCGGGGCCCTCGCCACCCCCGGCTTCTGGAGCGCGAGCCCCCGGGAGGCCGCCGTCCGCGATGCCCTGGCCCTCGTCCCCGACGGGGCCCGGGTCGCGGCGAGCAACAGCCTCGCCCCGCACCTGACCGACCGGGCGACCGTGCACCTGGTCGCGGACGGGGTGCTCGACCGGCGCCCGGAGGTCGGCTGGATCGTGGCCGACGTACGGGAACCCTGGCCCGCCGGGGCGGTCGGGCGCGTCCTGACGCGGGCCGGGGAACGGGGGTGGCGGGTCGCGCGGGAGGCCGGGGGGATCGTGGTCCTGGTCCGTCAGCGGGCGTAGGCGCCCAGGCCCACCAGGCAGTACACGTACTCGTTGATCGTGGTGCCGTTCATCGTGTAGCGGTGGGAGAAGGCGTACTCCGTCTTCGGGTTGGCGTTGCACTTGTCCATGTCGGAGGTGAACGGGAAGGTCTGGATCACCTTGTAATGGGCGTCGGACGCCGAGCAGGGGACCTCGTCGACGCCGCTGACGCTCTGCGCGGTCTCCGAGTTCGGGAGGTCGCCGTTGAGGCAGGTGCCCTTCTCGTACGGGTCGGGCTCCTCCTCGGTGGGAGTGGCGGTGGCGTCGGCGGTGCCGTCCACGTCGGGGGTGGGGAACGGCTCGTACGAGAAGGTCGGGATCGTGCCGGGGCCCGTGGAGCCGGCCCGGTCGCCCTCGTCGGAGTCCTGGAGGAACACGGCCGTGCCGATCACGGCGGCGATGACGAGCAGTACCAGGCAGCCGAGGGTGTTGGACTTCCCGTTCCGGGGTGCGGCGACGGTGATGCGCAGGTACACCGTCCCCTCGCCGAGCCGGGCCGCGACGAGTTCGCCGTGGCGGCAGGGGCGGACGGTGAGGTGGACGGGGCCGGTCGGCAGGGTGACGGGGATGATCACGCCCTGGGCCGCCTGCTGCGGGGTCAGGGTGAGGGGGATCTCGGGCGACGCTGGCGAGGACACGGGCTGCTCCATGGAGGTGGGTCTGCGGTTCGCCGGGACTGCAACTATGACGTGTACACGTAGGCGAGCGGTTGCACTCCGCACTCCTTCGCCCACCTGGTTCGCCCTGCCCCCTCGCTCCCTCGCCCTCAACTCCTTTCCCTCAGCTCCCCCTTCACCACCTTCCCGCTCGCGTTCCTCGGCAGCTCCGCCACGAACTCGACCTCCCTCGGCACCTTGTAGTTCGCCATCTCCCGCCGCGACCAGGCGATCAGGTCGTCCGCCGTGACCCGCGCCCCCGCCCTCCGTACCGCGTACGCCTTGCCGACCTCGCCGAGCCGCGCGTCGGGGACGCCGATCACGGCGACGTCCGCGATGTCCGGGTGGAGGCCGATGAGCTGCTCGATCTCCGCCGGGTAGGCGTTGAAGCCGCCCACGATGAACATGTCCTTCAGGCGGTCGGTGATCCGCAGGTTGCCGGTCGCGTCCAGGACGCCGATGTCGCCGGTGCGGAGCCAGCCGTCCGCGTCGATCGCCGCCGCCGTCGCCTCCTCGTCCTCGAAGTAGCCGCTCATCACGTGATGGCCCCTGACCAGGACCTCGCCGGTCGGGGAGAGGCGGACCTCGGTGCCGGGGATCGGGCGGCCCGAGGTGGTGGCGACGGTCGTGTCCGGGTCGTCGCGGCGGCACATGGTGACGATGCCGCTCGCCTCGGAGAGTCCGTACGCCGTGAGGACCGTGCCGACGCCCAGGTCGGCGCGGAGGCGCTCGACGAGCCGGAGGGGGACGACGGCCGCGCCCGTCACGACGAGGCGGAGGGAGGACAGGTCGTGGGCCGGGCGGGCGGGATGGTCGAGGAGCGACTGGTGGAGGGTGGGCGGGCCGGGCAGGACCGTGACGCGCTCGGCGGCGATGTTGGCGAGGACGGTGTCGACGGTGAAGACCGGCTGCGGGACGATCACCGCGCCCCGCATCAGGCAGGCGAGGATCCCGGCCTTGTAGCCGAAGGTGTGGAAGAAGGGGTTGACCACGAGGTAGCGGTCGCCCTCCCGCAGGCCGGCGAGTTCGGACCAGATCGCGTAGCAGCGCAGACTCTGGGCGTGGCTGATGACGGCGCCCTTGGGGCTGCCGGTGGTGCCGGAGGTGTAGATGATGTCGGAGGGGGCGGTGGGGTCGATCCCCCCGGCCCGGGCGCGGACGCGGGCGGGCGGGACGGTGTCGCCCTCCGCGAGGAAGGCCTTCCAGGTGGTCCACTCCTCGGGGGCGGTGTCGCCGAGGACCACGACCCTCTCCAGGTGCGGGAGTTCGACTCCGGAGCGGCGCAGGGAGGCCACGTACGAGGTGCCGAGGAAGGTTCCGGTGACGAAGAGCAGCCGGGCCCGGGAGCGCTGGAGGACGTGGGCGGCCTCGGTGCCCTTGAAGCGGGTGTTCAGGGGGACGAGGACGGCGCCGGCGGTGACGGCGCCGAGGGCGGAGACGATCCAGTCGAGGGTGTTGGGCGCCCAGATCGCCACCCGGTCACCGGCCTCGACGCCGGTGGCGAGGCAGGCGGCGGCGGCCCGTTCGACGCGTTCGCCGAGTTCGGCGTAGCTGACGCGGGTCCGGCCGTCGACGACGGCCTCCCGTGCGCCGTACCGCTCGGCCGCCGCCCGTACGAGACCGGGGATCGTGCCCCACTCCAGGTCGCCGCGCACATCCATACCCAACCTCCCTGTAGCTGACTATCCGTCAGATTAGTTGTAGCCTGACGCGCTGTCAGCACCGCTGTCGCACCGGGAGGTTCCGTGCTCAAGGACGCCACCGCCATCGTCGGGATCGGACAGACCGCCTTCGCGAAACAGCTCCCCGAGACGGAGAAGGCCCTCGCCTGCCGGGCGATCCTCGCCGCCCTCGACGACGCCGGGATCGACCCCTCCGAAGTCGACGGCTTCGCCTCCTACACGATGGAGGAGACCGACGAGGTCGAGGTCGCCAAGGCCATCGGCGCCGGCGACGTCACCTTCTTCTCCAAGGTCGGCTACGGCGGCGGCGGCTCCTGCGCCACCGTCGGCCACCTCGCCGCCGCCGTCGCCACCGGGCAGGCGGGCGTCGGCGTCGCCTGGCGGTCCAGGAAACGCGGCAGCGGACCCCGCCCCTGGAAGAACACCGCCGTCCAGCTGCCCACCCCCGGCCAGTGGACCCGCCCCTTCGGGCTGCTCCGCCCCGCCGACGAGATCGGCATGCTCGCCCGCCGTTACATGCACGAGTACGGCGCCACCCGCGACCACCTCTTCAACGTCGCCCTCGCCTGCCGCAACCGCGCCAACCAGAACCCCGACGCGATCATGTACGAACGCCCGCTGACCCGCGAGATGTACATGACCTCCCGCTGGATCAGCGAACCCCTCTGCCTCTTCGACAACTGCCTGGAGACGGACGGGGCGCTGGCGTGCGTGATCGTCTCCGCCGAACGGGCCCGCGACTGCCGCCGCAAGCCCGTGTACGTGCACTCCGCCGCCCAGGGCCTGCCCGCCCAGCACCACGGCATGGTCAACTACTGGAACGACGACCCGCTCTCGGGGCCCGCCTGGACCGCCGCCCGGCACCTCTGGAAGCACGCCGACTTCGGCCCCCAGGACGTCGACGTCGCCCAGATCTACGACGCCTTCACCCCGCTCGTCCCGCTCTCCCTGGAGGGCTACGGCTTCTGCGGGCGTGGCGAGGGCGCCGCCTTCACCGAGGGCGGTGCCCTGGAGATCGGCGGCCGGCTGCCCCTCAACACGGGTGGAGGAGGGCTGAGCGAGGCGTACGTCCACGGCTTCAACCTCATCACCGAGGGCGTGAAACAGCTCCGCGGCACCTCCACCGCCCAGGTCCCCGACGCCGCCACCTGCCTCGTCACGGCGGGCGAGGGCGTCCCCACGTCCGCGATCCTGCTGCGCTCCTGAGGAGTTGGTCCCGCATGCTGACACCGGTCCCCGACGAGGACGGCGCCCCCTTCTGGGAGTACGCCGCCCGGGGCGAACTGCGCGTCCAGAGCTGCGCCGACTGCGGCGAGCTCCGCTTCCCGCCCCGCCCCTGCTGCCCGCACTGCCGGTCCTTCGCGAGCGAGTGGCGGCTCATGACCGGACGCGGCCGGATCTGGTCGTACGTCCTGCCCCACCCGCCGCTCCTGCCCGAGTACGCCGCCCAGGCCCCGTATAACGCGGTGCTCGTCGAACTCTCCGACGCCCCCCGCATCCGCCTCGCCGGCAACGTCGTCGCCGCCCCGGACGCCGCCCTGAACTCGGTCGACCCGGCCCGGCTGCGCATCGGCGCCCCGGTGAAGGTCGCCTTCACCGAGATCGACGGCGTCACCGTCCCCCGCTGGCTCCTGGAGCGCGGATGAGTGTCCGCGTGGACCGCGACAAGGAGACCGGGGTCGCCGTCGTCACCCTCGACCGGCCGGAGAAGCACAACGCGATCACCCTCGACATGGCGCGCGGACTCGGCGCCGTCTGGCGGGGGTTCCGGTACGAGGACGAGATCCGCGCGATCGTCGTCACCGGGGCCGGGACGCGGGCCTTCTGCACCGGGATCGACCGGGAGGCCGCCGGGAACGTCCCCCAGCCCTCCTCCCCGTACACGATCGACGACCCCCTCCTCACGATCGGCCCCAAGGCCAACGACCTGTGGAAGCCGGTGATCGCCGCCGTCGAGGGCATGGCCTGCGGCGGGGCCTTCTACCTGCTCGGCGAGGCCGAGTTCCTGATCGCGGGCGAGGACGCCGCCTTCTTCGACCCGCACACCACCTACGGGATGGTCAGCGCCTTCGAGACCGTCCGGATGGCGCAGCGGATGCCCCACGGGGAGATCGCCCGGATGGCGCTGATGGGCGGCGCGGAACGGATCTCGGCCCGGCGGGCGTACGAGACGGGGCTGGTCAGCGAGGTGACGGCGCCCGGCGGAGCGCTGGCCGCCGCCCGCGGGGCCGCCGCCGTCATCGCCTCGTACCCGACGGAGGCGGTGCAGGGCACGGTCCGGGCGCTCTGGTCGGTGAAGGAGACGGCGATGGCCCAGGCGTTCGCGCTCGCCCCGCACCTGGTGACGCTCGGGAACCTGCCGCCCGGGCGTCAGGCCGACCTGTTCGGGCGGCGGGGGGCGGGGGCGGGGTTCAGGACGAGGTAGCCGAGGGGGTGGCGGTGGAGGCGGCGGCCCCCGGCTCCTCACCCATGTCGTAGGACCAGCATTCCTTCACCTGGTCGACGTTCTCCGGGTGGACCATCTCGACCTCGACGGTCTCCGTTCCGCCGGGCTCGACCGTGACCTCGGTCGTGACGTGGTCCACGGCCCCGCCGGACGCCCCCTTGAAGACCACGACGATCCGGAACGTCTTCTCCGTCGCCGCGGTCGATCTGACCTTCACCGTCGCCGTGACGTCCGCCTTGCGGGCCGGCTTGCCCTTCCGCTTCTTCTGCGCCGGATCCACGCAGTCGACGACGGCGGTGACGACCTCCGCCGTCGAAGCGGCGGTGGGCGTGGGGGCGTATGCCGTCTCGCCGCCGGCGTCGCCCGAGCCGCTGTAGTCGTCGTTGCTCTTCTCGTCGCTGGAGCAGCCGCCGCCGGAGTCGTCGTCCGAGCGGCTCTTGCCGCTCTTGCTCTTGCCGCCACCACCGCTGCTGCCGTGGCCGGTGTGGAACCCGGTCAGCGCGAGCACCACCACCGTGAGCGTCGCCGCGAGCTTCAGGCGTGTGCGTACCATCACCGCTCCCCGTCGTCCCTGTCGTGTGCGCGCCACTTTCTCACGACGCTTCCGCGCCGCATGGCGGGCCCCCCGCACCCGGCGTAGCGTCGGAAGCGAGAGCCGACCGTCAAGGAGGCCGCACCGATGATCCGCAACGTCGCCGGTTCGGTCCTCGCTCTCGTCGGAGCGGCGGCCGCCGTCTGGAGCCCCTTCCGTGCCTGGTACGACGGCCGTCACGGGCGCGACTACGCCATCGGCGACCTGTTCACCGGCATCACCGGCGACAAGGCCTCGCTGCTCGGCTCGATCCTGCTGCCCTTCCTCTTCGCCGCCCTCGTCACGCTCGTCGGCGTGGTGCTGCGCTCCCGGCTGCTCGTCGCCCTCGCCGGGATCGTCGTCCTCGGCTTCACGATCCTGTGGATGGTGCGCGTCGGGCTCGCCGAGGGCAGTCTCACCGTCGGCGGCGGAGGCGGTACGGGGCTCGGCGACGGCGTCGCGAACGCCCTCGGCGGCGGGATCCTGCTGCTGATCGGCGCGCTCGTCATGTCGGGCAGGGCCCGTGCGCGCCGGGTGGACCGGCCGCCCCGGCACACCCACCCCCCGCTCGACGGCCCGCCGCGGGACGGGACTCCCGAAGACCCGCGTCACCATCCGCAGGCCTCGGCCCCGTACGCGGAGACCCAGACCTTCGACAGGTACGACGTGCCGACCCGGGGCCCGGAACGGGACGACCCGCCGCCCAGGAACACGCCCTGAGGCAGCGGGCCCCTGCGGGCTACCGTGCGGCGGATCCCCGGCCGGTGGCCGTGCCCTTGACCGCGTCGAGCGCGTACACGCAGCGGTCCTTGCTGCACGCGTACACGACCCCGCCCTTCGCCACCGGCGAGCCGGTGATCTCGCCGCCGGTGGCGAGCTTCCAGCGCAGCTGACCGCCGGTCGCGTCCAGGGTGTAGAGGACGTGGTCGGCCGAGCCGAAGTGCACCCGGCCGTCGGCGACGACCGGGGAGCCGACCAGCTCGCCGCCCGCCGCGAACCGCCACCGGGGCGTACCGGTGACGGCGTCGAGCGTGTAGAGCGCGCTGCCGCTGCCGACGTGCACGTTGCCGTCGGCGACGAGCACCGGCTCGGCCGACTGCCGCGGCTCGGTCGCGATCCGCCAGCGGTCCTGACCGGTGGTCGCGTCGATCGCGTACACCGTGCCGAGGTGGTCGGAGAGGTACACCCCGCCGCCCGTCACCGCCGGACCCGGCGCGAACGCGGGCGGGGAGAGGAAGACGGCCGGCGCCTCGAAGTGCCAGCGGACGTGCCCGGCGGCGATGTCGATCGACAGGACCCGGGTCCCGGCCGACACGTACACGCAGCCGTCCTCGGCCGGGGCGACCCGGACCGGCACGTTGGCGCAGGAGGCGGCGTCGCCGATCGGGTACGACCAGCGCTCCACACCCGTACGGGCGTCGAGGGCCTGGAGCCGGGCGTCCCGCCACACGTACACGGTGTCGCCGTGCACGGCGGGCCCCGCCTCCGGGGTCTCGAAGTCGGTCTGGGCGCCGGTGACCTCCCACAGCTTGGCGCCGTTGGAGGCCTCCCAGGCCTGCACCCCGCCGCCGCGCGTGCCGGTGACGACCGTGCCCCGGTCGACCTGGAGCGAGTACACCCACGCGTCCGTCCGCAGCCGCCAGCGCTCGCTGCCGTCGGTCGCGTCGAGGGCGTACAGGGTGGGCCCGTCGGAGGCGTGGATACGGCCCGAGGCGACGGCCATGGACCAGGCCACGTCCCGGGTCTTGAACTGGCGCCGGCCGCTGCCGGTGTCCAGGGCGTGTACCTCGAACGAGGTCACGTACAGCAGGTCGCCGTCCACGACCGGGGTGCCCCAGACGTCGTTCGACATCCGGAACCGCCACGGCCGCCAGGGGCCGGGCTCCGGAGGCGGGGCCTGGTCGGAGCCCTGCGCGGGGACGTTCACCGGGCGGGAGCCGGGCGGCGGGCCGGGCTCCCCGGCGTGCGGACCGGGCTCGGCGCCGTGCGGGCCGCCGCCGGGCGGACGGATCCAGCCGGTCGCGGGACCGGCGTCGGCGCCCCGGCCGACGGCGAGCGCGGCCCGGGTGTCGGCGACCCGGGGGCCGGGGCCGATCGGCACGGTCGCGCCCGCGAGACGTACGGGTCCGCCCGCGCTCTCGGCGGGCCCCGCGTGCCGGCCGCCGCCGACGGGCGCGGGCTCGGGACGACGGCCGCCGGGGGGCGCGGGCTCCGGGAAGCGCGGGTCACCGCCGTGGTCGGCGGGCTGCCGCGGCGGGCGCGGCGGCATCGGCGGCGCGGCCGGCGCCGGAGCGGGACGGCCGCCGCGACGGGTCTCGATCATGGCGGTGGCGCTCGCCGGCAGCCAGGCCGAGGCCGTGCCGCTGTCGTCGCTGCCGGGGCCGAAGAGGTGCGGGGCCAGCTGGGCCTGGAGGTCGGCCGGGGACGGGCGCCGGGTGACGTCCGTCTGCATGCAGGAATCGATGAGGGGCCGCAGCTCGTCGGGCAGGCCCTCCAGGTCGGGGCCCTCGCGGAGCAGCATGAAGACGGTCTCGACCGGGTTGGCGCCGTGGAACGGCGCGTGGCCGGTGGCGGCGAAGACCAGCATCGAGCCCAGCGAGAAGACGTCGCTGGCGCCGGTGACGCTGCGCGAGTCGCGGGCCTGCTCGGGCGACATGTAGGCCGGGGTGCCGACGGCGACATTGGTCATGGTCAGGCGCGTGTTGGAGACGCCCGACGCGATGCCGAAGTCGATCACCCGGGGGCCGTCCTCGACGACGAGGACGTTGGAGGGCTTGAGGTCGCGGTGGACCAGGCCCGCGCCGTGGATGGACTGCAGGGCCTCGGCGACACCGGCGGCCAGCCAGCGCACGGCCTGGGCCGGGAGCGGCCCGCACTCGTTCACTATCTCTTCGAGCGAGGGCGCGGGGACGTAGGCGGTCGCCAGCCAGGGCACGGCGGCCCGGGGGTCGGCGTCCACGACGGCGGCCGTGTAGAAGCCGGAGACCGCCCGCGCGGCCTCCACCTCGCGGGTGAAGCGCACCCGGAACAGCTGGTCCTCCGCGAGCTCCGTGCGCACGGTCTTGATCGCCACGCGCCGGCCCGAGGCCGAGCGCGCGAGATAGACCAGGCCCATCCCGCCCGCGCCGAGCCGGCCCAGCACCTCGAAGGGCCCGATACGTCTCGGGTCGTGCTGCGTCAGCTGTTCCACTTGCCTGCCACCTCCCCGTACGGGCCATGAGGGTACGGCCCCGTGGCCCTGATTCTTCCTGTCCGAGGGCCCGGTTGCGAACCCGGGGGCGGATCGGGGTGTCGCAGGTCATAGGGGGCGGTCCCGTACGGGCCGGTACCGGCCCCGTACGGCCCCGTACGACTCAGCTCCTACCGGCCGGTTCCGGTTCCGCCAGGACCGCGAAGCGGGCGCCCTGGTTGTCGTGGAGGACGGCGATGCGGCCGTGGGGGGTGTCGAAGGCCGGGGTGGCGACGCGGCCGCCGAGGCGGACGGTGGTCGCGCAGGCCTGGTCGCAGTCGCGGACGGCGAAGTGGACGAGGACGTGGCCGGGCATCTCGGCGGGGAACGCGTCGGTGATGACGGCGCGTCCGCCGAAGGCGCTGTCGTCACCGGGCCGGGAGCCGGGCGGTGACCAGACGCGGTAGTCGAGGCCGGCGTCCCCGCCCTCCTCCTCGGCGTCGGCCTGGCGGCCGAGGTAGCCGAAGACGGTGGCGTAGAAGGTGTCGACGGCCTCGGGCCGGCGCGTGTACACCTCCATCCAGCAGAAGGAGCCGGGTTCGTTCGTGACCTCGAAGCCGTCGTCGTCGCCCGACTGGCGGAGGCCGAAGACGGCGCCGCCGGGGTCGGCGGCGAGGGCGAGGACGCCGAAGGGGCCGACGGGGTACGGCTCCATGACCATCTGTCCGCCTGCGGCCTTGATCCGGGTGGAGAGGCTGCCGGCGTCCCGGGTGGCGAGGTAGAGGGTCCAGGTGGTGGGCATGCGGCCGTCGCGCTTGGGGAGGAGCCCGGCGACGCGTCGCCCGTCGAGGAGGGCCTCGTCGCGGTCGGGGTCGAAGGTCCAGCCGAAGAGCTCGCCGTAGAAGCGCTTGCCCGCTTCGAGGTCGGGAAGCTGTGCGTCCACCCAGCAGGGGGTGCCCTCAGTGCGTGCCGCCATGGGTCCACGCTAGGACGGCGGAGACGGACCCGCACGCCCCGAAATGCGAACAAAGAGGCGATTCAGTGGGCCGGAGCCCTTGGGGCGCCTGGGTTGTCCACCGAAGTTGTCCACAGGCTGTTCATAAGGCTATTCGAGTACGGGACTCCCCCGGCCGGCCCGGCAGGACCGCCGCACCGGCCCGCAGGGCCACCACACTGGCTCGAACCCGCCCCTCCGCGCCGATCCGCGGATCCGCGCCGACCTGGCGGAACACCCGCGGAACAGGGTCGCACCCCATTTGCAGTCGGCCGAATCGCGCGCCGACACCCCCTCGGTAAGCTGACGGCATGACAGGACAAGTACGCACCGTCGACGGCCGCGTGGCCGGACGACGCGGTCAGGCGACGCGGCAGAAGCTGCTCGACTGCCTCGGTGAGATGCTCAGCTCCTCGCCCTACCGGGACGTCAAGGTCATCGATGTGGCCCGGAAGGCGGGTACTTCACCCGCGACGTTCTATCAGTACTTCCCGGACGTCGAGGGAGCGGTTCTCGAGATCGCGGAGGAGATGGCCAAGGAGGGCGCCGGGCTGACCGAGTTGGTCTCCGGCCGCTCCTGGGTCGGCAAGGCGGGCTGGCAGACCTCCGAGGAACTCGTCGAAGGCTTCCTGGACTTCTGGCGGAAGCACGACGCGATCCTCAGGGTCGTGGACCTCGGCGCCGCGGAGGGCGACAAGCGGTTCTACAAGATCCGCATGAAGATCCTGAACTCGGTCACCAACTCCCTCACGGACGCGGTGAAGGAGCTCCAGGCCAAGGGAAAGGTCGACAAGGAGGTCAGCCCCGCCGCCATGGCCGGCGCGCTGGTGGCGATGCTGGCCGCGGTCGCCGGCCATCAGAAGGGCTTCACGACCTGGGGTGTGAAGCAGGCCGAACTCAAGCCGAACCTGGCTCTGTTGGTGCATCTGGGCATCACCGGCAAGAAGCCGGCCAGATAGCCAGCCCCGGTATTCGAGACTCCTCCACCCGTCCTGTCGTCGACGCCGACGGCGGCCCGCCCCCACGGACCGCCGTCGGCGTCGCCGTGTCTCCGGCCGGGACGCCGCACCGCCCCGGGGCCGGAGGGCTCGTCGCCGGGCCGTTCCCTCACCGCCGGGTCAGCCGGAAGAGTCTGATCTCGCGCTCCACCCTCGCCTGGTACGTGGCGTACGGCGGCCAGAACTCAAGCGCCGCCCGCCAGGCCGCCGCCCGTTCCTCCCCCGTGAGCAGCTCCGCCCGTACGGGGATGTCGGCGCCCCGCCAGTTCACCTCGACGTCCGGATGGGCGAGCAGGTTCGCCGTCCACGCCGGGTGTCCCGGGCGGCCGAAGTTGGAGCCGACGAGCAACCAGCCGCCGTCCGGTTCCGGCATGCAGGCCAGCGGCGTGACCCGGGGCAGTCCGCTCCTCGCGCCCCGGGCGGTGAGCACGACACCGGGCAGCATCTGGGCGCTGAGCAGCACTTTTCCCCGAGTGAGCCGGTGCACGGCCTTGTCCATGGCGGGGACGACGCGCGGGCCGATCCGGGCGAAGGTCCGGGTCGAGGACATCTTCTGTACGAGTCTGCGTCCGACGGGCATCTACGCCGCCACCTCTCCGAGGAGTCCGGTCCGTTCGACCGCCCGTGCGCGCAGCCGCCGTACGGGTCCGAAGAGCAGTTCGTCGGAGGCGGCCCGGTGGAAGAAGGGCACGGCGGCGTCGGACAGCCGGACGGCCTCGTCTGCGGTGGCGCGCAGGACCTCCAGGGCGTGGGCGAGGGCGAGCGGCCCGCCCTCCGGTCCCGGGCCGGGTTCCCGTGCCGCGCAGTACGTGAGGGAGCGGGCGGCCTCGACCTGGACGTGGAGGTCGGCGAGCCGGTGTCCGGCCGCGGCGGTGCGGTCGGGGGCGTGGGCGACGGCGCGGTCGAGGGCCTCCCGGGCCGCGCCGACGGCCTCGGCGGCCAGCATGACGGCGGCGGTGCGGCCGGTGGCGGCGAGGGCGCCGAGGACGTCGGCCGGTTCCTCGCCGAGGAGTTCGGCCCCGGTGTCGCGGAACTGGAGGGTGGCCCGGGGACGGGTGCGGTCGAGGGCGGGCTGCCGGGTGCGGACGAGCCCGGGTGCGCCGGCCGCCTCGGCCCGTACGAGGAAGAGGAGCGTACGGCTGCGGGCGAAGCCTCCCGTGTGGGCGGCGACGAGCAGGAGTCCGGCGCTGTGTCCGTCGACGACCTGGGCGGCCTCGCCGTACAGCCGCCAGCCCCCGTCGGCGGTCGCGCGGGCCTGGACGCCGCCCGCGCGGCCGCCGCCGGCCCAGTCGTCGGCGGTGTTGTCGCCGGTGAGGCCGAGGGCGAGGGCGAGGGGGCCGGGTACGGCGAGGGCGCAGGTGAGGGTGGCGTCGGCGAGGCGCGGGAGGAGGGCGGCGCGCTGGGCGGGGGTGCCGAGGGCGGCGAGGAGCGGGGCGCAGAGGACGGTGGTGGCGAGGAGGGGAGAGGGGGTGAGGGCGCGGCCGGTCTCCTCGCAGGCGAGGGCGAGGGTGGCGGAGCCGTGGTCGTCGGCGAGGCCGAGGACGCCGGACATCCGGGTCCACAGCTCGGGGTCGTGCCCCTGGGGGGTGGCGGTGGCCGCGCGGTCGCGGTGCGGCCCGGCCCGTTCGGCGAGCAGGTCCCGCAGGGCGCGGCGGATCTCCCGCTGCGCCTCGGTGAGCGTGGCGTCCATGGGGCTCCCTCCGCATCTGACGATCCGTCATGCTAGAGGCGGGCGGTGCCGCTTGCCCAGAGAAACGTCGGTTCCGATCCATCAAATCTGATGTACCGTCAGATCCATGCCGACCGCCACGACCGCCATGCCAACCCCGCCCACCATCAAGCGGAGTTCCCGCCGCGTCGCCGTCGCCGGCGTCTCCCTCGCCGACTGCGGCCGGGTCGACGAGGCCACCCCGTACGCACTGCACGCCCAGGCCGCCCGCCGCGCGCTCGCGGACAGCGGCCTGGACCGCTCGGTGATCGACGGCCTGGCCTCGGCGGGCCTCGGCACCCTCGCCCCGGTCGAGGTCGCCGAGTACCTGGGGCTTCGCCCCCGCTGGGTGGACTCGACCGCCGTCGGCGGTGCCACCTGGGAGGTCATGGCCGCGCACGCCGCCGACGCGATCGCCGCGGGCCACGCGAACGCGGTCCTCCTCGTGTACGGCTCCACCGCGCGCGCCGACATCCGTGCCCGGCGGCGCACCGCGAACCTCTCCTTCGGGGCGCGCGGCCCGCTCCAGTTCGAGGTCCCGTACGGGCACACCCTGATCGCCAAGTACGCGATGGCCGCGCGCCGCCATATGCACCGGTACGGGACGACCCTGGAGCAGCTCGCCGAGGTGGCCGTCCGGGCACGGGCGAACGCGGCGCTCAACCCGGAGGCGATGTTCCGCGACCCGATCACCGTCGACGAGGTGCTGTCCGGGCCGATGATCGCGGACCCCTTCACCAAGCTGCACTGCTGCCTGCGCAGCGACGGCGGCTGCGCGGTCCTGCTGGTCGCGGAGGAGTACGTCCAGGACTGCCGCACCGCCCCGGTCTGGGTGCTCGGCACCGGCGAGCACGTCTCGCACACCACGATGTCGGAGTGGGAGGACTTCACGGTCTCCCCGGCGGCGGTCAGCGGCCGGCTCGCCTTCGAACGGGCGGGGGTCACCCCGGCGGACGTCGACCTCGCCGAGGTCTACGACGCCTTCACCTACATGACCCTGGTGACCCTGGAGGACCTGGGGTTCTGCCCGAAGGGCGAGGGCGGCCCGTTCGTCCAGGAGAAGGACGGGCTGCCGGTGAACACGGACGGCGGCGGCCTGTCGGCCTGCCACCCGGGCATGCGAGGGCTCTTCCTGCTCGTGGAGGCGGTGCGGCAGCTGCGCGGGGAGGCCCCGGGGCTCCAGGTGCGCCGGGCGGACGGAAGCCTGCCGGAGCTGGCGGTGGCCTCGGGGACGGGGGGCTGGTTCTGCTCTTCGGGGACGGTGGTACTCGGCCGGGGCTGACCAGCCCCGGCCAGGAATATATACAAGCGTCATAGACACTCGTATAGGACATCCGTATAGTCATGTCCGCGGGCAGGGGGAACGGCCCGCAGACACCCGACAAGGAGTCCGTCATGAGCAGCACCGTGAAGCCTGCCAAGACCGTCCTGATCTCCGGCGCCTCGATCGCCGGCCCCGCCCTCGCCCTCTGGCTGCACCGCTACGGCTTCACCCCCACCGTCGTCGAGCGCGCCCCCGAACTGCGCACCGGCGGCTACAAGGTGGACATCCGGGGCACCGCGATCGAGGTCTGCCGCCGGATGGGGATCCTCGACGAGGTCCGCGCCGACTCCACCGACATGCGCGGCGGTTCGTACGTCGACGAGAACGGCCGCACCATCGGCGAACTGCCCGCCGACATCTTCGGCGGACGCGTCGAGGAGGACGACGAGATCATGCGCGGCGAGCTCGCCCGCATCCTCTACGACCGCACCCGCGACGACGTCGAGTACCTCTTCGGCGACTCGATCGCCGAACTCGCCGAAGACACCGAAGACACCGGCGGGGTCACGGTGACCTTCGAGAGCGGCACCGTCCGCCGCTTCGACCTGGTCGTCGGCGCCGACGGACTCCACTCGAACACCCGGCGCCTCGCCTTCGGCCCCGAGGAGCGGTTCAAGCGTCACCTCGGCGCGTACGTCTCCATCTTCACCGCCCCCAACCACCTGGGCCTCGACCGCTGGGAGACGTACCACGCGCTCCCCGGGAAGCTGGTCTGCGTCTACAGCTCGGCCGGCGAGACCGACGCCAAGAACCTCTTCGTCTTCTCCTCGCCCGAGGAACTCCCCCACGACCACCGGGACGTCGCCGCCCAGAAGCGGCTGCTCACCGGCGCCTTCGGCGGCGACGGCTGGGAGATCCCCCGGCTCCTGGGCCACGCGGCCGACGCCGACGACTTCTACCTCGACTCGATCTCCCTCGTCGAGATGGACCGCTGGTCGAAGGGGCGCGTCGTCCTCCTCGGCGACGCCGCCCACTGCTCCTCCCCCGCCTCCGGCCAGGGCACCGGACTCGCCCTCACCGGCGCGTACGTCCTGGCGGGCGAGCTGGCCCGGGCGGGCGGCGACCACACCGTCGCCTTCGCCCGCTACGAGGCGCGCATGCGGCCCGGCGTGGAGCAGAACCAGCGGATGGCTGAGGGCTTCGTCAAAGAGATGACCGTGGACTCGAAGTGGAAGATCGCCCTGCGCATGTTCATGGTGAGGACCCTGCCGAAGACCCCGTGGAAGAACCTCATCGCGAAGAAGATCCGCGCCGACATCCAGGCGGCGGCGAACGCGGTCCCGCTGGAGGACTACGCCATGCCGACCATGGGCGACGGCGCCCCGCGCCCTACCCTCGCCGCATGACCGACTTCCACCACGCCCTGCGCTCCCTCAAGGTCTGGGACACCGAGCTCCCCTCCTTCGACCCGGCGGGCGCCCCGCCCGAGCCGCTCCCGCTCTTCCACGACTGGTTCACGGCGGCGGTCGCGGCCGGCCAGACCGAGCCGCACACCCTCTCCCTGGCCACCGTGGACGAGGACGGCAGGCCGGACGTCCGTACGGTGATGCTGCACGACGCCGACGCGCGCGGCTGGCACTTCGCCTCGCACGCCACCAGCGCCAAGGGCCGCCAGCTCGCCGCCCGCCCCGAGGCCGCCCTCGGCTTCTACTGGCCGGTCCAGGGCCGCCAGATCCGACTACGGGGCCACGTCACCACCGGCACCGCGGAGGAGGCGTACGAGGACCTCCACGCCCGCACCACCGGCGCCCTCGCCTCGGCGCTCGTCGGCCGGCAGAGCGAGGTCCTGGACTCCCCCGGGACCCTCGCGGAGGCGAGCGCCGCGGCCTGGCGCCGGGCCGAGGCGGAACCGGACGCCCCGGCCCCCACCTGGACCCTGTACGTCGTCGAACCGGCCGAGGTCGAGTTCTTCCAGGGCGACGCGCGGCGCCGCCACCTGCGCCTGCGCTACCGCCGGGACCCGGCGTCCGGCACCGGCTGGCTGCGCGAGCTGCTCTGGCCCTGAGGGCGCACCATGGAAGTGGAGGTGTGAGCAGCATGGGTACGTACATGGACGTGCACCACGGCATGGTGGGCATCACCGCGGACCAGCTCCGCGAGGCGCACCAGGCCGACCTCGCCATCGAGAAGGACGAGGGGGTCCACTTCGAGCGGGCGTGGGCCGACCCCTCCTCGGGAACGGTCTACTGCCTCTCCACGGGCCCGTCGGCCGACGCCGTGAAGCGGATCCACGAACGGACCGGCCACGCGGCCGACGAGATCCACGAGGTGCCCCTCATGGTGTGAGGGCTCCCCGAAGGTTTCCCTGAAGGATCCCCGAAGGATTCCCTGAAGGGCACCCCTTAGGGGGTGCCCCCGTCCCCGGGGCCCGCCCCGTACATCTCCTCGATCTCCCGCGCGAAGTCCCGCAGCACCGCGCGCCGTCTGAGCTTGAGGGACGGCGTCAGGTGCCCCGAGGACTCGGAGAGTTCGGCGGTCAGGACCCGGAAGGCGCGGATCGACTCCGCGCGCGAGACCAGCCGGTTGGCGTCGTCCACGGCCCGCTGGAGCGTGCCGATGAGTTCCTCGTCCCGGGTCAGTTCCCAGAGCGCCAGATGGTCCTTGTGCCGCATGCGCCGCCAGTGGGTCAGGCCCTCGTGGTCGAGGGTGACCAGGGCCGTGACGTACGGGCGGTCGTCGCCGACGACGACGCACTGGGCGACCAGCGGGTGGGCGCGGAGCCAGTCCTCCAGGGGTGCCGGAGCGACGTTCTTGCCCGCCGAGGTGATGAGGACGTCCTTCTTGCGGCCGGTGATCCGCAGATAGCCGTCGGCGTCCAGGGAACCGAGGTCCCCGGTGGGGAACCAGCCGTCGTCGGTGTACGGCAGGGCCGCCCCGCGCTGGGCGTCCCAGTACCCGGCGAAGACGTGGCCGCCCTTGAGCCAGACCTCGCCGTCGTCGGCGATCCGGACGGACGTGCCGGGCAGCGGCCAGCCGACGGTGCCGGTGCGGGGCCGCTGCGGCGGGGTCACCGTCGAGGCGGCCGTGGTCTCGGTCAGGCCGTACCCCTCGAAGACCTCGACGCCCGCGCCCGCGAAGAACTCGGCGAGGCGGGCGCCGAGCGGGGAGCCGCCGCAGATCACGTACTTCACCCGGCCGCCGAGCACGGCCCGGATGCGCCGGTAGACGAGCGTGTCGTAAAGGGCCCGGGTGGCCCGCAGGGAGAGCGAGGGGGCGTCCTCCTTCCCGTACCGGCGGGCGACCCGGGCGGCCCGGTCGAAGGAGGCGGCCCTCCCGCCGCGTTCGGCGGTGGCGCGGGCGGAGTTGTAGACCTTCTCCAGGACGTACGGGACGGCGAGGAGGAAGGTGGGCCGGAAGGCGGCCAGATCGGTGAGGAGTCCGTCGCCCTCGACGGAGGGGGCGTGCCCGACCCGGACGCGGGCCCGGACGCAGCCTACGGCGACCATCCGCCCGAAGACGTGGGAGAGCGGCAGGAACAGCAGGGTGGCGGGAGGTTCCTTGCTCTCGGCGAGGAAGACGGGGTGGAGGAGCCGGACGGCGTTGTCGACCTCGGCGAAGAAGTTGGCGTGGGTGAGGGCGCAGCCCTTGGGCCGGCCGGTGGTGCCGGAGGTGTAGACGAGGGTGGCGAGGGTCTCGGGGGTGAGCAGGCCCCGGCGGGCGGTGACGGCCTCGTCGGCGACGCGGGCGCCCGCCCGGCGGAGCTGGTCGACGGCGCCGGTGTCGAGGACCCAGAGGTGGGTGAGGCCGGGGAGCTGCCGCCGTTCGGCGGAGACGAGCCGGGCCTGCCCGGGGTCCTCGACGACGCAGGCGGCGGCGCCGGAGTCCTGGAGGATCCAGCGGGTCTGGAAGGCGGAGGAGGTGGGGTAGACGGGGACGGTGACGAGTCCGGCGGCCCAGGCGGCGAAGTCGAGCAGGGTCCACTCGTAGGTGGTGCGGGCCATCAGGGCGAGCCGGTCGCCGGGCCGGAGGCCGTGGGCGATGAGGCCTTTGGCGACGGAGTGGACCTCGGCGGCGAAGCGGGCGGCCGTGACGTCGTACCACTCGCCCCGGGGGCCCTTGCGGGAGAAGAGGACGGTCTCGGGGTCCTGGCGGGCGTTGTCGTAGGGGAGATCGGCGAGGGACCCCCGCCGTACGGGTGGGACGAGGGCGGGTACGGAGACCTCCCGGACCACCCCGTCGACCAGGGTCTTGCGCGGCTCGACCGGTTCGCTCTCGGACGGGGCGGTGACGACGGACACGTGCGGCTCCTCGGTCTGCGCGATGAACTGAGGTCGTACGTCGGTGCGTTGTCTGCTTCACGTCTGCTTCACGTGCCAACTAGCCGGTAACCTTACTGCGCGGTAAGGCTCAACGGGGAGACGAGCGCGCGCACTTCACGACTCGGCGCGGAGACCGGCGCGCGTGCCGTACGGCTCAGCGCGGAGACCAGCGCTCGCTCCTCATGAGGTTCCCGAGCCCCGACCAGGCGAAGTCCATCAGCGTCGCGGCCGTCTCCCGCGCCGTCACCCCCGGCGTCTCGTCGGCCCAGCCGGCCAGCGACTCGGCGGAACCGACCAGGGCCCGCGCGAGCGCGGCCACGTCCCGCTCCGTGACGGCGGCGGCGCCCCGCGCCTCCCGCGCCGCCTCGCCGATGAGCCCCGCGACGAACGCCGTGATCTCGTCCCGCATCCGGGCCGCCTCCCCGGCGAACGGCTCCCCGTGCGTCCGCGCCTGCCGGCTCAGCACCGTCCAGGAGTCCGGGTGCTCGGCGGCGTACGTGAAGAACGCGAGCAGCCCCGCCCACAGCCGCTCGTCGGGCGGCGCGCTCCGGTCGGCGACCGCCTCGGCCACCACCGCGAGCAGGGCCTGCGCCTCCCGCCGGATCACGGCGGTGAAGAGCTCCTCCTTGGAGTGGAGGTACAGGTACACCAGCGGCTTGGAGGCCCCGGCCAGCTCGGCTATCTCGTCCATGGAGGCCGCCCGGTAACCGTGCCGCGCGAAGCTCCGCACGGCCGCGTCCAGCATCTGCCGCTCCCGCACGGCCCGCGGCAACCGCCGCGCCTTCGCCCCGCCGGCCATGGCGCCCCACCCCTGCTTCCAAGATCCACCGGATGCCCCGCGGAAAGCCTACGTGCCCCCTGCCCGGACGGGGCAGGAGGCACGTGGGGGGGACCGGACGCGCTGACGTGTCAGGCGGCGACGGCGACCTTCGGCTCGGCCTCGCGGCTGTCGGCCAGGTCGTCGATCGGGGACGCCGAGGCGTTCTCGTACGCGGTGAGGTCGAGGATCTTCTCGCGGGCGGAGACGATCACCGGGACCAGGGCCTGGCCCGCGACGTTCGTGGCCGTGCGGATCATGTCGAGGATCGGGTCGATCGCCATGAGGAGGCCGACGCCCTCCAGCGGGAGGCCGAGGGTGGAGAGGGTCAGGGTCAGCATGACCGTCGCGCCGGTCAGGCCGGCGGTGGCCGCCGAGCCGATGACGGAGACGAAGGCGATCAGGAGGTAGTCACCGATGCCGAGCTGCACGTCGAAGATCTGCGCGATGAAGATCGCGGCGAGCGCCGGGTAGATCGCGGCGCAGCCGTCCATCTTGGTGGTGGCGCCGAACGGGACGGCGAAGGAGGCGTACTCCTTCGGGACGCCGAGGCGCTCGGTGACCTTCTGGGTGACCGGCATGGTGCCGACCGAGGAGCGGGAGACGAAGGCCAGCTGGATGGCCGGCCAGGCGCCCTTGTAGAACTGGACCGGGTTGACCTTGGCGACCGTGGCGAGCAGCAGCGGGTAGACGCCGAACATGACCAGGGCGCAGCCGATGTAGACGTCGGCGGTGAAGGTCGCGTACTTGCCGATCAGGTCCCAGCCGTAGTCGGCGATGGCGAAGCCGATGAGGCCGACGGTGCCGAGCGGAGCGAGGCGGATGACCCACCACAGGGCCTTCTGGAGGAGCTCCAGGATCGACTCGGAGAGGGTGAGGATCGGCTTGGCGCGGTCGCCGAGCTTGAGGGCGGCGACGCCGGCGACGGCGGCCATGAAGACGATCTGGAGGACGTTCAGCTCGGTGAAGGGCGTGATGACGTCCGTCGGGATGATGCCGGTCAGGAAGTCGATCCAGGAGCCCTCGCGCTTCGGCAGCTTGCCGTCCTGCGGGGTGAGGCCGGTGCCGGCGCCCGGGTTGGTGACCAGGCCGATCGCGAGGCCGATGGCGACCGCGATCAGGGAGGTGATCATGAACCAGAGCAGGGTGCGGGTGGCGAGCCTGGCGGCGTTGTTCACCTTCCGCAGGTTGGTGATCGAGACCAGGATCGCGAAGAAGACGAGCGGGGCGACGGCCAGCTTGAGCAGCTGGACGAAGATGTCGCCGACCTGGCCGAGGGTCTCCTTCAGCCAGGAGACGTCCTGGCTGCGGGCTATCCAGCCGAGCAGGGCGCCGAGGACGAGACCGGCGATGATCTGGGCCCAGAACGGGACCTTGGGTATCCGGGACGAGGGCTTGGTCTCGTTCTCGGGCGCGGAAGCGGGCGCGGACGCGGACACAGACACACTCCACAGGTGCGTATCGGGCAATACGGGGACGGGGGTGCGGCACACACGCGCTCGAGCGCGGGCCGCTGCATGATGCCGGATCAGAGCACGCGGCAACAGACCGCGGACATACAGCGGCAGAGATCGACGTGCAGGCGCGCCACGAGCGGGATGCTCACGGCGTCGAAGGGGCGCACTGCTGTCGTCATGGCGAACACGTTAACACTTGAACTTTGAGAACCTCAAAGCCCTTCTTTGGGGTGCGGGGGTGCGCTCCCGCCTCCGAAACGCAGAACACCCCAGGCGGGAGCCTTGGAAGCTCCCACCCGGGGTGGGTGGTCTGTGACGAACCTTACGCAGCCTTTACGTGGCTACAGCGCGTCCTCCTGGGACCGGTTCGCGGCCAGTCGGCCCTTGGCGCGGTCGACCTTCGCCGCGACCTCGGCGCTCGCGTCGTCCCGCACCTTGCGCAGCAGGACGAAGCTCAGCGGGGCGGAGATGACGAGGGCGAGCATGAGGACCCAGAGCAGGTTCGAGTCGCCGAGGCCGCGCGGCAGCGCGCCGACGTAGACGAGACCCCACAGGGCGAGGAAGCATCCGGCGAAGACACCGAGACGCATCAGCGTGTAGCGGAGCATGTCAGTCCACTCTTCCGTTCCGACGTTCCGAGAAGTGCCCGAGGTCCCGAGGCCCCGAGGTCTCAAGATCCCGAGGCCCCCTACGGGGCAAGCGCCTCTCCAGTGAAGCACGGAGGGCGGGGCCGCCCGGGACCGGCCCTCTTGAGCACCCCGGACGTAATAGCTAAGATAGCCTCATGACCCTTACGTTCGAGGTGGATCCGGCGGCCGACCGCGCCCTGCGCGACGGCGTGCTCTCCCTCTGGGCCGACGTCTCCAACGCCGGCGGCTCGGTCGGCTTCGTCCCTCCCGTCACTCCCGACGAGATCCGCCCCGCGCTGCTCAAGCACCTCGTCGGGATGACCGAGGGCGGCACCCGTCTGCTCGTCGGCCGCGACGAGGACGGCGAGGTCGCCGCCACCGCCTTCTTCACCTTCAACACCCACCCGCTGATGACCCACTGGGTGTGGCTCTACACGGTGATGGTCCACCCCCGGCACCAGGGCAAGGGGTACGGCAGCGACCTGATGGCGGCCGTCGAGCGCACCGCCCGTA
This sequence comes from Streptomyces sp. NPDC058664, assembly GCF_042716635.1. Lineage (NCBI taxonomy): Bacteria > Bacillati > Actinomycetota > Actinomycetes > Kitasatosporales > Streptomycetaceae > Streptomyces > Streptomyces sp. NPDC058664. The sequence continues at coordinate 66,583 of NZ_JBHXRW010000024.1, read as the reverse complement.
CCGCCGAGGGCTTCGAGGGGATCGAGGCGATCCGGCTGACCTGCCGGGGCGGCACCGGCGTCGACCGCTTCTACGCCCGGTCCGGGTACAAGGAGGTCGGCCGCGTCCCCGACGCGATCCGGGTGGCCCCCGGCGACGACCGCGACGACATCATCATGCTGCTGCCCCTGAACTGATCCGACCCGACCGGACCGGACCGGATCTGACCGAACCTGACCGGACCGGGCACAGGATGTCGGGTCCCGCAGGCCACGCCCTTCCTACGGTGAAGCACGGAAGAGGAAGGACGCACCCATGCTGGAGCGGCTCAACCAGGCCCTGGACCACATCGAGGAACGCCTCCGCGGCGACCTCGAAGCGGCCGAACTCGCCCGGATCACCATGACCTCGGAGTACCACTTCCGGCGCCTGTTCTCGGCGCTGGCGGGGATGCCCCTGTCGGAGTACGTACGGCGCAGGCGGCTCACCGTCGCCGGCGCCGAGGTCCTCGCCGGCGACCGGACGCTCCTGGAGATCGCGGTCCGGTACGGCTACGGCTCCGGCGAGGCCTTCGCCCGCGCGTTCCGCACGGTGCACGGGGTCGGCCCCGGCGAGGCCCGCCGCACCGGGGCCGCGCTGCGCTCCCAGCCGCGCATGTCCTTCCGCCTCGTCGTCGAAGGGAACAGCACCATGCGGTACAGGGTCGTGGAGAAGGAAGCCTTCCGGATCATCGGACGCGGGTCCCGGGTCCCCCTCGTCCACGAGGGGGAGAACCCGGCGATCACCGCGCACATCAGGTCCATCGGTCAGGAGGCCCTCGACCGGCTCGCCCTCCTCTCGGACGGGGAGCCGCAGGGCGTCGTCTCGGCGGTCACGCACCTCTCGGAGAGCCGGGAGGAGGGCACCGAGCTCGACTACTGGCACGGGGCCGTCAGCGGCGCCGAGGTGCCGGAAGGGTTCGACGCGCTCGACGTGCCCGCCGGCACCTGGGCCGTCTTCGAGAACGAGGGACCGCTCCCGACGGCGATCCAGTACCTGTGGCGGGACGTCTTCACCCAGTGGTTCCCTTCCAACCCGTACGCGAGCCGGCCCGGCCCGGAGATCCTGGGCGTCCGCCCGTCGGAGGACTGGAAGACGGCACGGGCGGAACTGTGGATCCCGGTGGAGCGCACGGAGGCGTGACGCGCGCAGGAGAGGGGCCGGCGGAAACTCCCGCCGGCCCCTCTCCTCGTACCGCTACGTATCTCTACGTAGCTCTGCGTCCCCGCGTCCTCAGACCCGCATCGCCTGCGGCGTCTCCCGCCGCTCCGTGTCCGGGCCCGGGTACTCGCGGATGATCTCGTACCGGGTGTTCCGCTCGACCGGCCGGAAGCCCGCGTCCCGGATCAGTTCGAGCAGGTCCTCGCGGCCCAGCTTGTTCGGCGTGCCGTAGTTGTCGGCGTCGTGAGTGATCTTGTACTCGACGACCGAGCCGTCCATGTCGTCGGCGCCGTGCTGGAGGGCGAGCTGCGCGGTCTGGACGCCGTGCATGACCCAGAAGACCTTGACGTGCGGCACGTTGTCGAAGAGCAGCCGGGAGACCGCGAAGGTCTTCAGGGCCTCGGCGCCGGTCGCCATCGTGGTGCGCGCCTGGAGCTTGTTGCGGACCTTGCCGTCCTGCATGTCGACGAAGTCGTGCTGGTAGCGCAGCGGGATGAAGACCTGGAAGCCGCCGGTCTCGTCCTGGAGCTCACGCAGCCGCAGCACGTGGTCGACGCGGTGACGGGGCTCCTCGATGTGCCCGTACAGCATCGTGCTCGGGGTCTTCAGACCCTTCGCGTGCGCGAGGCGGTGGATCCGGGACCAGTCCTCCCAGTGGGTGCGGTGGTCCACGATGTGCTGCCGGACCTCCCAGTCGAAGATCTCGGCGCCGCCGCCGGTCAGCGACTCGAGACCGGCTTCGATGAGCTCGTCGAGGATGTCGGAGGCGGACATCCCGGAGATCGTCTCGAAGTGGTGGATCTCGGTGGCGGTGAAGGCCTTCAGCGAGACGTTCGGGAGGGCCTTCTTGAGCTCGGAGAGGGAGCGCGGGTAGTACCGCCAGGGCAGGTTGGGGTGCAGCCCGTTGACGATGTGCAGCTCGGTGAGGTTCTCGTTCTCCATGGCCTTCGCGAGGCGCACGGCCTCCTCGATGCGCATGGTGTACGCGTCCTTCTCGCCCGGCTTGCGCTGGAAGGAGCAGTAGGCGCAGGAGGCGGTGCAGACGTTGGTCATGTTCAGATGCCGGTTGACATTGAAGTGGACCACGTCGCCGTTCTTGCGGGTCCTGACCTCGTGGGCCAGACCGCCGAGCCAGGCGAGGTCGTCGGACTCGTACAGGGCGATGCCGTCCTCACGGCTCAGCCGCTCACCGTCCCGGACCTTCTGCTCAAGTTCGCGCTTGAGTCCAGCGTCCATGTACGGCCGCCTCCCTTTATCTCCGAAATAAGCCTTGCCAACCGTACTCTCAGCCGATCCGTCAGCCTTCCTCGGGCAGCTCCCCGACCCGGTTCTCCCACTTCGTGGAGAGCACGATCGTCGTGCGGGTGCGGGAGACGCCCTTGGTGCCGCTGAGCCGGCGGATCGTCTTCTCCAGGCCGTCGACGTCGTTCACGCGGACCTTGAGCATGAAGGAGTCGTCGCCGGCGATGAACCAGCAGTCCTCGATCTCGGCCAGGTCCTTGAGGCGGCGGGCCACGTCCTCGTGGTCGGCGGCGTCGGAGAGCGAGATGCCGATGAGGGCGGTGACGCCGAGGCCGAGCGAGGCGGCGTCGACGGTGGCGCGGTAGCCGGTGATGACTCCGGCGGCCTCGAGCCGGTTGATGCGATCGGTGACGGAGGGGCCGGAGAGCCCGACGAGCCGGCCGAGCTCGGCGTACGAGGCACGGCCGTTCTCGCGCAGAGCCTGGATGAGCTGCCTGTCCACGGCGTCCATAGGTATGAAGCCTTCCATTGTCCAGCGATACCGCGAGTTTAGGTATAGAATCTAAGGTACACAGGGGTCGACACCCTGTGAATCTTTCAGCAGATCAAAGACGATCTTTCAGGAGTGGTGTTCACCGTGTACACGATCGAGATGGCCTACGCCCGTATGCGCGAGCTGCAGGACCTGGCCAACCGCTCGCGTGCCCACCAGCCGACCGCCGCCTCCAAGCGTGCCGACAAGAAGCACGCGAAGAAGCGCTGATCAGACCGGGGGGGTCGCTCCACCGAGCTCTCCCTCCCACCGGCGGTACAGCCGGTGCGGCACCCCTGCCGCGTCGAGCACCCGCCCGGCGACGAAGTCCACCAGGTCCTGGATGTGCGTCGCCCCCGCGTAGAACGCCGGAGAGGCGGGCAGCACCACGGCGCCCGCCTCGTCCAGCGTCACCATGTGCTTGAGCGTCTGACCGTTCAGCGGGGTCTCCCGCACGGCGACCACCAGCGGCCGCCGCTCCTTCAGCGTCACGCTCGCGACCCGCTGCAGCAGGTCCTTCGAGAGTCCCAGTGCCATTCCCGCCACCGCGGCGGTCGAGGCGGGCACCACCAGCATCCCCTTCGCCGGGTACGAGCCGGACGACGGCCCCGCGGCCAGATCGCCGGCCGCCCAGTACCGCACACCGCTGACGTCGACGCCGAAGGTGTCGGGCTTCCCGTCGGCGCCCCGCGCCAGCCACGTCCCCAGGTCCTCGCGCCAGTGCGCGTCCCGGAAGGAGATCCCCGTCTCGTCGAGCAGCGTGAGCCGCGAGGCCCGCGACACGACGAGGTCGACGCTCTCCCCCGCGGTGAGCAGCCCCCTCAGGACGGCGGCGGCGTACGGCGTACCCGACGCCCCGGAAACCCCCACGATCCAGGGGGTGCGCTTGCCGTCGCTCATGCCGTCGAGCCTATCCGTCATCAGGCCGGGGTCACGGGGTGAGCCCGCGGACCAGCAGGTCGAGCAGCGCGCACACGAACAGGCTGATCCCGATGAACCCGTTCGTCGTGAAGAACGCCCGGTTCAGCCGGGACAGGTCGTGCGGCTTCACGATCGAGTGCTCGTAGCAGAAGGCGGCCACCACGATGACGAGGCCGGCCCAGAAGAACAGCCCCGCGCCCGTGGCGAGGGCGTACCAGACGAGGAGCCCGGTCGTGACGACCGCGGAGCCGCGGGCGCCCCACAGCGCCGCCGGGACCCCGAACCGCGCCGGGACGGACATGACGCCCTCGGCCCGGTCCGCCTGCACGTCCTGGCAGGCGAAGATCAGGTCGAAGCCGCCGATCCAGATGCCGACGGCGAGGCCCAGGATCACCGCGTCCCAGGACCACGCGCCGGTCACCGCGAGCCAGGCGCCGATGGGCCCCATGGCCTGGGCGAGCCCGAGGATCGCGTGCGGGAAGTTCGTGAACCGCTTGCCGTACGGATAGACGACCATCGGGATGACGGCGAGCGGCGCGAGCGCCAGACAGAGCGGGTTGAGCAGGGCCGCGGCGCCGAGGAAGACGACGACGGCGATCCCGGCCCCGGTCCACGCGGACCGCACGGACACGGCCCCCGTCACCAGCTCGCGCCCCGCCGTCCGCGGGTTGCGCGCGTCGATCTCGCGGTCGATGATCCGGTTGCAGGCCATGGCGAAGGTCCGCAGCCCCACCATGCAGACGGTGACGAGGAAGAGCGTCCACCAGTGGATCTCCCGGTCGACCTGGTACATGGCCGTCAGGGCGGCGATGTACGCGAAGGGCAGCGCGAAGACCGAGTGCTCGATCATCACGAGCCGCAGGAAGGCCTTCGTGCGCCCCGGCTGGGCGCCGGGCACGGCCGCGGTGGTCACAGTCCGTACTCCTTCCAGCGGCGGTCCACCAGGGCGGCCGTCGCCGGGTCCGACTCGACCATGTCCGGCCAGCCGCCGTCCCGGGTGTAGCCCTCCTCGGGGAGCTTCTTCGTGGCGTCGATGCCCGCCTTGCCGCCCCAGAACTGCTGGTAGGAGGCGTGGTCGAGATGGTCGACCGGACCCTCGACGACGGTCAGGTCACGGGAGTAGTCGGTGTTCCCGAGGGCCCGCCAGGACACCTCGTGCAGGTCGTGGACGTCACAGTCCTTGTCGACCACGATGATCAGCTTGGTCAGCGACATCATGTGCGCGCCCCAGATGGCGTGCATGACCTTCTGCGCGTGCTTCGGGTACTTCTTGTCGATCGAGACGATCGCGCAGTTGTGGAAGCCGCCCGACTCCGGCAGGTGGTAGTCGACGATGTCCGGCACGATGATCTTGAGCAGCGGCAGGAAGAACCGCTCCGTGGCCCGCCCGAGCGGCCCGTCCTCGGTCGGCGGCCGGCCGACGACGATCGACTGGAGCAGCGGACGCTTCCGCATGGTCACGCAGTCGATCGTCAGCGCGGGGAACGGCTCCTGCGGCGTGTAGAAGCCGGTGTGGTCGCCGAACGGACCCTCCGGCAGCATCTCGCCGGGCTCCAGCCAGCCCTCGATGACGACCTCGGCGTTCGCCGGGACCTGGAGCGGGACGGTCTTGCAGTCGACCATCTCGATCCGCTTGCCCTGCACGAAGCCGGCGAAGAGGTACTCGTCGATGTCGCCCGGCAGCGGGGCCGTCGAGGCGTACGTGACGGCCGGCGGGCAGCCGAAGGCGATGGCGACCGGCAGCCGCTCGCCCCGCTCCGCCGCGACCGCGTAGTGGTTCCGGCTGTCCTTGTGGATCTGCCAGTGCATGCCGATGGTGCGCTTGTCGTGGCGCTGGAGCCGGTAGAGGCCGAGGTTCCGCACCCCGGTCTCGGGGTGCTTGGTGTGCGTGAGCCCGAGGTTGAAGAAGGAGCCGCCGTCCTTGGGCCAGGTGAAGAGCGCGGGGAGCTTGTCGAGGTCGACGTCGTCCCCGGTGAGGACGACCTCCTGCACAGGAGCGTCCTTCACCTTCTTCGGCGGCACGTGGACCATCGAGCCCAGCTTGCCGAAGGCCTCCCGGACACCGACGAAGCCCTGCGGCAGCTCGGGCTTGAGGAGCCCGCCGATCTTCTCGCTGATGTCCGCGTACGACGTGAGGCCCAGCGCCTTGAGCAGCCGCCGGTCCGTCCCGAAGACGTTCATGGCCAGCGGCATCGAGGAACCCTTGACGTTCTCGAAGAGGAGCGCCGGGCCTCCCGCCTTGTTCACCCGGTCGACGATCTCCCCGACCTCCAGGTACGGGTCGACTTCGGCCTTGATGCGCTTGAGGTCGCCATCGCGCTCAAGCGCCCTGAGCAGCGAGCGGAGATCGTCGTAAGCCATAGGGGCAAGTATCGGTCACCGGCTAGGCTTGACCTGTCACCGGGGCCTTCGAAACGAGCCCCGCCACCGCTTCCAGGGGGCTGTCCCACATGCTCAGGGCGCTGCTGTTCATCCTGCCGCTGGCGCTGATGATCTACGCCTTCATCGACTGCCTGAACACCCCGGAGGAAGAGGTCAAGCACCTTCCGAAGCCGGTGTGGGCCATCGTGATCCTGCTGTTCTCGGTGGTCGGCGCGGTCGGCTGGATCGCCGCGGGCAAGGACCGCCGGCCGAGGACCCGGGGCGGTGCGGGCGCGGGCGGCTGGGTCGCCCCCGACGACAACCCCGAGTTCCTGAAGTCGCTCAAGGACGAGAAGAAGAGCGAGAAGCACGACGAGTCCGACGAGTCCGTCCTCGACGACCTGGAGGCGGACCTCCGTCGCGAGGAGGAACTGAAGAAGCGCGAGCGCGGCGAGGACACCGAGGGCTGATGGAGCTGCGGCTCCTGGCCACCTTCGAGAAGGTCGCCGACGTCCTCTCCTTCACCCGGGCCGCCGCCGACCTCGGCTACGCGCAGTCCAGCGTCACCGGCCAGATCCGCTCCCTGGAGTCCTCGCTCGGCGTGGAGCTCTTCGAGCGGCTCGGCAGCCGCATCCGGCTCACGGAGGCGGGTGAACGCCTCCTCCCGTACGCCCGCCGCATGGCGGAGCTGGCGGAGGAGGCCCGTACGGCGGTGGAGGTCACCGAGGAACCCTCGGGAACGATCGCGGTGGGCACGATGGAGTCCCTCACCTCCTACCGGCTGCCGCCGCTCCTGGAGTACTTCCACCACCGCTACCCGGCCGTGCGGCTCACCCTGCGGCCCACGCTCGGGGACGAGACCCGGCAGGCGCTGCGGCAGGGCACGTACGACGTCGGTTTCCTGATGGAGCCCGACACGGAGCACGAGGGCCTGGAGTCGGAGGTCCTCGCGCCGGAACCGCTGGTCCTGGTGGCGGGTCCTGGCCATCCCCTGGTGGGGCGTACGGCCCTGACGGCCGCGGACCTGGCCGGGGCGCAGCTGGTGGGCACGGAACCCGGCTGCCCGTACCGCGACCTGTTCGAGGCGGAGCTGCGGGAGTGGGCGCCGCCGTTCATGGAGTTCGGCACGATCGAGGCGACGAAGCGCGGGGTGGCGGCGGGCCTGGGGGTGGCGCTGCTGCCGAGGGTCGCCGTCTCCGGGGAGCTGGCGACCGGGGCACTCGTGGAACTGGACTGGGAGGCCCCGTTCACGCTCTTCACACAGCTCGCGTGGCGGCGGGGGAAGCGGCTTCCGGCGCATGTCCGGCTGTTCGTGGAGCAGGCGCGGCGGCTGGTGTCCGAGCAGCGAGGGTGACCTTGAGGCTGGCGAGGACGATCAGCGGGACGCCGAGCGCCTGGACGAGCCCGATGTGGTGCCCGTACACCGCCCAGTCGACGCCCATGGCGACGGCGGGGTAGGTGAAGGCGAGGACGGCGATCTTGGCGGTGGGCAGCTTGGCGTAGGCCGCGTACATGAGCACGTACATGAGCCCGGTGTGAATGAGCCCGAGCCCGACGAGCCACAGCCACCCGCTCCCGAGCCCGCCGACGGCGCCGAAGTCGGCGAAGGGCAGCAGCAGCGGAAGCCCGACGAGCACCTGCACGAGGGCGACGAGATGGGGTCGTACGCCGGTGATCCGCTTGGTGACGAAGGTCGCGAGGGCGTAGAGCACGGCGGCGGCGAGCGCGAACCCGAGCCCCTTGAGGGAGGCGGTGTCCCCGGGCCGTACGCCGGAGACGAGCACGAGCCCGACGAAGGCGAGGCCGAGCCACCCGAGCTTCCCCGCGGATATCCGCTCCCTCATGAACACCGCCCCGAGGAGCACGAGGAAGAAGGGCTGGGTGTGGTAGACGACGGTGGCGAGGGAGATCGAGGTGGCTTCATAGGCCTCGAAGAGGAAGACCCAGTTGAAGACGATGAAGACCCCACCGAGCGCGGCGAGCCCCAGCTTCCCGCCGGTGAACCCGTGCCCGGTGAAGAACCCCCGGGCGAGGCTGTACGCGCCGAGGGCGGCGGCCCCGAAGAGGCACCGGAAGAACACCACCTCGAACGGCGACGCCCCGGACTCGACGACGAAGACGCCGAGGGTGCCGGAGAGCACCATGGCGAGGGTGAGTTCGACGGTTCCCCTGGTCTCGTTTCTCATGGGAACGACGCTACGGACGGGCCCGGAGCGGGTCCACGAGCCAGTGGGGCGTCCTCCCGATGGGGCCGATCGGCGGAGCCGATGGGGGACGGAATACCCCCGGTGAAGGCGGAGTTGGCACCGGAACACCCCTGAGACCGGAGCGGACATGACCCACGACACGACAGGCGCCACGAACGGCCCGGACCGTTCGTTCCTCTTCGTCCTCGGCAGCTCGCGCCCGGACGGCAACACGGAGATCCTCGCCCGCGCCGCCGCCGCGCAACTCCCGTCCCACGTCCCCCAGCGCTGGCTGGACCTGAACAGGCTCCCCCTGCCGGACTTCCAGGACGACCGGCACGGGACGACCGGCTGGCAGGCGGGCGAGAACGAGGAACTGCTGCGCCGGGCCACGCTGGAGGCGACGGACATCGTCATCGCGTCGCCCCTGTACTGGTACAGCCTCTCCGCGCAGGCCAAGCGCTACCTCGACTACTGGTCGGGCTGGCTGGACGTACCGGAGCTGGACTTCAAGCGGCGGATGGAGGGCCGGACGCTGTGGGGCGTGACGGCCATGTCGGACTCCGAGCACGTCGTCGGGGACGCCCTGACGACCACCCTGAACCACACGGCGGCCTACCTCCGCATGCGCTTCGGCGGCGTCCTGACGGGCACGGGCTCCCGCCCGGGCCGCGTCCGCGCCGACGAACGCGCGATGCGCCGCGCGAAGACCTTCTTCGAGAGCGAGACACCGCTGGCGCGGTTCCCGTACGAGGAGGGGGCCGGGACCGGCGTGTAAGGACCCCGGTAGGCCAGGGGCGTCGATGGACGGGCCCGCCGCATGTGAAAGGACGAGGGTGCGCGAACAGGACGCCGACGCGTGGGACGTGTGGAGCGCGGCCAGGCCGGGACGCAAGGAGACGAACGCGGCCGGGGCGGCGACGTGGTTCAACTGGACTCAGTGGCCCGACCACGGGCCCGACGAGAGGGTCCTCGGTGACGTCTCCGGTGCGCGGGTCCTCGACCTGGGCTGCGGAAACGGCGGAAACCTCGCCCACCTGACCGCACTGGGGGCCGAAGCGGTCGGCGTGGACATCTCGCCCGTCCAGGTGGCCAAAGCGCGTGAACGCCGGCCGCACCTCGACGTGAGGCGACAGACGGCCGAGGAGTTCCTCGCGGCAGCCACGCACGAGTTCACGGCCGTCTGCTCGGTCTTCGGAGCCGCCTGGTTCACCGATCCCACCGAGCTGCTGCCCCTGGTCCGTGCGCGCCTCGCATCTGGCGGCGTCTACGCGTTCTCCCACAACCCACCGGCCTTGGCGGGTTGCTACGGGCCGCAGGCGTCCCAGGTGCGGCCGCCGGAGAAGGAGGCGGAACCCCTGTACGTGAAGCGCTGGGACTACGAGCCCGGCCGCTGGACGGAGATCCTCCAGCGGGCCGGGTTCACGGACGTGACGGCCGAGGTGCTCGCTCCTCCGGAAGGGAAGCGAACAGGGACTCTGCTCGTCCGGGGCGTCAGAGGAGGGTAGGAGCCGCCGGATGGCAGGCGCACCCGCACACGAGATAACGGACTCCTTGTACGCCGCTGTCGCGGGGTACGTGATCCCGGCACTGGTCGTGGAGGCCCATGACGCAGCGCGGTGACCTGTACTCCGGCTCGACGGGCCCGGCCGCCAGGGCGTCGGCCAGCAGGGACACGGTCACCGCGTCGGCGATCTCCGGCGTCACCCGCCAGCCGTCGCCCGCGCGGTCGCGGTGCGAGCCGTCGTGCCCGACGGCGAGCACGCAGACCGAGCCGCCCCACACCGGCCGCACCACCTCCGCGACGGCGAGCACGGACCGCCGTGCGCCGCAGCGGCTCATCGGGCAGCCCCGGCGTGGATGTTCCGCTGGTCGACGTCCACCCCGACGGTGGCCAGCCACAGCGTCCGCCGCCGCCTGCGCTGCACTGTCCGGGACGTGTCCGGCGCCAGGTAGGGACGTTCCAGAGGCGACCGGGAGCCGTCGAGCGGTGCCGTCTGCTCCCGGGCGTAGGGAGACCGCCGGACGGGGGCGCGATGGCGCGGCGCCCGGGGCCGGGACGCCGGGCGGGGGTGGGTGACCGGGCGGGGCCGGTGCCGGCCGGTGGGCGGCAGGGTCAGCATGAGCAGCCCGAGCAGTACCGGAATCAGGGCCCTGCCCAGTACGCGCGCGATAGGGTTTTGCACGTCATCAACTCCGTTGGTAGTTGGTGGCCATGCCCCGGGGCCGTTCCAGCGGTCGCCGGGGTCTTACGTTTCGTGCCCCACACTGTTGTATGACTACCTAGCGTGGTCATATGAGCCTTGACCCGCAGTCGGCCCGCCCGCTGTACATGCAGCTGGCCGAAGTGATCGCAGCGAAGATCGAAACCGGGGAGTACGCCCCGACCGGATGATCCCCACACCGGCCCCTCTCGCCGGGAGTACGGCATCGCCGTACTGACTGCCCGCCGGGCCATGCGTGAGCTCCGCGAGCGCGGACTGATCATTACCGTGCCCGGCAAGGGCTCCTATGTCACCCCCGTCGGAGGGTGAGGCCCGCCCCCTAGATAGGTCATCTGAAGGCCGTATCCGCATTCGTGGCGCGGGATGAGAAGCCCACCGCCCTGTGCGCGGCACGGATGATGTCCCCCGCCGCCCGTACGCATCGCCGGCTCTCCTCCGGGGTCACGGCGATGGCCAAGCTGGCGACGAGCGCAATGACGGTGATCACGTCGGCCACGACAGCGAGGCGCCGACTCATCGGGCGGGCCCGATGTTATCGGCCGCAGTCGACCAGCTGATGCCGCTCGCGGACTGGATGTAGGCGATGCGGACGAGCCGGCCGCCATGCCTCTCGTGGACGGCGGCTGTCAGCTTCCCTTCACCCCGGCCCGCGATGTCGCGGACCTGGCGGTGAAGGAGAGGGTGCTCCTCCCGGCCCTCGATGTCCACCGGGTTCACCGCTCGGACTCCTCGCGGACGTCGGACCATCGATCGAGAAACTTCTGCCATCCGGCTTCGGCGCGAGCGCGGAGAGCCGGGCTCAAACCCGATGGCGGCACAGGTGCGTCCTGCCACCGCCCGTCGGTGTCCGTCGTTTCCATGACAGCGACCTTAAGCGCAAGCCGCTATAAGCGGCAAGCGCTTAAGGTGAATCCACTGGTTCGGCTGAAGGAAGTAGGGTCGCTGACAACACTGAGTCGGAGGTACGAGCATGTCGGGCGATGCGTGGATCAGCGAGACTGCGCCGTACCTGGCCCCACGCGCCCCTGGCCAGCACGACGCGTGGACCGATGAGGCCGCTCGCCGCGGACGCCGTGGCGGCCAACTACTTCTCCAGGCAGGCGAAGTGGTCGCTCCCGACACTGTCTGCGCTGCCCTGCAGTTGCCTCCCGGTGAGCACGTGATCGTCAGGCGCCGGCTGATCCTGCTCGATGACCAGCCCGTGGAGCTGGCCGACTCCTACTACCCCCTCGCCATCGCCGGCGGCACACCACTCGCGGAACGGCGCAAGGTGCCCGGTGGCGCCATCAGTCTGCTCAAGGACTTGGGGTACACCGGCGCCGAGGTCGTGGAGGACGTGAGTGCCGCCCTCGCCACCGCAGATGAGTGCGAGCACCTGGGCCTGCCCGAGGGGAGCGCCGTCCTGCGGCTGCTCCGTCTGACGCGCACCGCCGACGGAACGCCGATGGAGGCCTCCCTGATGACCATGCCGGCCGACAGGCACCTCACGTACCGGCTCGGGAAGCAGGGCGTGTGATGGCGAAGGAGTTCAAGGATCCGAGATCACCGCACCAGAAGATCGCGGCGGAGCTCCGACGCCAGATCACCCGCGGCGACCTCCTTCCGGGCAGCAAGCTGGGGTCGACGGCCGAACTGATGGAACAGCACGGCGGCGTTGCCAACACCACCGTCCAGAAGGCCCTCCAGATGCTGAAGGCCGAGGGACTGCTCGAAGGGCTCCCCGGCAGGGGCGTATACGTGCGGCAGCACGCACAGCAGTCCATCGAGCCGATCACCTACATGAAGTCGGCCGGGCCGGGCGAGCCCTACCCGTGGGTGTCCGAGGCGGCGAAGCGGCAGCAGGTCGGCAGGTCACGGCTCCTCGACGTCGAGGTCGTCACCCCGCCGCAGGAAGTGGCCGAGGCCCTGCAGTTGGAGGAGGGCGGGCGAACCGTGCTCCGCAAGCAGATCCTGTTCCTGGACGAGGAGCCCACAGAGCTCACGAGGTCGTACTACCCGCTGAGCCTGGTCGAGGGCACGGCGATGCTGGAGAAGAAGCGGATTCGGGGCGGCACGCCGGCACTGCTCGACTCGATGGGTTTTCCCCCGCGCGAGTTCGTGGACGAGCTCTCGTCCGAGATCCCGACGGAGGAAGAAGTCGTCGCTCTGGAGCTTCCGAAGGACATGCCGGTTCTGTTCGCCTTCCGGGTGGTCTATTCAGACGATCGGCTTCCGATCGAGGTCACGCTGATGACGAAGGCGGCACATCGCTACAGGATGAGATACAGGTCGCCCGTGGAGTAGCGCCCCTGCGGTGTCGGTGGCAGCCCGTACTGTGCGCCCCTGTTCATCGAGGAGGTTCCATGGGGTTTTCGGGTCATCTGGTCTTTGCCCGTAGCGAGCATCCGCTGCTGGAAGCGCCCCTGTTCGGCAGCGTCGAGCAAGGACTGAAGGGCGGCGTGCATGAGTGGTGGCCGCGGCCGGGCGGCTGGCAGACCCTGCAGCTGACACAAGGAATCTGGGAGGACGGTCACCTGTCCGCCCTGGTCAGATGGACTGGCGCACCGGCCTGCGTCGCCGACGTCTCCGACAGCAGCCTCGCCCTTGTGACCGGCCTGGACACCAACGGACAGCGCTGGCAAGCATGGCTCAACCTGGACAACGCCGCGGCCCTTCTCGTCGAGGTGCCCGAGGACTTGGACGACATGAGCCTGTGGGTAACCACCCCTGAGTCCGACGAAGCCATGGGTCGTAAACGCGCAGAGCTCGACGCCGAGGTGCCGGCCGACGCCGAAGGCGCTCTCATATGGGCATCGGCAGCCGGCATCCGGACGGCGGCGCAGCAGCCCCGGATCGAGGAGCTGCTGCGCTCGCAGGAGCCCTTTGCAGAAGACCTGTTCAGCGCATTGCTGGACGAGTTGGGCTTTCCGGAAGCCACCCAACCCTCGCAGCCATGAAGAACGACGTCTCAACCCAGGGCCGATACGACGAAGATCGACCGAGGCTCTTGTCGATCCTCACCGACCTTGTCGATCGACGAGCCCGGCCGTCAGGGCGTGGGCCAGCAGGGACACGGTCACCGCGTCCGCGATCTCCGGCATCACCCAGCAGCCGTCCCCCGCGCGGTTACGTTGGTCGTGTGACCGACCGCAGCAAGATCCCCGACTTCGATCCCCAGGGCCCCCAGCTGGTGTACGTCGCGGTGGCCGACCACATCGCCGCCCGGATCACGGCCGGCGAGCTGTCCCCGGGCGCTCGCCTGCCTGCCGAGCGTGACCTTGCCGAGGAGTACGGCGTCGCCTATCTGACGGTCCGCCGCGCGGCCCGGGTCCTGCGGGAGCGAGGCCTGATCCTGACCGTTCACGGCAAGGGCACGTTCGTCGTCGATCCACTGCCCATGGGCGAGGGCCAGCAGTAGGTGTGACGGTGCGGGTCCGGCGGGGAAGGCTCCCCGCATGGACCACGAACAAGCCCGCCGCTGGCTCGCCACCGCCCTGGCCGAAGCCCGCGCCGGGCTCGCCGAGGGCGGGATCCCCATCGGGGCCGCGCTCTACGGGGCCGACGGCTCGCTGCTCGGGCGCGGGCGCAACCGGCGCGTGCAGGACGGGGACCCGTCGGCGCACGGGGAGACCGCCGCCTTCCGGGCGGCCGGGCGGCAGCGCTCGTACCGGGGGACGACCATGGTCACCACCCTCTCGCCGTGCTGGTACTGCTCCGGGCTCGTCCGGCAGTTCGGGATCTCGCGGGTCGTCGTCGGCGAGGCGGAGACCTTCCACGGCGGGCACGACTGGCTGGCGGAACACGGGGTCGAGGTCCTCGTGCTCGACGACCCCGAATGCGTCGCCCTCATGCGGGAGTTCATCGAGCGGAACCCCGCCCTCTGGAACGAGGACATCGGCGATGAGTGAGGCGAGCCTTCCGACCGTCGACCTGCGCCGCGACCCCGCCCCGCAGCTCCCCGCCGTCGACCGCGCCCTCCGCGAGGCCGGGTTCCTGCTCGTCACCGGGCACGGTGTCGATCCCGACCTCCGGAAGGACATCCGCGCCGCCGCCCGACGGTTCTTCCACCTCCCGCCCGCCGCCAAGGAGCCGTACGCCGTGCGGGTCGGCGGCCGGGGCTGGCTCGGGCCCGGTGCCGAGGCCAACGGGTACGCGGAGGGGACCGCGACCCCGCCCGACCTGAAGGAGTCGCTCTCCTTCGCGGCGGACGAGCCGACCGGGGACCCGGCCGTGGACGCCGAGTGGTTCCTGCCGAACACCTGGCCCTCCGAGGTCCCCGAGCTGCGGCCGCTGGTGGAGACCTACCTCGCGCGGATGAAGGCGCTCGCCGACCGCGTCCTCGACCTGCTCGGCACGGCGCTCGGCGAGGAGCGGGACTTCTTCACCCGGCACACCGGGCATCCCACCTTCGGTTTCAACGTCAACTGGTATCCGGGGCGGGAGCGGACGGGCGATCCGGAGCCGGGCCAGTTCCGGATCGGCCCGCACACGGACTTCGGCACGGTCACCCTCCTCGACCGGGAGGCGGGCAAGGGCGGGCTCCAGGTCTTCACCGACGCGGGCGGCTGGCAGGACGCCCCGTACGATCCCGACGCCTTCACCGTCAACATCGGTGATCTGATGGCCGGTTGGACCGGCGGACGGTGGCGTTCGGGGCGCCACCGGGTGCTGCCGCCGCCGGCCGACGTACCGGCGGAGGAGCTGATGTCGCTGGTGTACTTCTACGAGTGCACGCCCGGAACGACGATCCACGGCATCGAGTCGCACCGCTATCTGCGGGGCCGGCTCGACGCCATCGCCACGGACTGACAACGCATCAGCAACGCCCGTACAACGACTCGAAAGCAGTGTCGAAAAGCCGACCGCTTTCCCAACACGCCGTCGATATCCTTGTGTTGACTGTGACGGGGGTGGCGGGGCGTGGACAGGGAGCTGTACGGCCGCGAGGCGGTCCTGCACGATGCCGGGCTGGTCGCGCGGCTCAGCGGCCTCACGCGGCACGGCGCCGCCCGGGTGCCGTTCGAGCACGGGGACGACCCACCGGTCACGGTGTTCACCGGCGGGCGCGGTACGGGGAAGACCGCCCTGCTCAAGGAGGTCCGCAACCGCTACAAGGGGTACACGCCGCTCGCGCTGCTCGACTGCGCGCACGTCGAGCCGCCCGCCGACCACGGCCCCGGCTGGACCCCGGTCACCGGGGCGCTCGCCGAGCTCGCCGTCCAGCTGTCGCCGAAGGTGCTCGGCGCGCGGCCCGTGCGGTTCCCCCGGCTCTCGCTCGGCCTGGTGGCCGTCGCCTCGCTCAGCTGGTCCCGGGAGGACGACGAGCGGGCGCGGCGCGACCTGCTGCGGCTCGGGCCGCTGCTCTCCACCGTCGACGCGACCAGGGGCGCCGCCGCCAACTGGGTCGGCAAGGTCCTCGCCAAGCTCGCCGCGCGGTTCGCCGAGGCCGCCGTCCCGCTCGCCGGACTGCTCGCCGAGGCGACCGTGGAGACCGTCCTCGAAGAGGTGTTCGGCCGTCTCCAGCGTGCCTCGGAGAACTGGTACGGCAGCTATCGCAACGCGGGCGGGAACGGCAAGGCCGGTCTCCAGCAGCTCGCGATCGACTTCGAGCAGGGCGGCAGGCGCCGCCGCGAGGCCGAGGACTTCCTCGTCGGCGCCCTGACCGAGGACCTCCGCCACGCCTACACCGGGTTACGGCGCGGCAGCCGTATCGGCCGCCCCCTGATCCTCCTCGACAACGCCCACGAGCCGCTCGGCCGGCAGCTCGTCGAACCGGTTCTGCGCGCCCGCGCCGAGGGCCGCCGCGACCGGGTCGTCGTCCTCGCCGCCTCCCGGATCCGCGAGCACGAGGGGCTGCGGCACGCCACCAGGACCCGGCTTCCGGAGACCGCGCACCGGGCGCCGTGCCCGCGCGGGACGAGCGTCGGCTCCGGCATCCTCGCCGTCGAACTGACGCCGCTGTCCCCCGCCCAGACCCGCTCCGCCTTCGACCGTTACGATCCGGCCGGCCGGACGCCCCCCGAACTCGCCCGCGCCGTCCACCGGCTGACCGGCGGCCGCCCGCTCGGCGTGGCGCTCCTCGGCCGGGCCGCCGGCGAGGCCCCGGAGCACCTGCGGGCGGGGCTGACCCCGGGCGGGCTGCTCGACCTGACCGTGGAACTGCGCGAGGACACCCCGCCGGTGCCCGTCGCCCCGACCCTGCTCGCCGAACTCCTCCCGGTGCGCAGGCCCGGCCCGTACGCGGTGCTCGCCGCCGCCCACGACGAGGAGTCCGCCCGGATGCTCGCCCACGCCCGGCTCCAGGGCGAGTCCCTGGACGGGGACGTGGCGCTGCGCGTCCGCGACCAGCTGCGCTCCGAGGACTGGCCGGAGGGTCCGGGCCACTTCGTCGCCGACCCGCTGCTTCGCGCGCTGCTCCTGCACCGGCTCCGCTTCGAGGACGGCGACCATCCGCGGTACGCCGCCTGGCACGCCGTCCACGAGACCCTGCACCGGCACTACGGGCCCGAGACGGGACCGTACCGGCTCCATCACGACCTGGCGCTCGGCCGCACCGAGGAGGCCGTCGGCCATCTGCGGGAGACGTTCCCCGAGCAGGACGTCCTCGGCTGGCTGGGGCGGCTGCGGTTCATCGGGTCCGCGCCCTGCCCCCGGGAACGGAACGGGACCGGTCCCGACCCGCGCCAGGCGGTCGCCCTCGGCCAGGGGCCGCTCGGCGAGCTGCCGCCGGGTCTCGACGCCGACGCCACCGAACTGCACCTGTCGATACGGCGGTTGCTGCACGCCGTATGGCTGCTGACCGATCCGCTCGCACTGCCCGACGACGAGGTGGCCGACCGCCTCGCGCACGAGCTGCGCCGGCTCTCCGGCCGTCATCTGACGGGCAGCGGTTCGCTCTGGGACGCGGCCACCCACTGGCCGCGCGACATCCGTGCCTGGCGGGAGCTCTCGCTGCCGCCGGGCCGCGAGGAGCCAGGCGATCCGACCCGACCGACAAGACGCCCCTCCGAGGACGGAGTCTGACGCCATGCCCGACCGTCTGACCGACCGGCAGCCCGACCGTCTGACCGACCGGCTGCGCCGCCGCGTCCGCACCCCCCGCCAGAAGCTCGTCGCCTCGGTCGTCGCGGCCGCCGTCGTCCTCGGCCTCGGCGGCTACGGCATCGCCCGGCTCACCACCCCGGAGGACCGTTCCTGCGCCCCCGGCGTCGAGCGACCCGCGAACAGCGACGAATGCGTCGGCGTCAACGGCGCCGGCCACGACTTCGGCATCGCCGAACTCCGCGACATCGCCACCGCGATCAGCGAGGAGAACGCCACCCTCAAGGCCGGCGAGTACGTGACCGTCGCCGTGCTCCTGCCGCTGACCTCCACCGACAGCGGCATGCGGACCAAGGTGCTGCACGAGCTCCAGGGCGCGTACGCCTACCAGTTCCGCGCCAACCACGAGTCCAACGAGGAGACGCCCCGGATCCGGCTCGTCCTCGCCAACACCGGACAGGGCAACGCCCACTGGCGCACCACCGTCGACCGGCTCGTCGCCATGACGGACACCGCCGACCGGCTGCGGGCCGTCTCCGGCGTCGCCACCTCCTCCACCGAGATACGGGACGCGGTGACCGCCCTCACCGGAGCCGGGATCGCCGTCGTCGGCACCACCATCACCGCCGACGACATCGCCAACGGCCCCGGCCCCGGCAACCGCTACCCCGGCCTCGCCCGCGTCTCCCCCACCAACGGCGACGAGGCGAAGGCCCTCGCCCACTTCGGCAAGGTCGACGCCGCCAAGGCGTTCCTCGTCCAGGACACCCGGACCGGCGACCACTACACCGACACCCTCAAGGCCGCCTTCGCCGCCAACCTCGAGGGCGCCCCGCACGAACCGGCGCTCTTCACCTCCCCCGCCGACCCGACCGCCGAGGGCACCACCGCCAACACCTTCCGGCAGATCACCCATCTGATCTGCGACACCCGCGCCGAGACCGTCTTCTTCGCGGGCCGCCACACCCAGCTGCGCCAGTTCATCAACGCGCTCGGCTCCCGCGGCTGCGTCGACCGCGCCTTCACGGTCCTGACCGGCGACGAGGGCTCGTACCTGGGCGCGGACGAGAAGCTCGACCGGAACGCGCTGAAGGCGAAGCTGACCGTGCGGTACGCGGCGCTCGCCCACCCCGACGCCTGGAAGCCGGCGCCCGGCCGGCCGGTCCCGGCGACGGGCGGCTCGGTGGTGGCGTACTCGACCTTCGTGACGGACGTCGCCCGCGCCTCGAAGACGCCGGTGCCGCTCGCGGACGGGCAGGCGATCGTCGCGTACGACGCGATGGCGACGGCGGTCCACGCGATCCGCCAGGCCACCCCGCAGGGCTCGCCCTACCCGGCGCTCGCCGACGTGGGCACCCAGTGGCCGCAGGTCAAGGGCTCGCTGCGGGTGCAGGGCGCGAGCGGCTGGATCTGCCTGGACAACTACGGGAACCCGCACAACAAGGCGGTCCCGATCGTGGAACTGGCCCAGGACGGCTCGCAGCGCTTCGTCCAGATCGCCTGGCCGGAGGGCCGCCCGCCGACCACCTCCTGCCTCCCGCCGAAGCGCGGCTGACCCCCGGGCTCCCTCACCCGGGTCCCGTCCCCGCCCCCCGAACGGCCGAGCGGAACCGGGGAGCTGTTGTCGCCCCCCGGCGGCTCCGCCGAAGCTGGGACAGCGGCTCGCGCGGGCATGCCCGGCCGTCCCGGGGGTACGCGGGCAGCCGCCTGACGGGACGAAGGGAGCACGATTCATGGGAGTCGACTCGGTATCGGCACCGGCCCCGGTGCCCGCGGACAGGGGCTCGGTCGTCACCACGGCGGTCCCGGCCCGCCTGGACCGCCTGCCGTGGTCACGGTGGCACTGGATGATCGTGATCGGCCTCGGCACCGTCTGGATCCTCGACGGCCTCGAGGTCACGATCGTCGGCAACGTCGCCGGCCGCATCGCGGAGGAGGGCAGCGGCCTCGCCATCACCTCCGCGCAGGTCACCGGCGTCGCCGCCGCCCTGTACGTGGCGGGGGCCTGCTCCGGAGCGCTGTTCTTCGGCTGGCTCACCGACCGCTACGGGCGCAAGAAACTCTTCATGATCACCCTGGCCGTCTATCTGGGCGCGACGGCGATGACGGCGCTGTCCTTCGAGTCCTGGTGGTTCTTCCTCTTCCGCTTCCTCACCGGCTTCGGCATCGGCGGCGAGTACGCGGCCATCAACTCGGCGATCGACGAGCTGATCCCGTCCCTCTACCGGGGCCGGGTCGACCTCATCATCAACGGCAGCTACTGGCTGGGCGCCATCGGCGGCGCCCTGCTGTCGATCGTCATGCTGGACACCGACATCTTCCCGAAGGACCTCGGCTGGCGGCTCAGCTTCGCCCTGGGCGTCGTCCTCGGCCTCGTCATCCTGCTCGTCCGCAGGCACGTGCCGGAGAGTCCACGCTGGCAGTTCATCCACGGCCGGGGGGAGTCCGCCGAGGAGCTGGTGTCGACGGTCGAGCGCGAGATCGAGCGGGAGAAGGGCGAGGCGCTGCCGCCGCCGGCCGGCGAGATCACCATCCACCAGCGCAGGAGCATCGGCTTCGGGCTGATCGCGAAGACCGTCTTCGCCCGCTATCCGCGCCGCGCGGTCCTCAGCCTGTCGCTCTTCATCGGGCAGGCGTTCCTCTACAACGCCATCACCTTCGGCTTCGGCGCCATCCTGACCACGTTCTTCGACGTACCGACCGGGAACACCGGCTACTACTTCGCCGTCATCGCGGCGGGCAACTTCGTCGGTCCGCTGCTGCTCGGCAGGCTCTTCGACACCGTCGGACGCCGGATCATGATCTCCTCCACGTACCTGCTGTCGGGCCTGCTCCTGTTCGGGACGGCATGGCTCTTCGACCGGGGCTCGCTGACGGCGACGACCCTGACGGCGTGCTGGTGCGTGGTGCTGTTCTTCGCGTCGACCGGTGCCTCCAGCGCGTACCTGACCGTCTCCGAGATCTTCCCGATGGAGACCCGGGCGATGGCCATCGCCTTCTTCTACGCGCTCGGCACCGCGGCCGGCGGCATCAGCGGCCCGCTGGTCTTCGCCGAGCTCACCGAGTCGGGCGTCGTCGGCGACACGGTCCTCGCGTTCCAGATCGGCGCCGGGCTGATGTGCGCCGCCGGCCTGGTGGCGGCGTTCCTGGCGGTGAACGCGGAACGGCGCTCCCTGGAGGACATCGCCGAACCGCTGTCGGTGGCGAAGCGGGAGATCTCCTAGGAGCCCTCGGGCTCAGGGCTCCCACTTCGGCCAGGGGGCGTCCTCGCGTTCGTACAGATCCCGTAGGTGCCGCCACCGCTCGGACGTCCGCTCCCGCCAGTCGGCGGGGTGGCCGTCCAGGGCGCGCGCGAGCAGCTCGAAGTGGTCGTGCCACGCCGCGAGACGGTCGAGGCGGTGCTCCCGCGGCCCCCGGAGCTCGTTGGTGAAACGCAGCACGGTCGACCCGTCGCCACCGGGTCCGGGCCCCGACTCCAGGCGGAACCGGATCCGGCCGTGCGTCGGATCGACCGTGTACTCGGCCACGCGCTCGGTGTCCCAGGCGGTCACCCGCCCCGTGTCCTCGATGTCACCGCTGGTCAGCCGGTGGAGGGTGACCCGGCCGCCGAGCCGTGGTTCCAGCGGGTCCACCGCGCACAGCCAGCCGGCCAGGCCCTCGGGCGAGGTCACTGCCTTCCACACCTCGGGCACGGGGTGCGGAAGCTCGACGACGAACCGCAGCAGGTGCGTGTCCCCGTCGTGGGTCTCGCTCCTGCCCCGGGGTATCTCGCTCATGCCTCAAGCGTCACCCAGGGACGGGCCCGCTGCCAGCTCAGACGCCGGCGTACGAGTGCTTGCTGTTCACGAAGATGTTGACGCCGTAGTAGTTGAACAGGAAGCAGCCGAAGGCGATGAGCGCGATGTACGCGGCCTTCCGCCCCTTCCAGCCGGCCGTCGCGCGCGCGTGCAGGTACGCGGCGTAACCGACCCAGGTGATGAAGGACCAGACCTCCTTGGCGTCCCAGCCCCAGTAGCGGCCCCACGCGTCACCGGCCCAGATCGCGCCCGCGATGATCGTGAAGGTCCAGAGCGGGAAGACGGCCGCGTTGACCCGGTACGAGAACTTGTCGAGCGAGGCCGCGGAGGGCAGCCGTTCCATGACCGAGCGGGCGAAGGCGCCCGGGTTACCGCCGGTCGCGAGCTTGTTCTCGTACGAGTCGCGGAAGAGGTACAGCAGGGTGGCGACCGCGCCGAGGTAGAAGACCGCGCCGCAGAAGATGGCGGTGGAGACGTGGATCCACAGCCAGTACGAGTCGAGCGCGGGGACCAGCTGGTCGCTGGGGGTCTTCAGCCAGGTGGTGGCCATGCCCAGGTCGAGGAGGACGGTCGTGACCAGCGGCAGGCCGAGCCAGCGGACGTTCTTCTTGGCGACGAGGAAGCCGAGGTACGCGCCGACCGCCACCGTCGAGAAGGTGGTGGAGAACTCGTACATGTTGCCCCAGGGGGCCCGCTGCACGGCGAACGCCCGGGAGATCACGCCCGAGGCCTCGACCAGGAAGGCGAGGACGGTGAGCGAGACGGCGATCCGGCCGTACAGGTCGCCCTTGACCGTGCCGCCGGCGGCGCCGGGGCCGTCCGGCACGTCACGGCTGCCGGCGGCGGCGCGGGTGACGACCTTCGGCTTGTCCAGGACGGCGGCGCCTCCGCCCTGCTTGACCTGGACCGTCACGGCGGCGGTGGCCGCGGTGGCGCGCGGGGTGAGGGCGGCGGCGGTACGGCCGACCTTGCTGCGGCTGCCGAGCACCCACTCGGCGATGTGGGCGAAGAAGGCCAGGGTGTAGACGGCCATCGAGGAGTAGATGAGCAGGTCGCTCACCTGCGCCAGGCCTTCGTTGGTCGTGGCGGCGAGGATCACTTGTCGGCCTCTCCAGAAGGGGCAGGGTCTTCTGCGGGTTCTTCCGCGGGTTCCGGTACGACGGGCTCCGGTACGGCTTCGGGCGCGGGCGGCGCCTGGGTCGTGAGCGCGACCGCGAGGTCGCCCAGCTCCTCCGGCAGCCTGGCGGACTCGCTCCGGCCGAGCCCGGCCATCTCGACGACGGTCACGCCGTCCTCACCCCGTACGGCCCGGACCCAGATCCGGCGCCGCTGGATGAAGAGCGAACCGGTCAGTCCGGCGATGGCGGCGATCGCGCCCGCGAGGGCGAGGCCGTTGCCGGGCTGCTGCGAGATCTGGAAGCTCGCCCACTCCTTGATGTCCTTCTCGAAGGTGATCGAGCCGGCACCGTCGGGCAGGGTCATCGTCTCGCCGGGCCGCACCCGCTGGGCGAGACCGGTGCCCTTGCCGAGCTTGAACTGGGTCATCTTGGAGGTGTCCAGCTGGTACACGTTCTGCGGCAGACCGGAGTCCACGCCCAGACTGCCGTGGTAGCCGGTGAGCGCCATCAAGGGGGAGACGAGCCCCGGGAACTGCGAGAACATGGTGCCGTGGCCGGCGCCGGCGAAGGTCGGCACGAAGAAGGCGTTGAAGCCCAGCTGCTCCTTCTTGCCGTTCTTGTCGCGGTAGCCGTCCATGACCTTGATCGCGCCGGTCGACGTGATGTTGTTGTCGATGGGCAGCAGCGGCACCGCGCCGTGGAAGACGGTCTTGCCCCGGCCGTCCTTGACGGTGACGACGGGCGCGTACCCGTGGGCGATCAGATAGACCTTCGAGTCGCCGACCTCGAGCGGCTCGTTGACCCGGATGACGGCCTTCTTGTCCGTACCGCCCTGGGAGTAGGTGACGGCCGCCTCGAAGGTGCGCGGGGTGCCGCGCTGGGGGCCGCTCTTCTCGTACGTGCCGTCGAAGGAGTCGAGCGTGAAGCTGAACGGCTCCAGCTCGTCGACGCCGAACTGGGAGCCCGACTTGAAGTCGTCGTACTGGGTGAGCGTGTTGGAGAAGCCGTCGCCCTCGACGATCAGCTTGCCGCCCTCGGACTTGAAGAGCTGGCCCCAGGCGAAGGCGACGAGCATCACGATGAGGGCGATGTGGAAGGCCAGGTTCCCGGCCTCGCGGAGGTAGCCCTTCTCGGCGGCCACGGCGTCGTCGGCCGTGTGGGCGCGGAAGCGGCGGCCCTTGAGGAGACCGAGCGCGGCCTCGCGGACCTGTTCGGGCTCGGCCTCCGTACGCCAGGTCGTGTACGCGGGGAGGCGGTCGAGGCGCCGGGGGGCGCCCGGCGGGCGGCTGCGGAGCTGGCCGACGAACTGCCAGGTGCGCGGCACGATGCAGCCGATGAGGGAGACGAACAGCAGGATGTAGATCGCGGAGAACCACGCCGAGCTGTAGACGTCGAAGAGCTGGAGCTTCTCGTAGAGCGGGGTGAGGGTCTCGTGCGCCTTCTTGAAGTCCGCGACCTTCAGCTCGTCCACGCCGGTCTGCGGGATGAGGGAGCCGGGGACGGCGCCCAGGGAGAGCAGGAAGAGCAGGATCAGGGCGACCCGCATGGAGGTCAGCTGCCGCCAGAACCAGCGGACCCAGCCGACGATCCCGAGCGTGGGGCCGCCGATGGCGGTCTCGCTCCGGTCCTCGGTGGGAGCGGTCGACAGCTGGGCGCCGGCCGCTTCGTCGGCCTTGCGCTCGGTCTCCGTCATACCGGTCTCCGTCGTACCGGTCTCCGTCGTACCGGTCTCCGTCGTACCGGTCTCCGTCGTACCGGTCTCCGTCGTACCGGGAGTGTCGGTCGTGCTCATGGAACTCAGATCCCCACCGTGAAACCGCTGGACCAGCCCTGCATCGTGGCGACCATGCTGTCCCACGCGCCCGTGAGGAGCAGGACACCGGTGACGAGCATCATGCCGCCGCCGATCCGCATCACCCACACGTAGTGCTTCTTCACCCAGCCGAACGCGCCGAGGGCCTTGCGGAAGGCGACGGCGGCGAGCACGAACGGCACGCCCAGGCCGAGGCAGTACGCGAAGGCGAGTATCGCGCCGCGTCCCGCGCTGGCCTGCTCCAGGGCGAGGGCGTTGACCGAGGCGAGGGTCGGGCCGATGCACGGGGTCCAGCCGATGCCGAAGAGCGCGCCGAGGAGCGGGGCGCCGACCAGTCCGGCGACGGGCTTCTTGTGGAAGCGGAACTCGCGCTGGGTGAACCAGGGCATCAGGCCGAGGAAGAAGACGCCCATGAGGATCATGAGCACGCCGAGGACCGCGGTGAGCGTCTCGCGGTACTCCTGGAGGGTCGACCCGAAGTAGCCGAAGAGCGCCCCGCCGGACACGAACACGGCGGTGAAGCCGAGGACGAAGAGGACGGCCCCCGCGGTCATCCGGCCGCGTCGGCTCTCGGCGAGGTCGGTGCCGGTGACCCCGGTGACGTACGAGAGGTAGCCGGGGACGAGCGGGAGGACGCACGGCGAGAAGAAGGAAACCAGGCCGCCGAGGACCGCGAGGGGCAGGGCGAGCAGCAGGGCTCCGCTGGTGACCGTCTCGTTCACCGGGTCACTTCTCCTTGAGGAGGGGCTCGATCATCGACCGGAGCTTCTCCTCGTCGAGCGCCATGAGGGAACGGGCGGCGATCTTGCCCTCCTTGTCGAGGACGACGGTGGAGGGGATGCCCTGGAGGCTGAGGGTGCCCTTGGGGAAGCCGAAGAGGATCAGCTTGCCCTGCGGGTCGTAGAGGCTGGGGTAGGGCACCCCGTAGTCCTCTTCGAAGGCGAGCGCGGGCTGCTTGTTGGGGTCGCGGGTGTTGAGCCCGACGAACTCGACGCCCTTGCCCTTGAGGTCCTTGGCGACCTTCACGAAGTGCGGGGCCTCGGCGCGGCAGGGGCTGCACCAGGAGCCCCAGGCGTTGAGGACGACGATCTTGCCCTTGAGGTCGGCGACGTCGAGCTGCTTGCCGTCGAGGGTCTCGCCCGCGAGCTTCCCGGTGGCCGCCCGCTCGCCCTTGGCCGCGGTGGAGATGCCGCCCGTGTTGGTCACGAAGTTGGTGTCGCCACCGCCGCCGGACTTGCCGTTGCTGTCGCCGCCGCAGGCGGAGAGCGCGAGGGCGGCGGACAGCACTCCGACGGCGAGCAGGGTGCGCCGAGGGGCACGGCTGGAGCGGCTGGCGCGACCGGCACGACTGCTAAGGCTCATGTGAAAAGTTTCGCATGGGCGTTTGGGGGATCTTGGGCACCCCCCTACGTGCCCGTAAAGCCCCTTGTCAAGATCCTCTAAGCCGTCGGGGTGGAAGAGACGGGCGGGGTGGACGGGGTGGGCCTGAGGAAGGCGTTCCAGCCGCCGACGGGCTTCTGTCCGACGTCGAGCGAGCGCAGCTTCCCGAGGATGGCCGGGTCCTGGACGTCGAGCCAGTCCACGAACTGCCGGAAGGAGACGAGCCGGACGTCCTTCTTCCCGGCCATCCCCTTGAGCGCGTCCTCGACGGCGTCCATGTAGATGCCGCCGTTCCACTGCTCGAAGTGGTTGCCGATGTAGAAGGGCGCGCGGTTCGACTCGTACGCGCGCGTGAAGCCGCCGAGCAGGGCCCCGGCGGCCTGCTTGCGCCAGCCCGGGTAGCGCGAGGGCATGCCCTTCGTCGTGTTCTTCGACTGGTTGGCGAGGATGTTGTAGTCCATGGACAGGACCTCGAAGGAGTGCCCGGGGAAGGGCACGGCCTGGAGGGGCAGGTCCCAGATGCCCTGGCGCTTGTCGGGCCAGGTCTGCCGGCCGCCGGGCGAGCTGGCGTCGTAGCGCCAGCCCAGCCGCTTGGCGGTGGGGAGCAGGTTGTCCTGGCCGAGGAGGCAGGGGGTGCGGCCGCCGACGAGCTCCTTGGAGTAGTCGAAGGGCAGCGGTTCGAGGTCGGTCCAGCCGCTGTTCGTCTTCCACTCGGTGACGAACTTCATGGCCTGGTCGATCTCGCTCTGCCACTGGGCCGGGGTCCAGTTGCCGACGGAGCCCGAGCCGCCGCAGAAGTGCCCGTTGAAGTGGGTGCCGATCTCGTGGCCCTCGAGCCAGGCCTGCCGGACGTACTTCAGGGTGTCCTTGATGTGGTCGTCGGTGAGGTAGCCGATGTCGGAGGCGCCGACGCGGTTGTTCGGCGGGCGGTAGAGGTTCTTCTTCGACTCGGGGAGGACGTAGACCCCGGAGAGGAAGAAGGTCATCGCCGCGTCGTGGTTCTTGGCGAGTTCGAGGAAGCGCGGGAAGAGGCCGTTGCCGACCTCGCCGGCGCCGTCCCAGGAGAAGATCACGAACTGGGGCGGGGTCTGGCCGGGTTCGAGCGGGACGGGGGCGTCGGGCTGGTGCGGCTGCTTCCCGGTGTCGGCGGTGGAACCGTCGCCGATGAGCCGGACGTCCTCCTTGGTCGGGGTGGCCGTGCTCGGGTCCGCCGAGACGTCACCCCCCTTACCAGGTCCGGAACGTCCCGGCTTGTCCTTTTCGTTGACGCTGCACGCGGCGACGCCCATCGCCGCCGCGGCGCCAACGCCCGCTCCGAGCAGCCCCCTTCGACTGATCCCGTTGATCCCGCGCATGACATCCCCATTCGCGCTGACGTATGACCTGAACGTCATCCAAACCGACAATGAGTGAGATGCCGGGAGGAACACGTAGGTTCCCGGAAATAGCACAAAAATTTCAGGGCGACCGGTTGGCATGAACACCACCCGATCGCCCTGAACTGTGGACCGTCCGCTCCCGCGCTGTCCAGTGGGGCCGTACCGCGTCTACCGCATCTCTACGCCCCGAAGGCCTTCGACTTCCCCTTGGCCGGCTTCGCGCCCGCCCGCAGGTGCACGGGGACGAGGTCGAGCGCCGGCTCGCTGTACCCGACCGAGACGATCCGGTCGCCCTGGTACGTGAACGAGGTCAGCGAGGCCAGCGTGCACTGCCGCCGCCGCGGGTCGTGCCAGAGCCGCCGCTTCTCCACGAAGCTGCGGACGATCCAGATCGGCAGCTGATGGCTGACGCAGACCGCCTCGTGCCCCCGGGCCGCGTCCTTCGCCGCGTCGAGCGCGCCCATCATGCGGACGACCTGCTCGACGTACGGCTCGCCCCAGGACGGCTGGAACGGGTTGGTCAGGTGCTTCCAGTTCCCCGGCTTGCGCAGCGCCCCGTCGCCGACGCCGAAGGTCTTGCCCTCGAAGACGTTCGCCGCCTCGATCAGGCGGGGGTCGCTCGCCACGTCGAGACCGTGCGACTTGGCGACCGGCTCCGCCGTCTCCTGCGCCCGCTCCAGCGGGGAGGCGACGACGTACGTGATGTCCCGGCCGGCCAGGTGCTCGGCGACCCGGTCCGCCATCTCGCGGCCGAGATCGGACAGGTGGTAGCCGGAGCGCCGCCCGTACAGCACCCCGTCGGGGTTGTGGACCTCGCCGTGCCGCACCAGATGGACGACGGTGATGTCGCCGTTGCTTGTGTCGTTACTGCTCACGGCGCTCATGCGGTGGCCTCCGCCGCGGCGCGCGCGGCGGCCGGCAGGGCGGCGGCGATCCGCTCGACGGCCCGCTCGTCGTGGGCGGCCGACACGAACCAGGACTCGAAGGCGGACGGCGGCAGGTAGACGCCGTCGGCCAGCATCGAGTGGAAGAAGGCGTTGAAGCGGAAGGCCTCCTGCCGCTTCGCCTCGTCGTAGTTCCGCACCTCGTCGGCGGTGAAGAAGACCGAGAACATGTTGGAGGCGGTCTGCAGCCGGTGCGCCACACCCTCCTTGGCGAGCGCGCCGGTGACGAGCTCCTGGATCTCCCTCGACACCGCGTCGACCTTCTCGTACGCCGCGTCGTCGAGCAGCCGCAGCTGCGCGAGCCCGGCGGCGGTCGCGATCGGGTTACCGGAGAGCGTGCCCGCCTGGTAGACCGGCCCGGCCGGGGCCAGGTGTCCCATGACGTCGGCGCGGCCGCCGAACGCGGCGGCCGGGAAGCCGCCGCCCATGACCTTGCCGAAGGTCAGCAGGTCGGCCTTCACGCCGTCGACGCCGTACCAGCCGGCCTTCGAGGTACGGAAACCGGTCATCACCTCGTCGGAGATGTACAGCGCGCCGTTCTCCCGGCACAGGTCCGCGAGCCCCTGGTTGAAGCCGTCCACGGGCGGCACGACGCCCATGTTGCCGGGCGAGGCCTCCGTGATGACACAGGCGATCTCGCCCGGGTGCGCGGCGAAGGCGGCGCGCACCGCGGCCAGGTCGTTGTAGGGCAGCACGATCGTGTCCCCGGCCTGGGCGCCCGTCACGCCGGGCGTGTCCGGCAGCCCGAGGGTGGCGACGCCGGAACCGGCCGCGGCGAGCAGCGCGTCCACGTGGCCGTGGTAGCAGCCGGCGAACTTGACGACCTTGGCGCGTCCGGTGAACCCGCGGGCGAGGCGGATCGCGGACATCGTGGCCTCGGTGCCGGAGGAGACGAGCCGTACCTGCTCGACCGGCTCGATCCGCGCGACGATCTCCTCGGCGAGCGCGACCTCGCCCTCGCCGGGCGTACCGAAGGAGGTGCCGCGGGCCACGGCCTCCTGCACCGCGGCGGTGACCTCGGGGTGCGCGTGGCCGAGGATCATCGGCCCCCACGAACACACCAGGTCGACGTACTCACGGCCGTCCGCGTCGGTGAGGTAGGGGCCGGAACCGGACACCATGAACCGGGGCGTTCCGCCCACGGCCCGGAAGGCACGCACCGGTGAGTTCACGCCGCCGGGCGTCACGAGGGAAGCGCGGTCGAAAAGCGTCTGTGAGACTGGGGCTTCGTATGAATACGGCACTGTGATCCTGACCTGCGAGAACGACTTCGGGCACGACATCGGGGACGGAGGGACGGCATGGACATCCTGGCTATGACACCGGGGCATTCCCCCTCCGCGTCTGCGAAACTGGGGCGTCATAGGGATGACTCACGGAATCCATGGTGTCAGAGGCCACGGCGTTCTTGCGGACAGGTGTTTCACCGTACGAACGCGGGGGAGGTCACTGACACGATGATCGGGTCGCGCGGCGGGGTCGTGTTGCCGAGAAAAAGCAGTCGGGTGGAGATATGCATCGCGGTGGCGGACCGGGCGAGGGGACGGACGACCTGGGTCCGGAGTCTGCCCGGCGGGGCAGGCACCGGCGCCGGCGGGCGGAGGACCCGGCCGCGTCGGAGCGCCGGACGAGCCCCGAGCCGGCCGCGGAACCACCCCCTGCGACCGGAGGTCGGAGCTTGGGGGTGACGTACAAGTACTTCGGCGCGCCCAACAGCGCGACGGCGGCCCGGGTCCCGATCTCGATGCGTCCGGAGGAGCTCGGCGGTGACGAGCTCGGCATGGGCGGCATGTTCACCAAGATCAAGCCGGAGACCATAGCGGCCATGGTCCTGACCGGCATCCAGGGCATGCCCCTGCACAAGGTGCCACCGCTGGAGCTGGTGGTGCTGCACCCGGACTACGCGGTGGTGAAGCTGCCGATGACCGTGGTCGACCCGCTCCGGGCGATCGGCGAGGAGTCGGTCGGCGCCGCCGCCTTCATCTGGTCCACGGTCCCCGACCGCGGCGGCCCGCGCGACGCCTTCGACGTCTACCAGCTGCTCCACGAGTGGCAGGACTTCTCCGTCCGCCTCCACGAGGCGGGCCACCAGCCGTACTGCCTGGTGTGGCCGTGAGCTGAACGCCCTAAAGGTCCTGCGGCCAGGCGTTTCGCCACACTTCCGGCACTCATAAGTGCTGAAGTTAGGACGAATCGGATGTAATGCGCGGAAGCCGCACCCCCTGTGGGGGTCCGATACGTCCTGGGGGAGCCCGCACGAGGAAGGACCTGACGCGTGAGCGGAGTACGAATGACCGGCGAGCCCATGCAGATCGGCGAGGTCGCCGCACGGACCGAACTGTCCCTGCGGACGATCAGGCAGTACGAGGACAGCGGCCTGGTCGTCCCGTCCGCGGCCTCACCGGGCGGCTTCCCGCTCTACACGGACGCGGACGTGTCCCGGCTGATGGTGGTCCGCCGGATGAAGCCGCTCGGCTTCACGCTCGACGAGACCCGTGAACTCCTCATGGCCATGGACCGGCTGGCCGCCGAGCGCGCGGGCACGGACACGGAGCTCGAACCGGACGAGCGGGCCGAGCTCCTGGCCCGCGTCCGCGGCTACGAGCAGGCGGCCGCGGAACGGGTCGCCGAACTGCGGACCCAGCTCGCCCGCGCGGAGGAGTTCGCCGACTCCCTCCGCCGCACCCGCCTGACGGCCGCACCCGCCTGACGGCGACATCGGCCTGAAGAGGCACTGGCCTGACCGGTGGGCCGGTGACCGGCCCGGGGCGGCGACCGACCCGGGCGGTCCGACCGGACCGACGGACAGCACCCGATCATCCGACTGCCGGCGGACGGTGGCCAAACGCCCGACCAGCCGGCGGCGGCCTGAGCGCCCGCCCGGACCGGCGGGCGGCGACCCGAGCACCCGACCGTCCGACGAGGGCCTGAGCCGTCCGCCCCGGTCGGCGGCAGCCCGAGCAACCGGCCTGGTCGGCGGCAGCCCGAGCAACCGGCCCGGCCTGCCGGCCGTTCAGGTGGTGAGCGCTTCGGCGAGGTCCCGGAAGAAGCGCGCGTACGCGGCCGGACTGGGCGGGGTCTCGGGGTTCCACGGAGTGGTCCGGACGCCGGACAGGGCCTGGCCGGGCGCCGTGGCATGGGCGCGGTTGTCGAAGAGGACCAGGTCGGGGCGGAGTCCAGTGGCGTGGTCCCAGTCCGCGGTGAACCAGTTGGCACCGGGCCCGGGCCCCGGGTCGACCAGCCGGACGCCGAGCTCGGCGAGGCGCGCCAGCTCGGGCCAGGCCTGCGGCCGGGCCAGGTGCACCTGATCGGGACCGGCCCCCGAGAGGGCGAGCACGGCGAGCCGGCTCCGGGCGGCGGCCTCCCGGAGCGCGTCCTCGGCGGCCCGGAGCCCGCCCGGAGGGCCCACCGCCGACACCTCCGTCGCAGCCGACAGCTCCGTCGCCGCACCGGAGCCCGGGACGTCGGACTCCGGCGCGGCCCCCAGGCTGACGGCCAGCGCGCCGAAGCGGTCGAGTATCGCCGCCAGCGTGAGTTCGTTGCCGACGGAGAGCGCGACGAGCGGCACCCCGGCCCGTTCGGCGACGGCCTCGTCGAGCGCGTACGGACTCTTCCCGTCGTAGGTGACGTCGACGATCACGTCCGGCCGCAGCTTCCGCAGCAGCTCCTCGTCCAGGCTCCGGCCCGGTCCGAGGTACGTCACCCCGGCCGCCCGCAGCCCGCCCTCCTTGGCCGGATCGAGGACCTCGCCGTCGTGCCCGGAGCCGTACACGGCGACCGGCGTCACGCCCAGGTCGCACAGCGCCGCCCCCGCCCGCACGTACGCGATCACCCGCCGCGGCGCACGCGCCGCCCCCAGCTCCGTACCCCTGTCGTCCGTGAATCCCCACGGCTGCGCCCCGGACATACGGCTGCTCCCTCCCCGGCCGGAATGTGCCTCTTCCGCCACCTTGGAGCGGTTCCCCGGCACGCACAAGAGGGCCTTCCGCCCCCGGTCGGCGACCGGAGGCGGAAGGCGGTGCCCCGGTCCCGGACCCCCTGCCGAAAATCCCCCACAGTGGTGTTAACTGAACAGATCGGGAGGAAGCAGCAGGAACCACCGGCGCCGCCGTGCCCGTCGCGCCATCTCCCGGGGCGCCGCGTGCGGGCGGTCCTCACGCCCTGGAGTGAGCCATGTCCTTGCCCGGACCGTTCGCCGACCCCCGTGTGATCACGTTCTTCGGTCTGCTCGCCGTCTCGACGGTGGTGTGGCTGTCACGGAGCCTGTGGTCCCGCGACCGGGCGGGTACCCCGCTGGAGCGCGTCTGGCACCCTCAGGAGTCGGTGGAGCTGACGCCCGCGGAGGAGCATGCCTTCGGACAGGTCGTCTCCCAGCTCTCGCCGGACCCGCCGGGCCGCACGCGCTGAGCGGCGAGGGCCTGGGACCGGCCGCCTCAGGCCGCCCGGTCCCGCGGATCGCGTCCCGTCGTGGCGAGGAGCCGCTCGAAGACGGTGGCGTCTCCGGGCAGGTCGACCGCGTCGCCGAAGACCTTCATGCTCCGGGCCATCGGCGCCATCCCCTCCACCTCCTCGACGAGCCCCGCGACCACCGCCGGATCGGGCGCGAAGCTCCGCCCGGTGGCGCGGGCCAGGTCCCAGGCGTGCACGGTCAGGTCGAGCAGCACCATGGACCCGACGGTCCGTGCGGGCAGCCCCATGGCTCCGGACGTGCCCTCCTCCGCACCGGGCGCCGACCAGGCCTCGACGAGCTTCCCCGTCTCGGCCCCGAAACGCTCGCGCCAGTCCGCTTCGGCGAGCCGGTCGGGGGTGTGGGAGAAGTCGGCCGGCTGCTTGGCGGCGAGGGCGCGGAAGTTGACCACGACGTCGAAGAGGTGGTTGAGCAGGGCGCGCACGTCGTACTCGGCGCAGGGCGTGGGCAGGCCGAGCGACGCGTCGACGGTGTCCCTGACCAGGGGTGTGGCCTGCGCGGCGGCGGTACGGAGCAGGTCACCGATACGGGGCGGGGCTACGTTCGTCATGGAATCGATGCTGGGGGAGCATGCCCGCCCGGGTCTTGAAGAAACGCGCCAGGGCGCGGGCGCGCCCCGTCCTAGCATCGGAGGATGTCCGCTTCCGCTCCCCGCCGGGACACCCGGGGCATCGTCGACCCCGCCGAACTGCTCTCCCGGGTCCGCTTCCGCCGTCACCTGCCGGCACCGGAACTGCGGCCCTACCTGGAGCACTACTGGCTGATCGACTGGGAACTGCCGGAGCCGTACGCGAGCCACGTCGTCCCGCATCCGTCGGTGAACATCGTCTTCCAGCGGTACGGGCCGCTCGGTGCCCCGGAGGCGGCGGCGGAGACGTCCGCCGAGGTCGCAGGGGTGGGACTCGGCCTGTTCACCCACAAGCTGACGGAGGCGGGCCGGGTCTGCGGCGCGCAGTTCCGTCCCGGCGGCTTCCGCCCCTTCGCGCCCGCGTGGCCGGTGTCGGCCTGGACGGGCCGCCGGGTTCCCCTCACGGAAGTGTTCCCGGAGTCGAGCACGGGCACCGACCAGGCGTCCGTGGACCAGGTGCCCGCCGACCGGCTGTCCGCCGTCCTCTCCCCCGACACCGACCACGCGCGCGTGGCGGCGCTCGACGCCTTCCTCCTGGCCCACGGCCCCGTCCCCGATCCGGACGCCGAGCGGGCCATGGAGCTCGTGGACCTGATCCGCGCGGACCGGTCGGTCCGCAAGGTGTCCCGGCTGGTCACGGCGACGGGCCTGTCCGCACGCTCGCTCCAGCGTCTCTTCGCGACCCGTGTCGGCGTCGGCCCGAAGTGGGTGATCCTGCGCTACCGCATCCACGAGGCCCTGGAACGCGCCGAAGCGGCGGAGACGGCGGGCACCCCGGACTGGGCGGCACTGGCGGCGGAGCTCGGCTACAGCGATCAGGCCCATCTCGTACGGGACTTCACGGCGACGATCGGGGTGCCGCCGGCGGCGTACGCCCGCGGACTGTCGGTGCCCTGACCTACCGTACGGACATGGAGACCAACACCTCGCCGGTACGCCTGGAACCGTGGTCCGAGGACGACGCCGACCTGCTGCGCGCCCTGAACGCGCCCGCGTTGATGGAGCACCTGGGCGGCCCGGAGACCGAGGAGCAGCTGGTCCGGCGCCATCGGCGGTACGTGGACCTGAGCGCGGACGCCACGGGTGCGGGGCGGATGTTCCGGATCGTGCTGCTGCCGGAGGAGGCCGTGGTGGGCAGCATCGGCTACTGGGCGCAGACCTGGGACGACGAGCCGGTGTACGAGACCGGATGGGCGGTGCTGCCGGGCTTCCAGGGCCGGGGCCTGGCGACGTCCGCCACGCGCGCGGTGGTCGCGGAGGCCCGGGCCGCCGGCCTCCGCCGCCATCTGCACGCGTTCCCGTCGGCGGACAACGCCGCTTCGAACGCGGTGTGCCGCAAGGCGGGGTTCGAGCTGCGCGGCGAGCGGGGCTACGAGTACCCGCCGGGCCGCCCGATGCGCTGCAACGACTGGCGCCTCGACCTGGAGAAGCCGGTCCGGGAGCCGGTCCGGGAGCCGGTCCGGGAGCCGGTCTAGGAGGCGTCCCCCGGCGCGGTGAGCGGCCGGGTGAAGTGGAAGGCCACGATGTCGAAGCGCTCGCGCAGGTAGAAGCGGTGGGCTCCGGTGCGGTGGGTGCCGGAGTCCAGGTTGAGCTCGTGGCAGCCGGCGGCGTGGGCGTGGGCCTCCAGGTGGGCGATGAGCGCGTGGCCGACACCGGTGGAGCGGCTGGTGGCGGCGGTCACGAGATCGTCGACGTAGAGCTTGCGCAGGGAGCTGGTGTTGTTGACGATCCGCCAGCCGGCCGCGCCGACGCAGCGGCCGTCGTCCGCGTAGGCGGCGCTGAACCGGAGCCCCTGCGGGTGGCCGGCCTCGTAGACCTCGCGGAAGAGCTCCGGGGTGAGGTGGGGACGGAGTTCGGAGAGGACCGGCAGGAGATCGCTCTCCAGCCGGGGGTCCCCGAGTTCGAGGTCGATGATCTTCATGGCGGGACGGTACCGCAGGCTCTTGTCCCGGCCGGCACCTCGTACCCGCCCCGGCACGGGCAGGCACCCCACCGCCTCTGCCCCACCGACTCCACCGGTCCGTCCGCCGGCCCACTCGCCCGCCCGTCGTTCGCCGCCCGACGCCGAATTCCCTGGCCGCCCGTCCCGGGACGATGCCATCCTGTCCTCGTGAACGGACCGGAGATCCAGATCAGTTTCGCCCCCGTCCTGGGGCTCTTCGTCTCGGTGGAGCGGCGCGCGGGCCGCACGTCCGTGATCACGGACGGCGCCTCCTCGCTCGGCCACGTCGTGGAGTCGCTCGGCGTGCCGCTCACCGAGGCGGGGAGGCTCCTGGTCGACGGCCGGCCCGTCGAGGCCTCGCACGTCCCGGTCGCGGGCGAGACGGTCGAGGTGGAGGGCGTCGCCCGTCCGCAGCCGGTGCGGCCGGGCGCACCGCTCCGGTTCCTGCTCGACGTGCACCTGGGCACGCTGGCCCGGCGGCTGAGGCTGCTCGGGGTGGACGCGGCGTACGAGAGCGAGGACATCGGCGACCCGGCGCTCGCCGCGCTCTCCGCGCGGGAGCGGCGCGTGATGCTGTCCCGGGACCGCGGCCTGCTGCGCCGCCGCGAACTGTGGGCGGGCGCGTACGTCTACAGCGACCGGCCGGACGAGCAGCTCCGTGACGTCCTCGAGCGGTTCGCGCCCCCGCTCGCGCCCTGGACGCGGTGCACGGCGTGCAACGGGCGGCTGAGCGACGCCGACAAGGACGCGGTCCGCGAGCGTCTGGAGCAGGGCACGGAGAAGACGTACGACGTGTTCGCCGAGTGCGTGGAGTGCGGCCGGGTCTACTGGCGCGGCGCCCACCACAGCCGTCTGGAGGAGATCGTCTCCGACGCGGTACGGGAGTTCGGCGGCGCGACGACCGGCTGACGGGAGACCGCGGCCGGACCCGCGTCGCCGCCCCGCACCCGCGCGCGGGTCTCTCAGCGCGTCTCGGCGACCCGCACGCGGGTCCCTCAGGGCGTCTCGGCGGTCAGGTAGCGCTGCACGGTCGGGCCCAGCCAGGCCACGATCTCCTCGGTGGACATGTCCACGGCCGGCGGCAGCCGCAGGACGTAACGGGTGAGCGCCATGCCGAGGATCTGGGACGCGACGAGCGCCGCCCGGTGCGGGGCCTCCGCCGGGTCGGGGCAGACGCCCCGGGTGACGGGCCCGAGCTGCTGGGCGAAGATCTCCCGCATCCGTTCGGCCCCGGCCTCGTTGGTGACCCCGACCCGCAGCATCCCGGTGAGGACGTCGTCCCGCTCCCAGCGCTCCAGGAAGTGGGTGACGAGGACGGCCCCGATGTGCTGCGCGGGCAGCCCGCCCAGTTCGGGGAGGCCGATCTCGATCTCGGAGGCGGCCGCGAACAGCCCTTCCTTGTTGCCGTAGTAGCGCATCACCATCGAGGGGTCGATCCCGGCGTCACGGGCGATGGCCCGGATGGTGGCGCGGTCGTATCCGTCGGAGGCGAAGCGCTCGCGGGCGGCCTCCAGGATGGCGGCCCTGGTGGTGTCGGAGCGGCGGGCGGTCGTCATACCAACGACTGTAGGCCAACAGGCGTTGACACTCCACCGAGGCTGCCCCTACAGTTGCCAACAAGCGTTGACCAACAGACGTTGGCCAACGGTCGTGGGCACCCTGGAGGCAGCCATGAGCACCACGGAGAAGACCGACACCCAGGTACTCGTCATCGGCGCCGGCCCCACCGGCCTGCTCCTCGCCGGCGACCTCGCCGCCGCCGGCGTCGACGTCACCCTCGTCGAGCGCCGTCCGCACGGCCTCGCCAACATGACCCGCGCCTTCGGCGTCCACGCCCGCACCCTGGAGCAGCTCGACGCCCGCGGCCTCGCGGACGAACTCCTCGCCACGGGCACGACCCTCCCCCTCGCCCGGCTCTTCGGCCGCTTCGACCTCGACCTCACCCGACTGCCCAGCCGCTTCAACCACCTGCTCGTCACCCCGCAGTACGAGGTCGAGCGACTCCTGGAGCGCCGCGCGGTGGCCGCCGGAGTCACCTTCCGGTACGAAACGGAGCTGCGGGGACTGCGCCAGGACGCCGACACGGTCACGGCCGAGCTCACCGGCCCCGACGGAACCCCGCTCACCCTCACCGCCCGCCACCTCGTCGGCACCGACGGCGTCCGCAGCGCGGTCCGCACCGCCCTGGGCCTGCCGTTCCCCGGCCGCTCCGTGATCCGCTCCATCGTCCTCGCCGACGTCCGCCTCGCCGAGGAACCCACCGACTCGTTCACCGTCAACGGCTCCGGCGACACCTTCGCCTTCCTCGCCCCCTTCGGCGACGGCTGGTACCGGGTGATGGGCTGGAACCGCACCCGCCAGGTCGCCGACAGCGAGCCCGTCGACCTCGACGAGGTCCGTGAGATCGCCCGCCGCGCCCTCGGCACCGATCTCGGCATGCACGACCCCCGCTGGATCTCCCGCTTCCACAGCGACGAGCGCCAGGCCCCCGCCTACCGGGTCGGCCGGGTCTTCCTCGCCGGAGACGCCGCCCACGTCCACTCCCCCGCCGGCGGCCAGGGAATGAACACCGGCCTCCAGGACGCCGCCAACCTCTCCTGGAAGCTCACCGCCGTCCTGCGCGGCGATGCACCCGACCCCGAGGCACTCCTCGACAGCTACCAGTCCGAGCGCCACCCGGTCGGCGCCATGGTGCTCCGCAGCAGCGGCGCGATCGTGCGCCTCGCGATGGCCCACACCCCGCTCACCCGCGCCGCCCGTTCCCTCGCCGCCCGCACGCTCAACGCGCTACGGCCCGCCTCCGCGCGCGCCATGGGCATGATCAGCGGCATCGGCATCGCATACGCGCCCCCGGCGGGCTCCAGCCGCCCCGCGGGCCGCCGCGCGCCGGACCTGCGACTGCGCGAGGGACGGCTCTACGAGCTGCTGCGCGGCGGCGAGTTCGTCCTGATCGCCCCCGAGGGCGAGCCCCCGGCCCTGCCCCGCACCGTCCCCGTCTCCCCGGAGCGCCTCGTACGGGCCACCTGGGCGGACCCGTCGCGCCGGACCGCGGTACTGGTCCGCCCCGACGGCTACGTCCACTGGACGAGCCGCTGACCGGAGCGAGCGGGCACCGGAAGACGCACGGGAACCCGGTGCCGGAGTGGGCATCAGAAGACGCACGGGCATCCGATGGTGAAGCGGGCCGGGGATCAGAAGACGTACGGATCCCCGGTGGCGAGCACCAGGACACGGTGCCGGTCGTTCGCCGGATTCCGATCGGCCACCCCGCCCCGCCAAGCCGTCGTGATGTCCACGGTCAACTCGTCCGGAAGCCCCGCGGTCCGCAGATCGAGTGCCAGCTCACCCACGCCGCCCGCGGCCCGCAGCTCACCCGTACGGCACGACACCACCCGGTCGCTGCTCCACAGACAGGCCGGCGGCAGCTCCTGGCCACCCGCCATCGGCACGGAGAAGGCCAGCCGGACCGTCGCCTGGGAGACGTCCGAGGGTCCGTGGTTCCCGCTGACCAGCCAGACACCCACCCTCCCGTCCCAGAGGGAGACATGACCGTGATGGGTCAGATCCGCCTCGGCCCCGCCCGTCGGACCCACGGCACCGGCGGTCGCGCCCGCACCCCACACCACCGCGGCCGCGAGAGCGACCCCGAGCACACCTTTCCGCATTCCACGCATGAGGCCAAAATACCCACAGATCATCCCATGGTCTGACAATCCATCAGCCAGCGTGTCCCATGGCACGCTCACCCCATGCTGACCGCCCGCTCCCTCGCCCTCTTCGCCCTCGCCGCCCTCTTCGAGATCGGCGGCGCCTGGCTCGTCTGGCAAGGTGTCCGCGAGCACCGCGGCTGGATCTGGATCGGCGGCGGAGTCCTCGCCCTCGGCGCCTACGGCTTCGTCGCCACCCTCCAGCCGGACGCTGAGTTCGGCCGCGTCCTCGCCGCCTACGGCGGAGTGTTCGTGGCGGGATCCATCGCCTGGGGCATGGCGGCCGACGGCTACCGGCCCGACCGCTGGGACGTCATCGGAGCCCTCGTCTGCCTCGCCGGCATGGCCCTGATCATGTACGCCCCGCGAGGCCGCTGACCGGCGGCCCCACCTATCCTGACCGGGCGACCGACGTCATCGACCACCCGCGCGAGGAGCACCCCGTCATGACTGCCCCCGGTACCCCCATCGCCGTCATCACCGGAGCGAGCAGCGGAATCGGCGCCGCCACCGCCAGGCAGCTGGCCGCCGCCGGCTACCGCGTGGTCCTCACCGCCCGCCGCAAGGACCGCATCGAGGCCCTGGCCGCCGAGATCAACGAGGCCGGCCACCAGGCCACCGCCTACGCCCTCGACGTCACCGACCGCGCCGCCGTCGACGAGTTCGCCACCGCGTTCCGCAGCCTCGCCGTCCTCGTCAACAACGCCGGCGGCGCCCTCGGCGCCGACCCCGTCGCCACCGGCGACCCCGACGACTGGCGCCAGATGTACGAGGTC
Organism: Streptomyces sp. NPDC058664; assembly: GCF_042716635.1. NCBI lineage: Bacteria > Bacillati > Actinomycetota > Actinomycetes > Kitasatosporales > Streptomycetaceae > Streptomyces > Streptomyces sp. NPDC058664. The sequence continues at coordinate 26,965 of NZ_JBHXRW010000024.1, read as the reverse complement.
AACGTCATCGGCACCCTGAACGTGACCCAGGCGCTGCTCCCGGCCCTCACCGCGAGCGGCGACGGCACCGTCGTCGTCCTCTCCTCCACCGCCGGCCACTCCACCTACGAGGGCGGCGCCGGCTACGTCGCCGCCAAGAACGGCGCCCGCGTCCTCGCCGAGACCCTCCGCCTGGAGATCGTCGGCACCCCGGTCCGCGTCATCGAGGTCGCCCCCGGCATGGTCAAGACCGACGAGTTCGCCACCACCCGCTTCCGCGGCGACACCGACAAGGCCGCCAAGGTCTACGCCGGCGTGGCCGAACCCCTCACCGCGGACGACGTGGCCGACACCATCACCTGGGCCTGCACCCGCCCCCCGCACGTCAACATCGACCTCCTGGTCGTCCGCCCCCGGGCCCAGGCCTCCAACACCAAGGTCCACCGCGAGCTGTAGAGCCGAGAGAGGGCCGGCGCACCGCGCCGGCCCTCCTCGTCCCTCACCGGTCCGTCAGGCCCCCGCCCACCGGCTCAGCCCTTCACGCAGATGACCTGCTTGAGCTTCGCGACGACCTCCACCAGGTCGCGCTGCTGGTCGATGACCTTCTCGATCGGCTTGTACGCGCCCGGGATCTCGTCCACGACGCCGGAGTCCTTGCGGCACTCCACACCCCGCGTCTGCTCCTCCAGGTCCCGCGTCGAGAAGCGCCGCTTCGCCGCGCTCCGGCTCATCTTCCGGCCTGCCCCGTGGGAGGCCGAGTTGAACGAGGCCGCGTTGCCGAGGCCCTTCACGATGTACGAGCCGGTGCCCATCGAGCCCGGAATGATCCCGAACTCCCCGGAGCCGGCCCGGATCGCGCCCTTCCGCGTGACCAGCAGGTCCATGCCCTCGTACTGCTCCTCCGCCACGTAGTTGTGGTGGCAGGAGATCACCTGGTCGAAGGTCACCCGCGCCTTGCGGAACTCCCGGCGGACGACCTCCTGGAACAGCGCCATCATGATCGCGCGGTTGTACTTCGCGTACTCCTGCGCCCAGAAGAGGTCGTTCCGGTAGGCCGCCATCTGCGGGGTGTCCGCGACGAAGACCGCCAGGTCACGGTCGACGAGACCCTGGTTGTGCGGCAACTTCTGCGCCTCGCCGATGTGGTGCTCGGCGAGCTCCTTGCCGATGTTCCGGGACCCGGAGTGCAGCATCAGCCAGACCGCACCCGACTCGTCGAGGCAGAACTCGACGAAATGGTTTCCGCTTCCGAGCGTCCCCATCTGCTGTCGCGCCCGTTCATGACGGAACTTGACCGCGTCCGCGACCGTGTCGAACCGCGACCAGAAGCCGTCCCACCCCGCCGTCGGGAACTGGTACAGCCGCCCCGGGTCCACCTCCGTGCGGTGCATCCCCCGGCCCACCGGAATCGCCTGCTCGATCTTCGACCGCAGCCGCGACAGATCGCCCGGCAGGTCGTTCGCCGTCAGCGACGACTTGACCGCCGACATCCCGCAGCCGATGTCCACACCGACCGCCGCCGGACAGACCGCGCCCCGCATCGCGATCACCGAACCGACCGTCGCGCCCTTGCCGTAGTGCACGTCCGGCATCACGGCCAGGCCCTTGATCCACGGCAGCGTCGCCACGTTCTGCAGCTGCTGCATGGCACCGCCCTCCACCGTGGCGGGGTCGGCCCACATCCGGATCGGCACTTTCGCCCCAGGTACCTCTACGTACGACATACTCCCTCGATTCCCCCGAAAAGCCTGATAACGCAAAAACCGGAGCCAAAGCCCGTACAGGTGACAGCGGACCGGCATCAACAGCTGCGTGTGCGATAGACATTGTGTCCATCGGCCGGGTTCGCGCGGCAAACAGTTTTCGGGAAAGACTTCGGGAGAAGGGAGCCTGGGACCGTGCAGCGAAAGAGGTACGCCCCCGGCCGCACCGGGTCCACGGCTCGCACCGCCGTCGTCCTCGCACTCGGCCTCGGCCTCGGGATCGGCCTCGCCGGATGCTCCGCCGGCCCCCCGGTGGACGACATCGCCGTCGACGCCAAGGCCGGCCCCGCCGCGCCCGTGGCACCGCCCGGCCGCTACCGCACGCTCTTCGAGCCCTGCGGCTCCGTCCCGCCCGGCACGCTCAAGGATCTGCTCCCGGGCGCCGCCGCGCTCGCCGAAGCCGAGCGCGGCAAGGCGTACCGGGGCGTCGCGGCCGTGACGTACGACACCGACCGGCGTGTCGGCTGCACGTGGAAGGCCGACACTCCGGACGTCTCGCACCGGCTGATGCTCGACGTCGAGCGGGTCGTGTCGTACGACACCGCCGTCAGCGACGACGCCCGGGCGCAGGAGGTGTACGTCCGCAAGCAGCTCGCGGCGGGCATCCCGCTGCCCCCGACGGCCCCACCGACCCCCACGGCACCGACGGCCCCCGCGACCGCGTCGAGCGGCGCCACGCCCCCGAACGCGAGCACCGGCCCCGGCCAGACCCCGGGCAAGACCCCGCAGGGCGCGGCCACACCGAAGAGCACCGCGCCGCCCCACCCCCCGACGGGCGCCACCACCCCGGCCACGGGTACCGGCACGGCCACGGGTACCGCCACCGGTCCCACCCCGACCGGCGACCCCGCCTCCACCGGCCTCGAACCCCGCGTCCTCGACGGCCTCGGCGACGTCGCGTACCTGAACGACGTCGTCAGCACGGTCGGCGCGAACGGCCGTGCGCGTGCCGTCAGCGTGGTGTTCCGCACATCCAACGTCATCGTGACCGTCTCCTACCGGGAGCAGACGACCGGCTCGGCCGAAGGCCCGGACAGCCGGGAACTGCAGGAAAAGGCCCGGAATCTGGCCCGGCTGCTCGCCGAGCGCCTGGAGGAGTAGCGGTTCGGCTCCCCACCGTGAGCGGGCGGCGACCACGTAACGTGTCGCCGTACCCGTGGCCCACCAGCACCCGTGCCCGGGCCGCCGGAGCCCCGGCCGGACCGCACGACAAGCGACTGAAGGAACCATGCAGCGATCAGCCCCGCGACTCACCCGCATACTCGCCTGCGCCGCCGTCCCGGTGATGCTCGTCGTCGCCGGCTGCTCCTCGGACTCCGGCGACGGCGGCTCCGGTGCGACGGGGTCGAAGGACAAGGGCGGCGCCTCGGCGTCCGCGACCCCTTCGCCCTCGCAGACCACGAAGACGGTCGAGCCGGCGAGGTTCGCGGAGCTGCCCCAGGCGTGCAAGGCGATCTCCGCCAAGACGACGGCTTCGCTGGTGCCGAAGGCGAAGACGAAGAACGGTACGCCCGCCCCCTCCAGTGATCTCACCAGCCGTGGCGGCTGCTCGTGGAACGGTCTCGCGGACATGGGTGTGAAGGGCTCGCAGTACCGCTGGCTCGACGTGTCGTTCTACCGGTACGAGTCGGACGTCACGCTCGGCAGCGGTCAGGAGCGGGCGCAGGCGAACCTGGCGAAGGAGCTCGCCAAGATCGAGGAGACTCCGGGCGCGAAGAAGGTCCGTACGGCCACGGCCACGGGCATCGGCGACGAGGCGAAGACCGTCGCGTACCAGCTGCGGAAGACCGATGAGGACTTCGTGTACGGCTCCGTCGTGGCGCGTACGGGCAACGTCCTGGTGCTGCTCTCGTACAACGGTGCCGGGTACGCGGGCGCGGCCACCCCGTCGGAGAAGACCGTCATGGCGGGAGCGGTGAAGGCGGCGAAGGAAGCCGTGGCCGCGGTCGCCGCCGCCAACAAGTAGTCACAAACCAGCGCACAGTGGCACGTGCGTGCGGAGCCCGTCCCTCCCCCGGGGGCCGGGCTCCGTGTGCATGTGCCACTCTGTGCGCGCGGGTTGTCCAATGACGGGAGGGGATCGCGGGTGGCCGCGATGCAGCTGACACGTACACACCGAATACTCATCGGTCTCGTCATCGCCGGTGCGCTGATCATCGCGGGGATCGGTTTCGCGGGTTCGTACGCCGCCGTGCGCGAGCTCGCTCTCGACAAGGGTTTCGGTACCTTCTCGTACTTCTTCCCGATCGGCATCGACGCGGGCATCTGTGTGCTGCTCGCCCTCGACCTGCTGCTGACGTGGCTGCGGATCCCGTTCCCGCTGCTGCGGCAGACGGCGTGGGTGCTGACGGCGGCGACGATCGCGTTCAACGGCGCGGCCGCGTGGCCGGACCCGCTGGGTGTCGGGATGCACGCGGTGATCCCGGTGCTGTTCGTGGTGGCCGTCGAGGCGGCCCGGCACGCCGTGGGCCGGATCGCGGACATCACGGCGGACAAGCACATGGAGGGTGTCCGGCTGACGCGCTGGCTGCTGTCTCCGGTGCCGACGTTCCGGCTGTGGCGTCGGATGAAGCTGTGGGAGCTGCGTTCGTACGAGCAGGTGATCAAGCTGGAGCAGGAGCGGCTGATCTACCAGGCGCGTCTGCAGGCCCGTTACGGCCGGAGCTGGCGGCGGAAGGCTCCGGTGGAGGCGCTGATGCCGTTGCGTCTGGCCCGGTACGGCGTCCCGCTGGCGGAGACGGCGGCGGCGGGCCTGGCGGCGGCCGGCATCGAGCCGGCCCTGCTGCCCCCGCAGCCGCAGGCGCAGCAGCTCCAGCCGCAGCAGGCGCCCCAGCTGCAGCCGGCGGTGCAGGGACCCGTCCCCGTACCGCAGCAGTCACCGCAGGTGCCGCAGCAGGCGCCGTCGGCGCAGCAGCAGGCGCCGCACGTCGGGCTCGCGCAGGTGGAGGCGGAGGCGCCCGGCGGGCCCGTGAACCACGAGAGCCCCTGGTTCGACGCGCAGCAGATCACCCCGAAGACGTACGAGGGCACGTACAACCCGCAGATCGTCGATGGTCTCGAGCCCACGCCCGTCCCGGTCCCGCAGGGCCCGGAGGACGTCCCTCCGCCGGGGCCCGAGCAGTTCGTCGAGTATCCGGAGTACGTGGAGCCGGACCAGCAGATCGACGAGTTCCGTGAGGTCGTCTACAAGCTGACCTGGGCGTACGCGGTGGAGCATGACCGCTTCCCGGAGGACGCGGAGCTCGCGGCCATGGTGGCCGAGCACCAAGGGACTCAGCAGCTCGGTAACCCCGCTCTGCTGCAGCAGGTGATCCCCGGGATCCAGCAGCAGATCCAGCAGGACATGCAGGACTACCGCACCGCCTGACCTTCGAGATGACCTTCGAGGCCACGGCAAAGGGCCGCCACCCGGTCTCCGGGTGGCGGCCCTTTCACGCACTCACGCACTCACGCACTCACGCGCCGAGCAGCTTCCTCACCCGGTCCGCGCCGACGGCGAGGAGCAGCGTGGGCAGTCGGGGCCCGGTCTCCCGGCTCACGAGGAGCTTGTAGAGCAGGGCGAAGAAGGCACGCTGGGCCAGCTTCAGCTCGGGCGTCGGCTTGGCCTCGGGGTCGAGACCGGCCATGACCTTCGGGACGCCGTAGACGAGGGTGGTGAGCCCGTCGAGCGACCAGTGGGTGTCGAGGCCCTCCAGGAGCAGGCGGAGCGACTCGCGGCCCTCGTCGTCGAGGGAGCCGAGGAGCTCGGTGTCGGGCTCCTCGCGGACGATGGTGCGCTGGTCGGCCGGGACCTGGCTGGTGATCCAGTTCTCGGCGCGGTCGAGCCGGGGCCGGACCTCGTCGAGGGAGGTGACGGGGTTCTCCGGGTCGAGTTCGGTGAGGATCCGGAGGGTCTGCTCGTCGTGCCCGGCGGTGATGTCCATGACCGAGGCGAGCGTCCGGTACGGCAGCGGGCGCGGGGTGCGCGGGAGCTCGCCGGCGGCCGTGCGGGCGGCGCGGGAGTACGCGGCGGCGTCGGCGGGCAGCACGGTGCCGTCGGCGACCTTGGCCTCCAGCTTGTCCCACTCGTCGTAGAGCCGCTGGATCTCCTGGTCGAAGGCGATCTTGAAGGACTGGTTGGGCCTGCGGCGCGCGTACAGCCAGCGCAGCAGCGGGGCTTCCATGATCTTCAGCGCGTCGGCGGCGGTCGGTACTCCACCGCGCGAGGAGGACATCTTGGCCATGCCACTGATGCCGACGAAGGCGTACATCGGGCCGATGGGCTGGACGCCGTCGAAGATCTCGCGGACGATCTGGCCGCCGACGACGAAGGAGGAGCCGGGCGAGGAGTGGTCGACGCCGGAGGGCTCGAAGATGACGCCCTCGTAGGCCCAGCGCATCGGCCAGTCGACCTTCCAGACCAGCTTGCCGCGGTTGAACTCGCTGAGCTTCACGGTCTCGGCGAAGCCGCAGTTCGCGCAGGTGTAGGCGAGCTCGGTGGTCTCGTCGTCGTACGAGGTGACGGTGGTGAGGTCCTTCTCGCACTGCCCGCAGTACGGCTTGTACGGGAAGTAGCCGGAGGCACCGCCGGAGCCGTCGTCCTCGCTCGCGGCACCGGAGCCCTCCTCGGCCTCCAGCTCGGCCTCGTCGACGGGCTTCTGCGACTGCTTCTTCGGGGCCTTCTTCGTCCGGTACTGGTCGAGGATGGCGTCGATGTCACCGCGGTGCTTCATGGCGTGCAGGATCTGCTCGCGGTAGGCACCGGCGGTGTACTGCTCGGTCTGGCTGATGGGGTCGTACTCGACGCCCAGCTCGGCCAGTGACTCGACCATGGCGGCCTTGAAGTGCTCGGCCCAGTTGGGGTGGGGCGAGCCGGCGGGGGCCGGGACGGAGGTCAGCGGCTTGCCGATGTGCTCGGCCCAGGACGCGTCGATGCCCTCGATGCCGTTCGGCACCTTGCGGTAGCGGTCGTAGTCGTCCCAGGAGATGAGGTGCCTGACCTGGTACCCGCGGCGGCGGATCTCGTCGGCGACCAGGTGCGGGGTCATGACCTCGCGGAGGTTGCCCAGGTGGATCGGGCCGGACGGGGAGAGGCCGGAGGCGACGACGACCGGTTTGCCAGGCGCACGTCGCTCCGACTCGGCGATGACCTCGTCCGCGAAACGGGAGACCCAGTCGGTCTCGGTGCTGCTCTGAGCCACGGTCGGTACGTCCTTCTTCCTGAGGGGGTTCTGCCTGACGGCCCTGCGTAAGCCATTCTCCCAGACGGAACAACACTCTCCGAGGTTGTCCACAGTCCGAGGTCGTCCACAGGCGGGGAAATCACGTTGCGCTCCCGTGGGACACTTGACAAGCGAATTAGACCTGACGGACTCAACAGGAACGGAAGCTCATGGCCTCGGTCCCTTCCCTCGCTTCGACCGTGCAGCAGCGCCTCGCGGACGGACTCTCGGCAGCCCTGCCGGAGGCCGCGTCCGCCGACCCGCTGCTGCGACGAAGCGACCGGGCCGACTTCCAGGCCAACGGCATCCTGGCGCTGGCCAAGCGGCTCAAGGGCAATCCGCGTGAGCTGGCGACCCAGGTCGTCGCGGCGATCCCGGAGAACGACGTCCTGAAGGAGATCGAGGTCTCGGGCCCCGGCTTCCTGAACATCACGGTGACCGACGCGGCGATCGTGCGGACCCTCGCGGCCCGCGCCGCCGACGCCCGGCTCGGCGTGCCGTTCAACGAGTCGGCGGGCACGACGGTCGTCGACTACGCCCAGCCGAACGTGGCGAAGGAGATGCACGTCGGGCACCTGCGCTCCGCCGTGATCGGCGCCGCGATGGTGGAGATCCTGGAGTTCACCGGCGAGAGCGTGGTCCGCCGTCACCACATCGGCGACTGGGGCACCCAGTTCGGCATGCTGATCCAGTTCCTGATCGAGCACCCGCACGAGCTGGACCACAAGGCCGAGGGCGGCGCCGAGGTCTCCGGTGAGGAGGCCATGTCGAACCTGAACCGGCTCTACAAGGCCTCGCGTGCCCTCTTCGACTCCGACGAGGAGTTCAAGAAGCGGGCCCGCGCGCGCGTGGTGGACCTGCAGGCCGGTGACGAGGAGACGCTCGCGCTCTGGCAGCGGTTCGTCGACGAGTCGAAGATCTACTTCTACTCGGTCTTCGACAAGCTCGACATGGACATCCGGGACCCCGACGTGGTCGGCGAGTCCGGCTACAACGCCATGCTGGCGGAGACCTGCCGCCTCCTGGAGGAGTCGGGCGTCGCCGTCCGCTCCGAGGGTGCGCTGTGCGTCTTCTTCGACGACGTGAAGGGCCCGGACGGCAACCCGACCCCGCTGATCGTCCAGAAGTCCGACGGCGGTTTCGGGTACGCGGCGACGGACCTGTCGGCGATCCGCGACCGGGTGCGGAACCTGAAGGCGACGACCCTGCTGTACGTGGTCGACGCCCGTCAGTCGCTGCACTTCAAGATGGTCTTCGAGACGGCCCGCCGGGCCGGCTGGCTGAACGAGGACGTGAAGGCCGTGCAGCTGGCCTTCGGCACGGTCCTCGGCAAGGACGGCAAGCCGTTCAAGACCCGTGAGGGCGAGACGGTCCGGCTGGTGGACCTGCTTGACGAGGCCGTGGACCGGGCGACGTCGGTGGTGCGCGAGAAGGCCGAGAAGGTGGGCCTGACCGAGACGGAGATCGTCGAGAACGGCCAGTACGTGGGCATCGGCGCGGTCAAGTACGCCGACCTGTCGACGTCCGCGGCGCGGGACTACAAGTTCGACCTGGACCAGATGGTCTCGCTGAACGGCGACACCTCGGTGTACCTGCAGTACGCGTACGCGCGGATCAGGTCGATCTTCGGGAAGGCCGGCGACCGTGTGCCGCTCGCGCACCCGGAGCTGGAGCTGGCCCCGGCGGAGCGCGCACTCGGCCTGCACCTGGACCAGTTCGGCGAGGTGATCGCCGAGGCGGCCACCGAGTACGCGCCGCACAAGCTCACCGCGTACCTGTACCAGCTCGCCTCGCTGTACACGACGTTCTACGACCAGTGCCCGGTCATCAAGCCGGCGCCGGCGCAGGAGGTCGCGGAGAACCGCCTCTTCCTCTGCGACCTCACCGCCCGCACGCTCCACCAGGGCATGGCCCTCCTGGGCATCCGGACGCCCGAGCGCCTCTGACGCTCCCGGCAGCCGCGAAGGCGAAGCCCCCGGCACGGGATCCCGTGCCGGGGGCTTCGTCGTCAGCGAAGGGAGTGCGAGGTCCGGCCCGACACCTCGTCGATCTCCGTATGCGCCTTCTGCAGCAGCTGGGAAGCGAGGTCCATCAGGGCGCGCGCCCCCGCGATCTCCTCACCCACCCGCAGCTGCTCCGGATCGGAGGGGTGCCGGTTCGCGGTGCCGTGGGCCCGGAACTCGGTGCCGTCGGAGAGCCGGACCATGGCCGCGGCCCGCGTCCGGTCGCCTTCCTCCTGGAACTCCATCTCCACATGCCAGCCGACAAGCGTGTGCATCATGAGGACCACCTCCAGAGAGGTACCTGTCGGGTACCTCTCCAGGGTGCGCCGGACGGCCCCTACTGGCGAGCCGACCCCAGGGTCCGGGCGACCTCGGTGGCCCAGTAGGTCAGGATCAGCTGCGCGCCGGCCCGCCGGATGCCGGTGAGGGTCTCCAGGATGGCCTTGTCGCGGTCGATCCACCCCTTCTCGGCGGCCGCCTCGACCATCGCGTACTCACCGCTGATCTGGTAGGCGGCGACGGGCACGTCCACGGACTCGGCGACCTTGGCGAGCACGTCGAGATACGGCCCCGCCGGCTTCACCATCACCATGTCGGCGCCCTCCTCCAGGTCGAGGGCGAGCTCGCGCATCGACTCGCGGAGGTTGGCGGGGTCCTGCTGGTAGGTCTTGCGGTCGCCCTGGAGGGAGGAACCGACGGCCTCGCGGAAGGGGCCGTAGAAGGCGGAGGAGTACTTCGCGGTGTACGCGAGGATCGACACGTCCTCCTTGCCGATGGTGTCGAGGGCGTCGCGGATGACTCCGACCTGCCCGTCCATCATCCCGGAGGGGCCGACGACGTGGACGCCGGCGTCGGCCTGGACCTGGGCCATCTCGGCGTAACGTTCCAGCGTGGCGTCGTTGTCGACCCGGCCGTCGGCGTCCAGGACGCCGCAGTGGCCGTGGTCGGTGAACTCGTCCAGGCACAGGTCCGACATGATGACCAGCTCGTCGCCGACCTCGGCCTTCACGTCCCGGACGGCGACCTGGAGAATCCCGTCCGGGTCGGTCCCCGCCGTACCGGCGGCGTCCTTCTTGGCGTCCTCGGGCACGCCGAAGAGCATGATCCCGGAGACCCCGGCCTCCAGCGCCTCCACGGCGGCCTTCCGCAGGGTGTCCCGGGTGTGCTGGACGACCCCGGGCATGGCCTGGATCGGCACGGGCTCGGTGATCCCCTCGCGCACGAACGCGGGGAGGATCAGATCGGCGGGGTGCAGCCGGGTCTCGGCCACCATCCGCCGCATGGCAGGCGTCGTCCGCAGCCGCCGCGGCCGCGCCCCGGGAAAGGATCCGTACGAGTTCATGCCCCGAGGCTACGCCCGCGGCCACGGTGCCTTTGCCAACAGGTTGTGGGCATACGCCCCACCCCCGTCGCGGAACACATCCGCCCCCCACCCCACGTAACCGCACGCCCGACCCCCACCCCCGCGCAGCCGCACGCCCCGCCCCCACCCCGTGCGGACAGTAGTCCCGTCCCACCCCGTGTGACCGCACGCCCCACCCCACCCCACCCCACCCCCGTGTGGGCAATCGTCCCGCTGGGGCGGGACGGGTGGGCACACGGGACGGCGCCCTCGGCGGCGCCTGCGCCCCTTGTGCCTGGACCCGCACCATGAGCGCGCCACCTCCACCCGAACCCGCATCAGCAGGCCCCGGCAACGCAAAGGGCGCGGGCCCCGAAAGGACCCGCACCCCAGTGCCCCGGCAACGCAAAGGGTGCGGGCCCCCTCAAGGGGACCCGCACCCGAGCAACCGGCTACGACTACGTCGTACGACGCCTCCGCGCCCCCGGCCGCCGCTCAGAAGGCCGCGTCACCGGATCCCCCGCCTCGAGCGCCGCCTCCCGCCGCCGCAGCCCGAAGTCCGCCAGCGCCTCCGCGAGCTTGTGCACGGACGGCTCGGGCGACAGCACGTCCACCCGCAGCCCGTGCTCCTCGGCCGTCTTGGCCGTGGCGGGACCGATACACGCGATGACGGTCACGTTGTGCGGCTTCCCTGCGATACCGACGAGATTCCGCACAGTCGAAGACGACGTGAACAGAACGGCGTCGAACCCGCCCCCCTTGATCGCCTCCCGCGTGTCCGCCGGCGGCGGCGAAGCCCGTACGGTCCGGTACGCGGTGACGTCGTCGACCTCCCACCCGAGCTCGATCAGCCCCGCGACCAGCGTCTCGGTCGCGATGTCGGCCCGAGGCAGGAAGACGCGGTCGATCGGGTCGAAGACCGGGTCGTACGGCGGCCAGTCCTCGAGGAGCCCGGCAGCCGACTGCTCACCGCTCGGCACCAGATCCGGCTTCACACCGAAGTCGACGAGCGCGGCGGCGGTCTGCTCGCCCACCGCGGCGACCTTGATCCCGGCGAAGGCACGCGCGTCGAGCCCGTACTCCTCGAACTTCTCCCGTACGGCCTTCACCGCGTTGACCGACGTGAAGGCGATCCACTCGTACCGTCCGGTGACGAGCCCCTTGACGGCCCGCTCCATCTGCTGCGGGGTGCGCGGCGGCTCGACGGCGATCGTCGGCACCTCGTGGGGCACCGCGCCGTACGAACGCAGCTGGTCGGAGAGCGACGCGGCCTGCTCCTTGGTGCGCGGCACGAGGACCCGCCAGCCGAAGAGCGGCTTGGACTCGAACCACGACAGCTGGTCCCGCTGCGCCGGGGCGCTGCGCTCGCCGACCACGGCTATGACCGGCCGGTGGCCCTCGGGCGAGGGGAGCACCTTGCCCTGCTTGAAGACCTGGGCGATGGTGCCGAGCGTGGCGTTCCAGGTCCGCTGGCGGGTGGTGGTGCCGGCGATGGTGACGGTGAGCGGGGTGTCCGGCTTGCGGCCGGCCGCCACGAGCTCACCGGCGGCGGCGGCCACCGAGTCGAGCGAGGTGGACACGACGACGGTGCCGTCGGAGGCGCCGACCTCGCTCCAGCACCGCTCGTCGGCGGTCCGCGCGTCGACGAAGCGGACGTCGGTGCCCTGCGCGTCACGGAGCGGCACACCCGCGTAGGCGGGTACGCCGACGGCCGTGGCGACGCCGGGTACGACCTCGAAGGGGATGCCCTCGGCGGCGCAGGCGAGCATCTCGGCTCCCGCGTTCCCGTCGAGGCCGGGGTCGCCGGTCACCGCACGGACGACCCGCCTGCCGCCCCTCGCGGCCTCCATGACAAGATTGGCGGCGTCCCTCAACACGGGGACACCGGCGGTTGTTGACGTCTCGTCAACGACCGCCAGCTCCGGCGTGCTCACCCCCGCGCGCGCGTGGCCGCGAACGACCTCGAGCACCTCCGGCTCGGCGATCAGGACATCCGCTCCGGCGAGGGCCTCCACGGCCCTGAGGGTCAGGAGTCCGGGGTCACCGGGGCCTGCGCCGAGGAATGTGACGTGCCCATGGCCCGCGAAGGCCGGGTACAGCGGGCTGGTGGTCGGGCTGGCGGGGTTCAAAGTGCTCGCTCCCCCATAAGACCGGCCGCACCCTTGGCGAGCATCTCGTCCGCGAGTTCGCGTCCGAGCGCCATGGCCTCGTCGTGCGAGGTGGGTACGGGTCCGGTGGTGGACAGCTGCACCAGCGTCGAGCCGTCGGTGGTGCCGACGACGCCGCGCAGGCGCATTTCGGTGACAACCTGCCCGTGACCGGGGTCGTCGGCCAGCAGGTCGGCCAGCGCACCCACGGGTGCGGAGCAGCCGGCCTCCAGGGCGGCGAGCAGGGATCGCTCGGCGGTCACGGCGGCCCGCGTGCGCGGGTCGTCGAGCGCGCCGAGCGCGGTGACGAGTGCGGCGTTCGACGCCGGGCACTCGATCGCCAGGGCCCCCTGGCCGGGGGCGGGCAGGACGGAGTCGACCGACAGGTGGTCGAGCGACAGGGAGCCGGTGAGCTCCGCCGTCCCGCCGATGCGGTTGAGGCCGGCCGCGGCGAGGACCACCGCGTCCAGCTCTCCCTTGCGTACGTAGCCGATCCGGGTGTCGATGTTGCCCCGGATCGGGACGCAGGTGATCTCCAGGCCGTGGCTGCGCGCGTACGCGTGGAGCTGGGCCGTGCGTCGCGGCGAGCCGGTGCCGATCCGGGCGCCCTGGGGCAGCCGGTCCAGCGTCAGGCCGTCGCGGGCGATCAGTACGTCGCGCGGGTCCTCGCGCTTCGGGATCGCCGCCAGCACCAGGTCGGGGTGCTGGGTGGTCGGCAGGTCCTTCAGGGAGTGGACGGCGAAGTCCACCTCGTCGGCGAGCAGCGCGTCACGCAGGGCGGCGACGAAGACGCCGGTGCCGCCGATCTGCGCGAGGTGCTCCCGGGAGGTGTCCCCGTACGTCGTGATCTCCACGAGCTCGACGGGCCGGCCGGTCAGCTGCCGGACGGCGTCGGCCACGTGCCCGGACTGGGCCATGGCGAGCTTGCTGCGCCTGGTCCCGAGCCTCAGTGCCCTCTCGGTCATACTCGCCCTCGGTTCTTGACGTCGGCGTCATTCAGGTCGGCCCGGCTGACAGCAGCCACCGTCTCCGGGTCGAGGTCGAAGAGTGTCCGCAGCGCGTCCGCGTACCCGGCTCCGCCGGGTTCGCTGGCCAGCTGCTTGACCCGCACGGTCGGCGCGTGCAGGAGCTTGTCGACCACGCGGCGCACGGTCTGGGTGATCTCGGCGCGCTGTTTGTCGTCGAGGCCGGGCAGTCGGCCTTCCAGCCGGGCGACCTCGTTGGCCACCACGTCGGCCGCCATGGTGCGCAGGGCGACGACGGTGGGGGTGATGTGGGCGGCGCGCTGGGCGGCGCCGAAGGCGGCCACCTCGTCGGAGACGATGCCCCGCACCTGGTCGACGTCGGCGGCCATGGGCGCGTCGGCGGAGGCCTCGGCGAGCGACTCGATGTCGACGAGCCGGACTCCGGGGACGCGGTGCGCGGCGGCGTCGATGTCGCGGGGCATGGCGAGGTCGAGCAGGGCGAGCGGGGTGCGGCGGCCCCGTACGGCGGTCTCGACGGCGTCGCCGGTGAGGACGAGTCCGGTGGCTCCGGTGCAGGAGACGACGATGTCGGCACGTGTCAGTTCGTCGCCGACGGCAACCATCTCGACCGCGCGGGCGGCGACACCCGTGCCCCCGGGCTCGCTCAGGATCTGTGCGAGCCGCTCGGCGCGGGCGAGGGTGCGGTTGGCGATGACGATCTCGGAGACGCCGACACGCGCGAGCGTGGCGGCGGCGAGCGAGGACATCGACCCGGCGCCGATGACGAGCGCCTTCTTGCCCTTGGCCCAGGTGTCGACGTCGGTGCCGTCGGCGAGCTGCTCCAGGCCGAAGGTGACGAGCGACTGCCCGGCCCGGTCGATCCCGGTCTCGCTGTGGGCGCGCTTGCCGACCCGCAGGGCCTGCTGGAACAGGTCGTTGAGGAGGCGTCCCGCGGTGTGCAGTTCCTGGCCGAGGGCGAGGGCGTCCTTGATCTGGCCGAGGATCTGGCCCTCGCCGACGACCATGGAGTCGAGTCCGCAGGCCACCGAGAAGAGGTGGTGGACGGCCCGGTCCTCGTAGTGCACGTAGAGATAGGGAGTGAGCTCGTCCAGGCCGACGCCGCTGTGCTGCGCGAGCAGCGTGGACAGCTCGGCGACACCGGCGTGGAACTTGTCCACGTCGGCGTAGAGCTCGATGCGGTTGCAGGTGGCGAGGACGGTGCCCTCGGCGGCCGGCTCGGCGGCGAGGGTGTCCTGGAGGAGCTTGGCCTGGGTGTCCGCCGCCAGCGCGGCCCGCTCCAGGATGGAGACCGGGGCGCTGCGGTGGCTCAGCCCGACGACGAGGAGGCTCATGCCGGCATCACGGCGGGGACGTCCCCGTCGGGTCCCTTGCGGTTGCCGCCCGTGGTGCCACGGGGCGCCGGCGGTACGGCGGCCACGGCGGTCTCCGCCTCGGCGCCGGTGTCCGTGCCGGTCTCGGCGTTCGACTCCTCGCCGGCCTTGCGCTGCTCGTGGAAGGCGAGGATCTGCAGCTCGATGGAGAGGTCGACCTTGCGTACGTCCACGCCGTCGGGCACGGAGAGCACGGTCGGGGCGAAGTTCAGGATGGAGGTGACTCCGGCGGCCACGAGCCGGTCGCAGACCTGCTGGGCGACGCCGGCCGGGGTCGCGATGACGCCGATGGAGACGCCGTCCTCCTCGATGATCTTCTCGAGGTCGTCGCTGTGCTGGACGGGGATCCCGGCGACCGGCTTGCCGGTCATGGCGGGGTCGGCGTCGATCAGCGCGGCGACGCGGAAGCCGCGGGAGGCGAAGCCGCCGTAGCCGGCGAGGGCGGCACCGAGGTTGCCGATGCCGACGATGACGACCGGCCAGTCCTGGGTGAGGCCCAGCTCGCGGGAGATCTGGTAGACGAGGTACTCGACGTCGTAGCCGACCCCGCGGGTGCCGTAGGAGCCGAGGTAGCTGAAGTCCTTGCGCAGCTTCGCGGAGTTGACCCCGGCGGCGGCCGCGAGCTCCTCGGAGGAGACCGTGGGTACGGAACGCTCCGAGAGCGCGGTGAGTGCGCGGAGATACAGCGGAAGCCGGGCGACGGTGGCCTCGGGAATTCCTCGGCTACGGGTCGCCGGTCGGTGAGTTCGGCCAGTTGCCACGGTGCTCCTGCGGGATGAGCGGGGCTGCAGGCGGCCATATGTCCCAAGACCGCCCCGTCGAATGCAGGCTATGTCTTTGTGAACGCGTGCACAAAGATGGTGTCCGTTTTGTCCGGCCAAAGTGACCGGGGTCACGCGGGCCGTTCGCGTCATCACGGAACCGGGCGACGCCTCAGTGCGTTGAGAACCCGAAGGGGGCAAAACCGCACACACTCCTCACGATGCCGCCCCCGAAACACAACAAAACGTCCACGATGGTAACCGCCTTCCGGTCACGCGCCCAGCTCGCGCCGGAGCCGCCCCGCGTCGACGCGCCAGAAGGTGTGCTGCTCGCCGTCGACCAGGACGACGGGAATCTGCTCCCAGTACGCCCGGTGGAGCTCCTCGTCCTGCGTGATGTCCTTCTCCTCCCAGCGCGCCCCCGTCTCCGCGCACACGGTCTCGATCACCGCGCGGGCGTCGTCGCAGAGATGGCATCCCGGCTTGCCGATCAGCGTCACGGTGCGCGACCCGGCGTCCTTCTTCTTCGTCCGTCCGAACATGCCGTCCATTCTCCCGCCGCCGGGCCCGAAGCCCGCCACGCCCGGACGGAAGCCCAAGAAGACCGCGCGGGACCCGATTAACAGGGGAGCCCCACACTGTTCACGCCTCGGCATCGTCACAAGTCAGGAAGTTCCGAACAGACTGGCTATGCTCACGACATGGCCGCTCTGGGATGGCTCACCCCACGTAGGCGCTCCGCCACCGCGCGCAGCGTCCTCGCAGGCGAGGCCGCTGCCGAGGCAGCGCGCAAGTCCTCGCTCCAGCTGGAACGGGAGCGGGAGGAGGCGGCGGCCACCGCGGAGGGCGAGGCGCCGGTCGAGCCCGAGTTCCCGGTCGTCGGCGACGTGCGGGCGGCCGCCTTCTTCGACCTCGACAACACCGTGATGCAGGGCGCCGCGATCTTCCACTTCGGCCGCGGCCTCTACAAGCGGAAGTTCTTCCAGCGCCGCGAACTCGCCCGCTTCGCCTGGCAGCAGGCCTGGTTCCGGCTCGCCGGCGTCGAGGACCCCGAGCACATGCAGGACGCCCGCGACAGCGCCCTGTCCATCGTCAAGGGCCACCGCGTCTCCGAGCTGATGTCGATCGGCGAGGAGATCTACGACGAGTACATGGCCGACCGCATCTGGCCCGGCACCCGGGGCCTGGCCCAGGCGCACCTGGACGCGGGCCAGAAGGTCTGGCTGGTCACGGCCGCCCCGGTGGAGACGGCCACGATCATCGCCCGCCGACTCGGCCTGACCGGCGCGCTCGGCACGGTCGCCGAGTCCGTCGACGGCGTCTACACGGGCAAGCTGGTCGGCGAGCCCCTGCACGGACCGGCCAAGGCCGAGGCGGTACGGGCGCTCGCCGCCGCCGAGGGCCTCGACCTGGGTCGCTGCGCCGCCTACAGCGACTCGCACAACGACATCCCGATGCTCTCGCTCGTCGGGCACCCGTACGCGATCAACCCGGACACCAAGCTCCGCAGGCACGCGAAGGACCGGGACTGGCGGCTGCGCGACTACCGGACCGGCCGCAAGGCCGCCAAGGTCGGCATCCCCGCCGCGGCGGGCCTGGGCGCTCTGGCCGGCGGCACGGCCGCCGCGGTCGCCCTGCACCGCCGCCGCCACTGAGGTCGGGTCACCCCACCCCTTCCCACGCACCTGCCGATACGTTTCGGCTGCGATCACCTGCGACAACCCCGGACCAGTCGCCCTCACCCATCCGTGGTCGAACACCACCGCACAGGTCGACCGACGGGCATTCCGGGCTCCTTACC
This sequence comes from Streptomyces sp. NPDC058664, assembly GCF_042716635.1. NCBI lineage: Bacteria > Bacillati > Actinomycetota > Actinomycetes > Kitasatosporales > Streptomycetaceae > Streptomyces > Streptomyces sp. NPDC058664. The sequence continues at coordinate 9,612 of NZ_JBHXRW010000024.1, read as the reverse complement.
CCGCAGCGGCCACGATCACTCACGCGCCCCGCACTTGAGCACAACGCAACGCCCGTGCAGTCACACCCGAAAGCAAACCGATCAACAACTGATCACGAACCGCGATGATTTACGACTACAAGCAGTAACAGAATCGACGTAACCGGTGATTTAGGCAACTGGGTGTAGCGCTGCCTGTACGAAGCGTTATTCTCCTCAGACGCACTAAGGACCCCTCACGTCGCCACGACGGGTGAACGGTCCCGCACTGCACGTGATGGAAGCTCTGCCTCTGGGAGTCCCGTGTACCCACACGTCGGGGTTGACACCTCGGGCCTGGCTACGCTGCGCGCAACGGTCCTCGACCACTTGCGCGGCTTCGTCCCCACCGCGTACGCCGGCCCTGTCCCCGCATTCGCCTTTGCCGCCCCGGCACCCGCCGGCCCTTGCTATGCCCTGGCCGACGGCGGCGCCGCCGTGGGCAGACGCGGTGCCCGCTCCGCGACCTCGACCCCCGCCCGCCGACCCACCGCCGACAGCGACAGCGCCCGCATGATGGACCTGGTCGAACGCGCCCAGGCGGGCGAGGCCGAGGCCTTCGGCCGCCTGTACGACCAGTACAGCGACACCGTCTACCGCTACATCTACTACCGCGTCGGCGGGAAGGCGACGGCGGAGGACCTCACGAGCGAGACGTTCCTGCGCGCCCTGCGCCGGATCTCCACCTTCACCTGGCAGGGCCGCGACTTCGGCGCCTGGCTCGTCACCATCGCCAGGAACCTGGTCGCCGACCACTTCAAGTCCAGCCGCTTCCGCCTGGAAGTCACCACGGGCGAGATGCTCGACGCCAACGAGGTCGAGCGCAGCCCCGAGGACTCCGTCCTGGAGTCCCTCTCCAACGCCGCCCTCCTCGACGCGGTCCGCCGCCTCAACCCCCAGCAGCAGGAGTGCGTGACCCTGCGCTTCCTCCAGGGCCTCTCGGTCGCCGAGACGGCCCGGGTCATGGGCAAGAACGAGGGGGCCATCAAGACCCTTCAGTACCGGGCCGTCCGCACCCTGGCCCGCCTCCTGCCGGACGACGCCCGCTGACCGGTTCGCGCCCCCCACACGCGCCCCAGAGCCCCGGCCCACGGCCCCGCCCCCCGCATCCCCACGACCCCACTCCACTCACATGCGGTGACGCCTCGATGACGCACTGGTCCGATCATCTTTCGCGCGTAACCCAAGTGCCGCGCCGCTCGTTGTGCGGGATGCAGGCTCCCTGTGGACACGCCATGTCCGCTGCCACTCACTCTTTCGTGTGGATGCGCTCAAGGTGTGCAACCTTCCGGACACCCCGGGGAGTCGACCGTCATGACGAGAGGAGGTGCCGCCAGTGATCGCGAACGTATCGGCGCACCGGCGGGCGAACGCCTTCGCCCAGACCCTGGAGGACCGGGCGTCCGAGGGCGCGGCGACCGAGCAGTCCGATGCCCCGGCCGAAACGGCCGAGCAGGGACGGCTGTTGGCCTTGGCGAACGGTCTCGGCGAACTGCCGAAGCCACAACTGGACCCCGAGGTCAAGGTGGTGCAGCGAGCCCAGCTCGTCGCCGCCATGGAAGCGATGCTCATGGAGGGGAGCGCGACCGCCGGCCCTACGGTGCCGGAACAGCGCACCTCCCACGGCAAGGGAGCCCACCGGGCGTCCCCCCTGCGGAAGCTGCGCCCCCGTTCCCGCTGGACCAAGGGCCTCGCAGCCGGCGGCCTCACGGTCGGTGTGGCCGCGGGTGCCTTCGGAGGAGTGGCCGCTGCCAGTTCCGACGCGCTTCCCGGTGACTCGCTCTACGGGCTCAAGCGAGGCATGGAAGACATCAAGCTGGGAATGGCGGACGACGACGCGGACCGCGGCGGCATCTACCTCGACCAGGCGTCCACCCGCCTCAGCGAGGCACGCAGACTCATGGAGCGAGGCCGCTCGGGCGACCTCGACCACGAGTCGCTCAGCGAGATCCGCCGCGTCCTGGGCGGGATGAAGCACGACGCGAGCGAAGGCCACCGTCTGCTCCGCCAGGCGTACCAGCGGGACGGCGCGATCGCCCCGATGGCCCGGCTCAACTCCTTCGCCCAGGCGCACCGGGACACCTGGAACGGCCTTCGCGACCGGCTTCCCGTCCAACTGGCGGACGTCGGCAGCGAGGTGACGTACGTCTTCGACGCCATGGACGAAGAGGTCGAGCCGCTCCAGTCGGTGCTTCCCCGCACCCCGGAGAAGGGCGGGATCACCTCGGAGAGCCCCAGCAGCACCCCCAGCACCCCGGAGGCCCCGCAGGGGACGGACGCCCAGCGTCCACCCTCCCCCGACGAGACCACTCCCTCGGGCAGCCACTCGGCACCACCCCGCCCGTCCGGCACCGGCACCGGCGCCGCCCCGAGCTCGGACGGCGGCACCGTCTCACCGGAGGACGACGGCCTCCTCGGCGGCAGCGCCGGCGGACTGCTCAAGCCCTCCCCGACCGGCACGCCGACGGTCCCCTCCGCCGACGAGGCGGCACCGGACGCGCCGGACGTGACCCTTCCGCCACTCCTGCCGGGCCTGCTTCCAGGCCTCGGCATCGACAGCGAGGACGCTCGCTAGCAAGAAGAAGGGGCGCCCCCACGGACGGGGGGCGCCCCTTCTTCCATGCCCGGCACACCACTCAGAAGAAGACCGACCGCCGCTGCACCAGCAGCTTGTAGAGCGTGTGCTGGATCTGCTCCCGCACCTGATCCGTCAGGTTGAACATCAGCATCGGGTCCTCCGCCGCCTCCGGCGCGTAGGAGTCCGTCGGGATCGGCTCGCCGAACTGGATCGTCCACTTCGTCGGCAGCGGCAGCGCCCCCAGCGGCCCCAGCCACGGGAAGGTCGGGGTGAGCGGGAAGTACGGGAAGCCGAGCACCCGCGCCAGCGTCCTGGCGTTCCCGATCATCGGGTATATCTCCTCCGCCCCGACGATCGAGCAGGGCACGATCGGCACTCCGGCCCGCAGCGCCGTCGAGACGAAGCCGCCCCGCCCGAACCGCTGGAGCTTGTACCGCTCCCCGAACGGCTTCCCGATCCCCTTGAAGCCCTCCGGCATCACGCCGACGATCTCGCCGACGCGCAGCAGCCGCTCCGCGTCCTCCGCACAGGCCAGGGTGTGTCCCGCCTTGCGGGCCAGTTCGTTGACGACCGGCAGCACGAAGACCAGGTCGGCGGCGAGCAGCCGCAGGTGCCGCCCGGCCGGGTGGTGGTCGTGGACGGCGACCTGCATCATCAGCCCGTCCAGCGGCAGGGTCCCCGAGTGGTTGGCGACGATCAGGGCCCCGCCCTCGGCCGGGATGTTCTCGACGCCCTTCACCTCCACCCGGAAGTACTTCTCGTACAGCGGGCGCAGCAGCGACATCAGGACCTGGTCGGTGAGTTCCTCGTCGTAGCCGAACTCGTCGACCTCGTAGTCGCCGGTGATCCGGCGGCGTAGGAACGCGAGCCCGCCCGCGAGCCGCCGCTCCCAGCCGGCCTCCCGGGCGCCCTCCTCGGCGCCGCCGGCCGGCAGACCGCCCCGGAGGCCCTCCCCCGGCTCCTGAGGGCCCTGCTGCGGCCCTGGCAGGGCCCGTACGTCCGCCGCCTCGCCGTCGGCACGGCCGGGCCGTCGCCGGGCCCGCGACCGGTCGTCGTCGAACGGAATGACCTTGGCGTCCGCCATCGCTGTCCGGTCTCCTCAGGGGCCGTCGTGAACGGGGGGAACAGATGAAACAGGGCGAGCAGGTGAAACAGGGTCAGCGGGAGCGGGCGGGGCGGCGGACGGAACCAGACGCCCGACGATCCGGTCCACCACGCCGGCGAGCACCTCGGGCGGCAGCAGCCCAGGCCCCAGGCCGCGCGCGAAGTCGGCGAAGGTCTCCGCCGTGGTGCGGCGCGGCGAGAACCCGAGGACCTCACTCGTCTGGACCGTCGAGACGACCCTGCCGTGGGTGAGCAGCCGGATCTGCTCGGGCGCGAAGTCGGTGATCCCGACGGTGCGCAGCGCCGTCCCCACCCAGGTGACCGCGGGCAGCAGTACCGGCACCGTGGGCCGTCCGAGCCGCCGCGCGCACTGGGACAGCAGGAGGACCCCGTCGCCCGCCACGTTGAAGGTGCCGCTGTTGAGGGTGGCCCTGCGGGGCTCGTGCGCCGCCAGGCGCAGGACGTCGATCACGTCGTCCTCGTGGACGAACTGCAGTCTCGGGTCGTAGCCGAGGACGGTCGGCATGACCGGCAGCGCCAGGTACTCGGCGAGCGGGGAGTCGATCCGGGGGCCGAGGATGTTCGCGAACCTCAGCACGCACACGGCCACGTCGGGGCGGCGCCGGGCGAAGCCCCGTACGTATCCCTCGACCTCGACCGCGTCCTTGGCGAAGCCCCCGCTGGGAAGCGACTTCGCGGCCGTCGTCTCGGTGAAGACGGCCGGGTCGCGGGGCGCGGAGCCGTAGACGCTGGTACTGGACTTGATCACGAGCCGGCTGATCCGCGGCGACTTCTGGCAGGCGCCGAGCAGCTGCATGGTGCCGATGACGTTGGTCTCCTTGACCGACGTACGGCCGCCGCCGCCGAGCGCCGTCCCGGTGACGTCCAGATGGACCACCGTGTCGACGTCGTGCTCGGCGAGCACCTTGGCGATCTCCGGCCGGCGGATGTCGGCCCGTACGAACTCGGCGGCGCCGAGCTGGTGCGCCGGGTCGACCGCGTCCACCGCGATCACCCGCTCCACCTCCGGATCCCGCTGGATCCGCCGCACGAAGCGGCCCCCGAGATGCCGGGCGGCACCGGTGACGAGCACGACCTTGCCCAAGATCAGCGCCTTCCGTCCGTCTTCCGTTGGTCGCCACCGTAGCGCCTCAGGATTTCCGCGCAAATAAAGCGTGGCCCTTCACCGCGAACGGTGAAGGGCCACGCCTGACGCACGAAACGCTGCGATGCAGCTGTCGCCTTACTTCTTGTTGCGACGCTGAACGCGCGTGCGCTTAAGCAGCTTGCGGTGCTTCTTCTTCGCCATCCGCTTGCGCCGCTTCTTGATAACAGAGCCCACGACTACCCTCGCTCACTTCTCGGAACATCCCCGCCTCCCGGCGGGGATCGGTGCGGGGCGTCTGGGCCCACACGACCTACGTCGGCCTAGCCTACCGCCCCGAGCACCCCGCTTGTAATCCGAGGGACATACGGAGCTTTCCCGGCGTTGCCGCCACGCGCGCGCTACGCGGTCCCCACCCCCACGAAGGACTCCCTCAGGTACTCGTGAACCGCCTGTTCCGGCACCCGGAAGGACCTGCCCACCCGGATAGCCGGCAGATGACCGCTGTGCACCAAGCGGTACACGGTCATCTTGGACACGCGCATCACCGAGGCGACTTCCGCCACGGTCAGAAACTTGACCTCGTTGAGAGGTCGTTCGCCAGCAGCCATGACCCACCTGTACCTTCCGCCGCGACGCCCACCGGCTTCCCCTCCGGTGACTCTTCGTCGCCGAGCGCTCACGCTCCAGCCTAGGGGCGGGTGGTACGAGTGGGGAAGAGGAGCTGCCTTCGGCCGTTTACCGTGACAGACACGCTCGATTGAGTACATAGCGCGTCAGTGGACGGTAGTAGTCGGAGCGCACGCCGTCATCAAGCGGAACGGCGACCGACACCTGCCCCTCCGCCTCACCGACGAACAGCGCCGGATCATCCGTATCGGCGAGACCGATGGCCTCGATACCCAGCTGACCTGCCCCGCAGACCCATCCGTGGTCCCCGACCACGAGCTCCGGCAGCAGCCCGCCGCACTCCGCCGCGCTCTCCAGAGCGGCCCTGACCGGCAGCGGCGAGTGGGAGTGCGCCCCCGGCTCGCGCCCGCCCCCCGACGGCCCCGGCTCTCGCACCAGTGCGACCCCCTGGACGTAGTCGAGGAGGTACGTGCGTAGACCGAACCGGGTCGTTATGTCGACACATCGCCCCTGCGCCGGTGTGAGGACAAGACATCCCGCCGCCGACAAGGCGTCTGCCAGAGCGACGTAGAAACCGAGCAGCCGGTGCGGATGACCCGTCCCGAGGAGCACCGGAACCCGCCGCGCCGCCGCCGCCCCCAACCGCGCGGCGAAGGCGTCGAGTCCCCGCACCGTACGCTCGGGATCGATCACGTCGGGTCCCGACCGGTGCTCCGGATCGTCCGACACCCCGCACTTGTCGGCCATCAGCCGCAACAGATCGGCCTCACCCCACCCCCAGGCGGGGTCGAGCCCCAACAACACCCGCGGATCGCGCGCCGCGAAGAGCCGATAGCTCCGCAGGCTCTCCTCCCGCGACGTCGCCACCGTTCCCGCCAACCCCGCCGCCAACAGATGCGCCCGCAGCGCCCCGGTACTCAACACCCACCCGATGCTGCCGGAACACCCCTGCCACGGAGCCCGAACCCTCCGGACACCGCACAGTCGGCGTAACGCCCACCGGTACGTTCCGGACGTACCCCTAGGCGAGCAACCCCCGCAGCGGAAAAGCCGCCTTGCGGGTCGCGAGCACCGCCTGGTCCAGCCGGTCCGCCGGGTCGTACCCCTCGGACCAGTCACGGAAGCCCACCGGCCACAGCCCGTCCGTCATCCGCGCCGGCCCCGACTGCCGGGTCCGCGCGTACACTTCGTCCCGCCACGACGAGGGGATCACCGACTCCGGGTGCACCGGGGCGTGCGCCGCGATCCCCACCAGATGCGTCCACGACCGCGGTACGACGTCCACCACCGCGTACCCGCCACCGCCCAGGGCCAGCCACCGCCCCCCGGCATGCTCGTGCGCCAGCTCGTGACAGGCCTCCTGCACGGCCCGCTGCGCGTCCAGCGACACCGCCAGGTGCGCGAGCGGATCCTCGAAGTGCGTGTCGGCCCCGTGCTGGGTGACGAGCACCTGCGGCCGGAAGTCCGCGAGCAGCTCCGGTACGACCGCGTGGAAGGCCCGCAGCCACCCCGCGTCCCCCGTCCCGGCCGGCAGCGCCACGTTCACGGCCCCGCCCTCACCGGCCCCGGCCCCGCCCGTCTCCTCCGGCCACCCCGTCTGCGGGAACAGCGTCCGCGGATGCTCGTGCAGCGAGACGGTCAACACCCTGGGGTCCTCCCAGAACGCCGCCTGCACCCCGTCCCCGTGGTGCACGTCCACATCCACGTACGCGACCCGCTCCGCGCCCAGTTCGAGCAGCCGGGCGATGGCCAGCGAGGCGTCGTTGTAGATGCAGAACCCCGAGGCCGCCCCCGGCATCGCGTGGTGCAGACCGCCCGCGAAGTTCACCGCGTGGGCGGCCTCCCCGCGCCAGACCGCCTCCGCCGCGCCCACCGACTGCCCGGCGATCAGCGCCGACACCTCGTGCATGCCGGCGAACGCCGGATCGTCGACCGTGCCGAGCCCGTACGCCTGGTCCGCGTGCCGCGGATCCGCCGACGCGGCCCGGACCGCCGCCACGTAGTCCTCCCGGTGAACGAGCCGCAGCGTCGAGTCCCCGGCCGGCTTCGCCGCCACGACGTCCACCGCCCGGTCGAGCCCGTACGCCCGCACCAGCGCCATCGTCAGTGCGAGCCGTACGGGATCCATCGGATGCTCGGACCCGAAGTCGTATCCCGTGACAGCTTCATCCCACATCAACAGTGCGCGGCCGCTCATGCCCGCCACCGTATCGGGCCGCTCCCGAGCCGAACGACGTGGCGTACACCACCGTCACCAGGACCAGCACCATCGGCACCAGCATCGCCCCCCGATAGCTCCACGCGTCCCCGAGCGCCCCCACCAGAGGCGACCCGACGAGGAAACCCACGTAGTTGAAGACGTTGAGCCGCGCCACGGCCGCGTCGCTGTCCCCGGGGCTGTGACTTTCGAAAGCCAGCCTCCCCGCCGCCGCGAAGGTCTGCGGCACGATCACGCTCAGCCCGAGCCCCAGCACCGTGAACCCGGCGATCCCCACCCAGGCCCCGGGAGACACCGCCACCACCGCGAACCCCAGCGCGGCGAGCACGGCCCCCGCCCGCACGACCGCCGCGGCCCCCATCCGCCGCACCCCGAAGTCCCCGACGGCCCGCCCGAGCAGCGTCGTCACCATGTACGCGTTGTACGGGACGGTCGCCAACTCCTCGGAACTCCCCAGCACGTCCTGGAGGTACTTGGCGCTCCAGTTGGAGACGGTCGAGTCCCCGATGTACGCGAAGGTCATGACGAGACAGAGCGGCAGCAACAGCGTGAACGGCATCCCGCTCCCCTTGCTCTCCCCCACCGCCTCCACCGGCTGTTCCCGACCGGCCACGTACCACCGGCTGCCGACGAACGCGGCGGGCAGCAGGAGCACCACCACAGGCAGGTACGACACGAACAACGACAGATCCCAGTGCGCCCCCACCCAGGCCAGCGAGGCCCCCACGATCCCACCGAGGCTGTACGCGGCATGGAAGCCGAGCATGATGCTCCGCCCGTACGCCCGCTGGAGGCTGACCCCCAGCATGTTCATGGAGGCGTCGAGGGCGCCGACCGCGAGCCCGAAGAGCCCCAGGGCGACAGCCGCCTGCCACAGCTCGCCGCCCACCCCCACGGCGAGCAGGGACAACAGGACGAAAGGCTGCGCCCACCGCAGCACCACCGCCGGCCCCACCCTGGCGACGACCTTCCCGGTCGCCACACTCGCCACCCCGGCGAGGATCGGCACGGCGGCCAGGAAGACCGGCAGCAGCCCGTCCGAGATCCCGTACCGCTCCTGGATCGCCGGTATTCGCGTCACGAGCAGAGCGAAGGTGACGCCCTGCACAAAGAAGCTGACCGCCAGGGATCCCCGCCCACGCCGCAACCGCGCATCCGTCATGGCGGCACAGCGTACGGCCGGAACTTACCGCGGGGTAGATGGATCACAACCCCAATATCGCGGGCAGCTCGTCCATCCTCCGGAAGAAACCGACGGCCCCGGCCAGCTTCTCCTCGGGTGTCATGGCGGTGAACCCGTACACGTCCATCCCGGCCGCCACCGCCGCCTGGACTCCGAGCCGGCTGTCCTCGACCACCACACACCGCTCGGACGCCACCCCCATCCGTGCAGCGGCGTGAAGGAACAGATCAGGCGCCGGCTTCCCCCTCCCGACGTCCTCGGCACTGAACACGATCTCGTCCGGGAACCAGGCGTCGAGCCCGGTCTTCCGGTGCCCCACGCGAATCCGCTCATGGCTCCCGGAAGAGGCCACACAGTACGGAACCCCGCCCGCGGCAAGCTGCTTGAGCACCTCCTCGGCCCCGACGACGGCCTCGAGCTCAGCCTGAAAAGCAGCGAAGACCCGTCCGTGAAAGACCTCGTCGAACTCCACCGGCAACCGCTGCCCGCTCCGCTCCTCGACCAGCTCGTGAATACGGTGCATGGCGGACCCCATGTAGTCGCGCACCGATTCCTCGTACGAGGTGGGATGCCCCAGCTCCGTCAGGTAGCTGGCCAGCAGAGTGTTGGAAAGAGGCTCGCTGTCCACGAGCACACCGTCGTTGTCGAAGATGACCAAGTCGTAGCGCATGCGCACAGCCTAGAACGCAAAAATGCCTCAACCCCCGGACAGAGTCCGGGGGTTGAGGCTAAAAATTGTTCGGCGGTGTCCTACTCTCCCACAGGGTCCCCCCTGC